>CAYQDR010000012.1:0-60840 GCA_964416315.1 uncultured bacterium
TCGCGATGGCCTTCGGGTAGACGACCTGGGTCTTGCCGCCGATGTACTGCATCACGACGAGCGAGGCGCGCAGGTTCTGCCCCCGCATCTCGTGGCCGGGGCCGGCGAACTTCACGCCGTAGCCCTGGATGGTCCCACCTTCCGGGATGTCCGTCTCCAGGGCGGCCTTCTGGATCGCGTCGGCACTCCAGCCGCCGTGCTTCTGAATGGCCCGCGGTAGCACGTCCGTCAGCAGGATCCAGGTCTGGTTGAAGCCCATGCTGGCGTGCGGCGGGATCTGGTCCACGCCGGTCTCCTTCTTGTAGCGCGCCAAGAACTCGTCCCGGAGCCTGCCCAGCTCGACGGGCTTGTAGTTCTTCGGATCCAGGAGCTGGGACGCCACCGGGTCCACGTTGAAGATGTGGTCCACGTCCTCGCGGAAGGCCTCGCGCAGCTTGTCGTACTGGCCGTAGCCCGCGCCGTGGCCGACGATGGCCTTGACGCGGAGGCCGAGCTCCTTGGCCTGGCGGAGGAAGAGGGTGATGTCCGGGTTGTAGCCGGTGTGGAAGAGGACGTCCGGCCGGGCCGCCTTGAGCTTCGTGACGAGCGAGGCGAGGTCGGGCGCGTTGGCCGAGTACCCTTCCTTGAGCACCATCTTCATCCCGATCTTCTTCATCTCGGCCTCGCCCGACGCCGCCACGCCGCTGCCGTACGGGCCGTCCTCGTAGATGATGGCACCCCGGACGTCCTGCGGCTTCATCTTGAAGCGCTCCTCGGCGTAGTCGGCGATGAAGCGGGTCGAGAGCTGGCCGAACTGGCTGCCAGGGACCTGAGCGCGGAAGGCGTACTTGAGGTCGCGCCCCTTGAAGACGCGGTCGTCGATGGCAATGGTGATCCAGAGGAGCCGGTTCTGCTTGTCCACTTTCTCGGCGAGCGGCACCGCGATGGCGCTCGAGTAGATACCGAGCAGGATGTCCACCTTCTCCACGCTCAGGAGCCGCTCGGCCTCGTTGATGGCAACGTCCGGCTTCGACTGCGAGTCCCCGGCGATGGGCTGGATCCGGTACTTGCCGAGGACGCCGCCCTTCTCGTTCACCATGTCGATGGCGATCTTGGTCCCGATGCTGCCGGGGACCGCGCCCGCCGCCGCGAAGGGCCCGGTCAGGTCGTAGAGGACCCCGACCTTGATCGGGCCCCGGAGGTCCTGGGCGCCTGTGAGTCCGGCCGCGAGGGCGATGAGGGCCACCGCGACCACGGGGGCGACGAGACGGCGAAGCGTCCTCCTTCAGCGGCATTCCCGAAACGGGGACTGCCTTCCGTTGGCGGGGCAGGGATGTCTGGGACTGGCCCCCCTGATAGCATGGGGCTCACGCAGTGTCAATGCGCTCGGGGCGCGGCCGGGCGGCACCGGGGGCGCGCGTTGACCAGGCCAGTCGGGCGGGCTATCCTCGGGGCGATGAGCCCGGACCTCCTGCCCGCGCTGACCCTCGGGTTCCTCCTCGGCATGGGGCACGCGCTCGACGCCGACCACGTCGTCGCGGTTTCGACGATCCTCAGCCGAGCGTCCGGTCTCCGGCGTGCCGCCCGGCTCGGGGTCGCGTGGGGCCTCGGCCACACGCTCGCGCTCGCCGGCGCCGCCGTCGTCGTGCTCGGCCTCCGCCTGGCGATCCCCGAGCGCCTCGCCGCGGCCTTCGAGTTCATGATCGGCGGCCTCCTCGTGGCGCTCGGGCTCCGGGTGTTTGCGGGGTATCGGCGCCGGCGCGTCCACGCCCACTCGCACGCGCACGACGACGCAGTCCACGTCCACTTCCACGCCCACGCCGCCGGGCCCGCCCACGACCACGCCCACGCCGAGCGCAGCGCCGTGGTCTCGCTGCTCACGGGGATGGCCCACGGGCTCGCGGGGAGCGCGGCGCTCCTGCTGCTCGTGGTCTCCCGGTTCCAGTCGGTCGCGGCCGGGCTCGCCTGCGTCGCGTTCTTCGGCGCCGGCTCGGTGCTCGGCATGGCGCTCGTGAGCCTGGCGATCGCGCTCCCATTCGCCGTGACGCTGCCGCGCGTCGCGTGGCTCGCCGACTCCCTCCGGCTGGCGACCGGGGCCCTCTCCGTGAGCCTCGGGTGCTGGATCATGGGCGAGGTCGCGCTGGTGGGCCGGCTCTTCGGCTAGGAGACTGCCCACCGGCAGGTCGCTGGGTTTCCGCAGGCCAGCGGAGATCCACGAGTACTGCGCGTAGAGCACGCCGCCGACCGCCGTGAGGGCCACGGACAGCGTCGGACGACCCCCTTGAAATTCCGCGACAACCCCGCCATGCTACCGGCACGCCCTGACCCGGCCGGACTGTCCCGGCACCTTGGATGCACCGCCGATCCGAAGAGGAGGATCCCGACATGACCCCAACCGGATGGCACGCTCGCGCGATGGCCGTCGTGGTCGTCCTGGCGCTCGGCCTGTCGGCGGCGATCGCCGCGGCCCAGACCCCCACGAAGTTCAAGGAAGCCCCGACCCTGGCCGAGCAGGTCAAGGCGGGCAAGCTCCCGCCTGTGGAGAAGCGGCTCCCCCAGGACCCGCTGGTCGTCCCGGTCGTCGAGCGGACCGGCCAGTACGGCGGCGTCTGGCGGCGCGCCTTCCTCGGGCCCGCCGACTTCAACAACTACGTGCGGGTCGTGTACGACGCGCTCGTGCGCTTCTCGCCGGACGGCGCCAAGATCGAGCCCAAGATCGCCGCGGGCTGGGAGTCGTCGAAGGACTTCAAGACGTGGACCATCAAGCTCCGGAAGGGGGCGCGGTGGTCGGACGGCGCGCCGTTCACCGCCGACGACATCCTCTTCTGGTACAGGGACGTCGTTTTGAACAAGGACCTGATGGCGGTCGTGCGGGCGTGGATGCGCAACACCGACGGGACGCCGGCGTCGGTCGAGAAGGTCGACGCGCAAACGGTCCGTTTCACCTACAAGCAGCCGGCCACCCTGTTCCTGACGGCGCTGGCCAACGAGGACGGGGGGGACCGGACCTACGCCGTCTTCCTCCCCGCGCACTACCTCAAGAAGTTCCACCCGAAGTACGCGAAGAAGGAGGACATCGACAAGCTCGTCGCCGCGGCGGGCTTCAAGACCTGGGCCGAGCTGTTCGCCGCGCGGAACGCGCCGTTCGAGAACCCGGAGCGCCCGACGATGGGGGCGTGGGTGCCTGCGACCCGGGTGAGCGACCAGGTGCTGGTCCTGCGGCGGAATCCCTACTTCGTCGGCGTGGACCCGGACGGGAACCAGTTGCCCTACATCGACGAGGTCCGCTTCACGTTCTTCGCCGACATCCAGGCGCTCAACCTGGCCGCGATCGCCGGCGAGCTGGACATGCAGGAGCGCCACATCCAGATGAGGAACTACCCGGTCTTCAAGGAGAACGAGAAGGCCGGGAAGTATCGCGTCATCACCTGGCCGACGTTCGGCGGCGCGGACGCGGTGGTCGCGTTCAACCAGTCGTACAAGGCCGACCCAGAGATCGGCCGCCTCCTCGCGACGAAGGAGTTCCGCATCGCGCTCTCCTACGCGATCAACCGCGACCAGATCAAGGAATCCGTGTTCCTCGGCCTCGGCGAGCCGCGCCAGGGCGTGCCCGCTCCCTGGCACCCGTACTTCCCCGGGGACGAGTGGGCGAAGAAGTACACGCAGTTCAAGCCGGACGAAGCCAACAAGCTGCTCGACGGCATCGGCCTCACCCGCAAGGACGCCCAGGGCATCCGGCTCCTGCCGAACGGCAAGCCCGTGGCGATCGAGCTGTCCGTCGTGCCGGCCTTCGCGGAGTGGTCGGACGTGGCCCAGCTCATCGCGAAGGACTGGGAGACGGTCGCGGTCAAGACGGTCGTGCAGATCCGCGAGCGGGCGCTCCACTTCAGGATGCGCGACGCCAACGAGCTGCAGACCGAGATGTGGAACGAGGACACGACCGCCTTCCCGTTCACCGGCAACGCCAAGGTGGACGTGCGCACTCACCCAATCCTGACCACGGGGCCGCTGTTCAAACAGTGGTACGAGACCAAGGGCAAGGAGGGCATGGAGCCGCCGGCGCCGATCAAGAAGATCGTCGAGCTCGTCGATACCGCGCGGACGGTCGGCCCCGACGGGCAGGTCAAGGCGGCGCAGGAGATCTTCCGGATCTGGGCGGACAACCTCTACGAGGTCGGGACGATCGGCCTGACCCCGATGGTCCAGGGGGTCGTCGTGGCCAACACCCGGCTCCGCAACGTGCCCACGACGCTGGGCAACGACTGGCCCCTCCGGAGCCCCGGGAACGCCCGCCCGGAGCAGTTCTTCTTCGCCCGGTAGCCGCGCGTGCCATTGCGCCCGGTCCCGCATCTTCGCTCGCGGGGCCGGGCGTTCCCAAGCCCGGCGTATCCTTGCAACGAGTGGTAAGCTAGCGGGGGACTACTGAGGAGCAAGCCATGGCCCCGACGATCATCGAGTGGGACGGCCGCCAGATGCCCGAACAACTGCGTGGTCTCCCACCTGGGCGCTATGTGGTCGAGCCCCTCGACGAGGTTAACCTGACCGCAGACGAAGAGGCCGGGATTGCTACGGCTCTCGACGCTCTCGACGCCGGTCGGGGAATATCCCTCGCCGATGTGGTGAGGCAGCTCCGCGGGGACCAGAAGCAGCGGTGACCGATGACTATTGTCGTCTCGCCCCAAGCGCGAGACGACATTGGCGAGGCTTATCGCCGGGTCGCTGTAGACAGCCCAGAGATAGCCAACCGCTTCCTGGCTCGCGTCGCTGAGATCATTGGACTGCTCGCTGCCGGCGGAGTGGAGGGCCGGATTGTCCGCCTCCACGACGGGCGCACAGTGCAGACCTGGCCGATCCCACCCTATCGGCTCTACTATCGGAAGTCGGCGGATACCTTTCAGGTTGTCCGGCTCTATCACCAGGCCCGCCGGCCGATCGAGGGATGAGCGATCAGTCGCAGCGTGTCGCGGATTACTACGATGTCCTCGGTGTGGACGCCTCCGCGAGCGCCGACGAGGTCAAGTCTGCGTACAGACGCGCGGCGATGAAGTATCACCCAGACCGATTCGCGACGTATCTTCAGCGGGCGTGGGCGACGCGAAAGATGCAGCAGGTGAATGGGGGGTATGCAGTCCTCAAGGATCCCGAGCGCCGGCGGGAGTACGATTCGGCAAGATTCGGCGGCCCACAGCAAGGACCTCCAACCTCTCCGGTGTCTGCCCCGACCTCGCCTCGGAGTCAACCACGACCCGCTCACCTCAGGCGCCCATCGCGTTTGCACCTTATTGACCTGCTCGCACTCTGGAACCCGAGGGCGTGGCTTGCCGCGTCACTCATCACCTTTGTTGTGCTGTGGTTGCTTTCCCCACGGATGACGCATCCGCTGGTCACCCTTCTGGTAACTGCGATGCTTGCTGCTCTGCTGCCCCCGGCGGCCTTTCTGATTGTGGCGTGGGTGACGTTTGTCCTGTGGCTGAACTACAAGGCCTCCGTCGGCGTGCTTGTTGATGTCTTCCGCAAGCGCTTCACCCCGGCATTCGACACAGCACAGACCAGGCGCGGGTCGCTCGTGAGAGATTTCCTCCTTCGGTTTGTGCTCGTCGGTGCTTTGGCGGTACCGATCGTCTGGAATCCGATGTTCCTGCTTGCGGGCTACTTGTTCTATCCGGTCTTTGGCTGTGCACTCGTCGGAGCCACGGCGGAACTCGTGGCTTTCCTCGTCTACGCCTGGTGAGCGCGACGGATTACCCCGGAAACCGAGGCACTTCTCAAGGCATGACTCCGACAATGGCCTAGCCTCAAGTCCAGTGTCAGGAATGCGCCGTGCGGCTCCGGCCGGAAGTGAAGGGAAGGAGACCCATCGCCGTGAGGGCGTAATCCGATGACCCGATACGTCCTGCGGCGGCTCGTCCTCCTCCCCCTCCTCCTCTTCGTCTTCTCCGTGGCGGTCTTCGCGCTCGTCCAGGCCCCGCCGGGCGACTTCCTGACCGCCTACACGGCGACCCTCGCGGCATCCGGCTCGTCCATCGAGGCCGAGCAGCTTGAGGCCCTCAAGCGCGAGTATGGCCTTGACCAGCCGCTCCACATCCAGTACCTCCGGTGGATGAACAACGTCCTGCGCGGCAACCTCGGGCTCTCGCTCGAGTACCAGCGCCCCAACACGGAGCTGATCGGGGAGCGGCTGGTCCTGACGGTGGTGCTCGCGCTCCTGTCGTTCGTCTTCACCTGGATCGTCGCAGTCCCGGCCGGGATCTACTCCGCCACTCACCAGCGCTCGTTCCTCGACTACGTCTTCACGGTCCTGAACTACATCGGCGTCGCGACCCCCAACTTCATGCTGGCCCTGGTCCTCATGTGGGTCGCGTTCGCCTACTTCGGCATCGGCGTGACCGGGCTGTTCTCCTCCGAGTTCGTGGAGGCGCCGTGGAGCTGGGCCAGGGTGGTGGACCTGCTCCAGCACATCTGGCTGCCGGCGGTGGTTCTCGGCGTCGCCGGCACGGCGCGGCTCACGCGGGTGATGCGGGCGAACCTGCTCGACGAGCTGAACAAGCCCTACGTCGTGACCGCCCGCGCGAAGGGCCTCTCCGAGTGGCGCCTGGTGCTCCGCTATCCGGCGCGCCTCGCGCTGAACCCGCTGGTGAGCACGATCGGCTGGTACCTCCCGGCGCTCTTCTCCGGGAGCCTGATCGTCGCGACCGTGATGAACCTGCCGAACATCGGGCCGCTCCTCCTCCGTGCGCTCATCAACCAGGACATGTACCTGGCGGGCAGCATCCTCCTGATCTACTGCTTCCTCGCGATCGTCGGCACGCTCATGTCGGACGTGCTCCTCGCGTGGCTCGACCCGCGCATCAGCGTGGAGGACGCCTGACGTGGCCGCTGGCGCGGCCGACCCCGAGCGCTCCGAGCCCGCCGCGCCGGCCCTGGCGCCGCTCGCGGTCGAGGCGGAGGGCGCCGAGGCCGAGGAACGGGTCTCCGTCGCGTCGAACTGGACGCTCGTCTGGTGGCGCTTCCGCAAGCATCGCCTCGCCCTCCTGAGCGCCGGCGTCCTCCTCGCGCTGTACGCCGTCGTCCTCTGCCCCGACGTCTTCAGCACCCAGCATCCCGAGCTCACCGACGCGCGCCTGGCCTTCATCCCGGTCCAGCGGCTCCACCTCTTCGACGAGGGGCGGCTCCGGCCCTGGGCGCCTGCCGTGGTGGGGAAGCGGAACCCGACGACGCTCCGGATGGAGTGGCAGGTGGACGAGAGCCGGAAGCTCCACGTCCGGTTCTTCGTCCGGGGCTACCCCTACCGGGTCCTCGGCCTCGTTCCGACGACCGTCCACCTCCTGGGCGGGCCGTCGGACGACTCGCGCGAGCGGATCTACCTCCTGGGGACAGACCGGCTCGGGCGCGACCAGTGGTCGCGGCTCATGCACGGGACCCAGATCTCGATGACCATCGGGCTGGTCGCGGTGACGCTCTCCGTGATCCTGGGCGTGGTCCTCGGCGGGATCTCCGGCTACTTCGGCGGGCTCCCCGACCTCGTGATCCAGCGCGTGATCGAGCTCCTGCAGTCCTTGCCCACGATCCCGATCTGGCTCGCGCTGACGGCGGCGCTTCCCCGCGAGTGGACGCCGCAGCAGGTCTTCTTCGCCATCACGGTCATCCTCTCGCTGGTCGGCTGGACGACGCTCGGCCGGGAGGTCCGCGGCCGCTTCCTCGCGCTCCGGGAGGAGGACTTCGTGCTGGCCGCGGAGCTCGCCGGCTGCAGCCGCAGGCGCATCATCGGGCGGCACATGGTGCCGACGTTCCTCTCCCACATCATCGCCACCAGCACGCTCGCGATCCCCGCGATGATCATCAACGAGACGTCGCTGTCGTTCCTCGGGCTGGGCCTCCGGCCGCCGGCGATCAGCTGGGGCGTGCTCCTCCAGGAGGCGCAGAACCTCCAGACGCTCGCCCTGGCGCCCTGGCTCCTCGTCCCCGGGCTCGTGGTCATCGTCGCCGTCCTGGCCTTCAACCTGGTCGGGGACGGGCTCCGGGATGCCGCCGATCCCTACAGTCACTGACGGCGAGCGGTCTCCCTCGCCCCCAGCGGGGGAGAGGGCAGGGTGAGGGGGCCTGATGACTGACCGGGCTCCAGCCCCGGTGCGCGAGGATGCGCGGCTCCTCTCGGTCCGCAACCTCAAGGCTCACTTCTTCCTCGACGAGGGCGTCGTCCGGGCGGTGGACGGGGTGAGCTTCGACGTCTTCCCGGGTCAGGTCGTTGGCATCGTGGGGGAGTCGGGCTGCGGCAAGAGCGTGACGGTGAAGGCGATCCTCCAGATCGTCGAGCAGCCGGGCCGCATCGTCGCCGGGGAGATCCTCTTCCGCCGCCGGTCGTGGGGCGCCGAGGGCGACGCCGGGGGGGAGGCGGTCGTGGACCTGGCGCGCTTGCCCCCGCGGGGGCCGGAGATGCGGGCGATCCGCGGCGCGGAGATCGCGCTGATCCCGCAGGAGCCTATGGCGGCGTTCAGCCCGGTCCACACGGTCGGCGACCAGGTCATCGAGGCCATCCGGGTGCACCAGCACCACTGGCGCCCCGAGGGCCCGCCGGTGAGCCGGGGCGAGGCCCGGCAGATGACCGTGGATCTCTTCCGGGACGTCGGGATCTCGATGCCGGAGCAGCGCGTGGACGCCTACTCCTGGCAGCTCTCGGGCGGGCTTCGCCAGCGCGCGATGATCGCCATGGCGCTGTCGTGCCGCCCCCGGCTCCTCATCGCCGACGAGCCCACGACGGCGATCGACGTCACGACGCAGGCGCAGGTGCTGAACCTGCTGCGGGAGCTCCAGCGGAAGCACCGGACCGCCATCATCTTCATCACGCACGACCTCGGCGTGATCGCCCAGATCGCGCACTACGTCGTCGTGATGTACCTGGGCCGGGTCATGGAGCAGGGCCCGGTGGACGCCATCTTCCACGCGCCGAAGCATCCCTACACCCGGGCCCTCCTCCGCTCGATCCCGAGCGTCCGCTCGGCGCCCCGCGCGCGGCTGCCGATCATCAGCGGCTCCATCCCGCACCCGTTCAACCGCCCCCCGGGGTGCCCGTTCCACCCGCGCTGTCAGGACGCCCTTCCGGACAAGTGCGCACGGCGGGTCCCCGGCCTCGTGGCGGTGGGCGAGCAGCAGGCGGTGAGCTGCTTTCTCCACCACGACGTGGAGGATCGGGCGTGAGGTCCGACGCGGCGAGCGCCGCGGCGGCGTCACTCCTGGAGGTGCGGAACCTGCGGAAGTTCTTCCCCATCCAGAAGGGCTTTGCCCGGCGCGTCGTCGGCCACGTCCGCGCCGTGGACGACGTGAGCTTCGTGATCCGCGAGGGCGAGACGCTCGGCCTGGTCGGCGAGAGCGGCTGCGGCAAGACGACCACGGCCCGGTGCATCCTGCGGGCGATGGTCCCCTCGGACGGCCAGATCCTCTTCCGGACGCGGGAGGGCCGCGTGGTGGACCTGGCGCCCCTGTCGCGGAAGGACCTGAGGCCGCTGCGCCCGCAGATCCAGATGATCTTCCAGGATCCCTTCGGGTCGCTGAATCCCAGGATGACGGTCTTCGATAACATCGGGGAGCCGCTCCTCGTCAACGGGCTGCGGGACCGCCGGGCGCGCATGGCGCGGGTCGAGGAGCTGGTGGGCCTCGTCGGGCTCAGGCCCGAGTACATGCACCGGTTCCCGCACGCGTTCAGCGGCGGGCAGCGCCAGCGGATCGGCATCGCGCGGGCCCTGGCCACGCAGCCCCGGCTCGTCGTGGCCGACGAGCCGGTCTCGGCGCTTGACGTGTCGGTGCAGGCCCAGGTGCTGAACCTGCTCCTGGAGCTGCAGGGGCGGCTGCACCTCACGTACCTCTTCGTGGCGCACGACCTCTCCGTGGTCAAGCACATCAGCGACCGCGTGGCGGTGATGTACGTGGGCCAGCTCGTCGAGACGGCCGCGGCGGGCGCGATCTTCACGCGACCGCGGCACCCCTACACGGCGGCGCTGATGCGCGCCGTCCCGGTCCCCGACCCCCGCCTCCCGAGCGGCGATGTCGCGCTCCGGGGCGAGGTGGCGAACCCCGCGAGCCCGCCGCCCGGGTGCTACTTCCACCCGCGCTGCCCCTTCGCGGTGGAGCGGTGCCGGGCCGAGCCCCCGGCCCTGCGCGAGGTGGCACCGGGCCACCTCGTCCGCTGCCACCTCGCGGAGGAGCTCACCCTCCCGGGGATCGGCGCAGACGACGGGGGCGAGCTCGGCGCGCCGGCACCCGGGCTCTCCGCTTCGACCGGCCCGACCGGTATCCGCGCTTGAGCCAGGCGCTCAGCCCAGCCGCAAGAGCGCGATCCCGGCCACGGCAATCACCGCCGACAGCCACTCGATGCGCCCGACCCGCTCGGCGAGGATCCAGGCCGCGAAGGCCGTCGCGAACAGGACATTCGTCTCGCGCAGCGCCGCGATGGGTCCCGTCGGCCCGTGCGTGAACGCGTAGAGCACGAGGAGAGACGACGACCGCCAGGCCCTGACCCGGATCGGACCGGAGGCGAGCGGCCGCGTTCCAGGCCGCATGCATGATCGCGCTCGCGAGCGCAGCGAGAAAGGGGTCCATGTGGCTGGGGCACTCCAGACACCCGCGGTCAGCGGCCGGGGCGAGCAGCACGCGTCGCGGCCCCTGGAACTGCGAGGGGAGAGACTGCGTGCCGCGTCAGCGCGTCGGGCCCACGGGCAGGATGGCCGAGCCCGTCTGGGAGGCCGGGTTGCGCCGGGTCCAGCGGCCGGCGTCCACGGCGCTGAGGAAGTCGAGCACGGCCCGGTTGAAGAGCGCGGGCTCCTCGAGGTTGATCGCGTGCCCCGACTTCGGGAGCACGACGAGACCCGAGTACGGCATCTTCCGCTTCATGAAGATCCCCGGTTCGAGGCAGGGGTCGTCCTCGTCGCCGGTCATGATCAGCGTCGGCACCTCGCACTGTGCCAGGCGGTCGCCCAGCTCGAAGACGGACGGCCGCGTCATCTGGACGCCGCGCAGGGTGAGGGCGCGGCCCCGGGCGGAACCGCCGGCGAGCTGCTCGTGGAACTCCTGCCAGCCGAGGGGGTCCTTGTCCATGAACTGCACGCGCGCCGGCCCCCGGGCGTAGAACTCGGCCGCCTTCTCCATGCCCTCGGTCTCGAGCCGCTTCGCCGTCAGCTCGGCCTCCTGCCGGAACTTCTCGCGGTCGCCGGACACGCTGCCGTAGCCCGCGCCGGCCACGACGAGCGAGAGCGCGCGCTCGGGATAGCGCAGGCCGAAGTGGAGCGTCGCGTAGCCGCCCATGGAGAGGCCGCAGACGTGGGCCTTCCGGATCCCCAGGGCGTCGAGCAGGCCGCGGATGTCGTCCACCGCGCGGTCCTGCGAGTACGCGGCCGGGTCCTCAGGCACCGCGGACGGCGGATAGCCCCGGGCGTTGTAGGCGACAGTGCGGTAGCGGCGGGCGAAGAACCGGACCTGGGGCCGCCAGGAGCGGTGGTCGCCGGCGAACTCGTGGACGAACACGAGCGGCAGGCCCTGGCCGACTTCCTCGTAGTAGAGCTTGACCCCGTCGACGTTCGCGAGCGGCATGGCGGCCCTCCGTGGCTTCGGTCGATCGACGTTACCACCCTACCGTGTGCCCCGATGCGGGTCATCACCACCTGTTCTGCCCTCGACGGCATGCCCCGCCTGCTGTAAGGTCTTGAGGACCCATGCAGCGCGAACACGTCTTCTGGGACTCGCCGACCCTGGGCCGGAAGATGGAGCTGCTCCACTTCGGCCACGCGGGGCGGCCGATGCTCTGGTTCCCGACCTCCCAGGGACGATTCTATCAATACGAGGACTTCGGACTCATCGGCGCCGTCGCCGACCTGATCGACGGGGGCGCGATCCAGGTCACGTGCGTGGACAGCGTGGACGAGGAGAGCCTCTACGCCGCGCACCGCCACCCCGCCGAGCGGCTCGTCCGGCACGACCAGTACGATCGATACCTCTCCGGCGAGGTTCTGCCCTGGCTCCGCGGGCGGGCCGGGGGCGCGAAGGTGGCGACCCTCGGGGCGAGCTTCGGCGCCTACCACGCCGTGAACTTCGGCTTCCGCCACCCGGACGTGGTGGACAAGGTCGTCGGCTTCTCGGGGAAATACGACATCCACGCCTTCCTCGACGGGTACTGGGACGACACGGCCTACTTCCACTGCCCGACGGCCTACGTCCCGAACATGGGGCCCGAGTGGGCCGAGCGGCTCTCGCGGCTCGACATCTGCATCGTGACCGGGGAGACGGACAACATCCTGGAGGGCTCGAAGCGGCTCATCGGGATCCTCCAGGCGAAGGGGATCCCGCACCGGGGGCACATCTGGGGCGCCCCCTACGGCCACGACTGGCCGTGGTGGAAGGTCCAGATCCGCCACTACGTGCCGTGACGAGCCCCCCTTCCTCTCGGGAGGCCGGACCTCCCCCCAGTGCGGATTGCGCGGGGGAAGCCCGCGCGCGAAGCGCCGCGACCAGAGCGCGCGGCCGGGCGAGCCGTTGGGCGAGCACGCTCACCGCCCGAGGGCGGCGAGCATCTCCTCGACGCGCGTGAACTTCACGCGCGGGCGGCCCGCGGCGCGTCCGCGGGCGACCTCCTGCTCGTTCAGGCGGAGCCAGTCCGCGTAGGAGAAGCAGTTCGGCTGCCGCTGGCGGACGAGCGCCTCCGCGGCGGCGGGCTCGGGGTGGGCGGGCGTGAGGACGGCCCCGCGCGCCGCATCCTCGAGCATGGCGGTCACGGTCTCGGCGGCGTCCGGCTTGTTCGTGCCGATGACGCCGGTCGGTCCGCGCTTGATCCAGCCGGCGGCGTACTCGCCGACCACGGGTTGCGGGGAGTCGGGGTCGAGCACGCGTCCCTTCTCGTTCAGGATGACGCCCCACCGGTCGTGGAACGGCACGCCGGGGAGCGGAACCCCGCGGTACCCGACGGAGCGGAAGACGAGGCCGACGGGCAGCTCCTCGACGCGGTCGGTCGGGCAGGCCTGGAGCGTCCCGGCGGGCGTCGCGTACAGCTCGGTGCGCGCGAGACGGATCGCGACGACTCGGCCGGTCGCATCGCCGACGAGCTCCACGGGAGAGACCAGCAAGCGGATGACTAGCGTCCGGGGCTTGCCGCGCGGCTTCCGGAGCGCGTAGCCCTGGAGGATCTCCACCTTCTTCGTGGTCGCGCGGTCCGGGCTCCGCTCCAGCTCGGCCCGGCTCAGGGGGTCCAGCTCGACCTCGTCCGGCCGGGCCGTGACGTCGGCGTCGGCCAGCTCGCCGAGCTCCTTGATCTCCGGGTTCGTGAACGCGGCCTGGGCGGGCCCGCGCCGCCCGAGGAGGTAGACCTCCCGGACGCGGCTCCCCCGGAGTGCTGCCAGCGCATCGTCAGCGATGTCCGTGGTCGCGAGCTCCGCGGCCGAGCGGCAGAGGACGCGGGCCACGTCCACCGCCACGTTCCCGACGCCGACCACCGCCACGCGCTCCTGCTCGAGATCGAACTGGTAGTCGACGTAGTCGGGATGGCCGTTGTACCAGGCCACGAACTCCGTCGCCGGGTGGCTCCCGCGGAGGTCCTCGCCGGGGATGCCCATGCGGCGGTCGGTCTGGGCGCCCGTCGCGTAGAGGATCTGGTGGTAGTTCTCCCGGAGGTCGGCCGGCGCCAGGTCCTTGCCCAGCTCGACGAACCCGTAGAAGCGGAAGCGCGGGTGGGCGGCGACCTTGTCGAAGGCCGCCGTCACCGTCTTGATCTTCTGATGATCGGGCGCGACGCCGAAGCGGACGAGGCCGTACGGCGTCGGGAGCCGGTCGAACATGTCCACCGAGACCGTGAGGCCGTCCTGCCGCAGGAGGTGGTCGGCGGCGTAGTAGCCGGCGGGGCCGGCCCCGATGATCGCGACGCGCAGCGGTCGGTCGGGGGTTCGGATCGGCGCGCGCGTCACGGCCGGTCTTCGATGAGCTGGATCTGCAGCGTGTCCACCTCGCCCTTGTACTGGTCGCGCTCGGCCTTCACGACGTCGCCGATGGAGACGATCCCGACGAGGCAGCCCTTGTCCATGACCGGTACGTGGCGGATGCGCCGCTCGCTCATGGTGTGCCCCACCGAGCGCAGGTCGTCCTCGGGCGCCCCGACGATGACGTCCCGGGTCATCAGCTCGGCGACCGTCCGCGCGAAGACGCGCTCGTTCCGGGCCGCCTCGCGGACGATGTCCCGCTCGGAGAGGATCCCGAGGGACTTGCAACCCTCGTCCACAACGACCAGCGCGCCGATGTTGTGCTCGGCGAGCACGGTGAGCGCCTCGCGGATCGCCTGCTCCGGGCGGATGGTGACCACCTTCGTCCCCTTCCGCGCGAGGACGTGTGCGATGTTCATCTCGGCATCCTCCGGCTCCTCACGGCCACAGGCTCGTCGAGGCGCCCACCCAGGTCCGGTCCTTGTTGTAGTCCACGCCCATCATCTTCCCCTGCGAGAGCCGGACGAGCGTCGTGACGGGCATCGGCCCGCGGGCCGTCCAGACGACCATGATGCGCACCTCGGCCTTCGAGCGGTTCCCGTCCACCGTGTCGATGACCGGGGCGTACTCGACCTTCCGCATGAGCAGGGTCTGGCGGCGGCACTCGGCCGGGATCGCGTCCAGGTCGGCGGGCGTCACGTCCACCTTCACGCCGGTGCCCGCGAAGGAGAAGAGCGGCTTGAGCACCCAGCGGTCGAGGTCGTCCGGCGGGCGGTCGAGGTCCGAGAGGAGGACGGCCTCCGGCACCGCCGGGTGGCGGAGCCAGGGGAGCGCGTGCTTGCTCCAGCGGAAGTACCAGTTCGGGTGTCCCGCCCATTCGACGTCGAGCGGCTCCGTGTAGCGGAAGGGCAGCTCGACCTTCTTCGCCACGAGCTCGTCCACGATGACCCGGTTGTAGATGCGGAGGATCCGGGTCGGGTTTCCGTCGCGCCGGTACCAGAGCTCGCGCCCGCGCTTCTCGAGGGTCGTCGGGCAGATCGCGCGGACGCCCCAGAGCTTCTCCGTCATCGCGAAGTCGGGGTAGGTCTTCTGCGTCGGCGGATCGAGGTCGAGCAGGACGGCGTGCTCCGCCGGGTGCCCGCCGCGGATCGCCTCACCCACGACCCGCCGGTAGCCCTCGACGTCCAGGTTCGAGAGCAGGAACTCGAGGCGCTCGCCGCCGGGGACGAGCTTGCGCAGCTCGAGCGCCTGGAAGAGCTGGAAGCCGTAGAGGGAGGGGAAACCCTGGAGCTCGATGAGCCGCGGGACGAGCCGCCCGTCCGGGTGGTCCCCCTCGCGCGTCACGGCGAAGTCCACCTGGACGAAGAGCGGGTGGGCGTCGCACCCCGGGACGTCGAACCCGGGCGGGACCGCCGCGAGCGAGGCGCGCTGGTGCCCCGGGGCCATGAGCTGCCCCAGGATCTCGTGTGTCGCGCGGACCATCGCCTCGCGCAGCTCGGCGGGGAGGAAGATCGGCGACTCCGCGACCCGGAACTCGACCGGACAGCCCGCACCTTCCGCGAGACGGCGGCGGTAGGTGGCGTACTTCGCGTCGGTGAAGGCGGCGTTGTAGGCGCGGCGGAGTTCGGGGATCATGGGCGGAGGGGGGCGGGCGTGGCGATGGCCGTGGCCCTGATCCTGATCGTGGCGGCGACGCTCCTGGCGCTCGGCTGGCGCCAGCGGTGTGCCCCCTGGTTCCTCGGCGCTGGCCTGGGGTTCCTGGGCTCCCTGAGGGTCATGGCTCGGCTCGGCATCGCGTGGCCGGACCTCGGGATGTGGTCGCTCGTCCTGAACCCCTACCTGATCGTGACGCTCGCCTTCGTGCTGGTCATCGCGGGCGCCGTCGGGGTCACGGTGCGGCTCTTCCGACGGTTCGGCTGGTTCGGCTTCTAACCACGCCCCACCCGATCGGCGGCTCGCACGCCTAGATTAGGAACTCCCCGTCGGCCATGATCCGCTCGTCGTCCATCCAGATGTCGAAGTGGCGGCCGACGACGTCGAGGTGCGTGGGGCAGGACCAGGACGCCCCGGTGTGCTCGGAGTAGGGGTGCCCGAAGGCGAGGTGGACCCCCGGGATCTTCTCGTCCTGGAGGATGTTCCCGATGATCGAGCGGACGGCGATGTTGGTGCCGATGGCGAACTCGCCGACGCGGTCCGAGTTCTCGTGGGTCCGCGTGTAGGCGCGGAAGTCCTCGACGAGGTCGCGCCGGTCGCACCGGGCGTCCACGATCCGGCTGTTCTCGATCGTCACCGTCAGCGGCGTCGCCTCGAGGTCGCCGTAGCGGGCGCAGAGCCAGTCGCCGAGCACCCCGTCCACGACGTAGACCCCGTCCACCCGGGCCGGCGCGGTGAGGACCTCGCCGCCGGGGAGGTTCGCCCACTTTTCCGGGGTAATGAGGCCGCTCGTCTTGAGCCAGCGGATCGCGGGGTCGAAGGTGGCCTCGACGTGCGTCCCGGCCCGGGACTTGGCCCTGATCCGCCGGGTGCGGACGGCGCGCTCCCGGACGCGGGTGCTCAGCGCGTCCACGCGCTCGAAGTCGGCCTGCATTCCTTCCAGCATGATGCGGCGGGAGATCGAGACCATGTGGGCGTGGCGGATCCGGCGCCGGTTGACGACACGGGTCATCTCGATGCGCGCCAAGAGCTCGCCCGGCTTCGGCTGGGCCGCATAGATCGAGACGTCGGCGCGCTCGAGCGCGGTGAGGGCGGCCGCCGGCATCGCGGACATCGGCCGAGAGCCGTACGCCTCGAGAACGTGCAGCTCGAGCGGCGCCCCGACCCCGCGGACCTCGGCCGCGAGGCTCGCGGCGATCTCCTCGGTCTCGCGATCGGTGATCAGGACGACGCGCTCGTCCGGCGCGACGCGCAGGCACGTCCGGACGGCGTTGCGGGCGCCGGGGGCGAGATCGGAGGCGTGCGTCATGGGCTCCATGATACCCGCTCGGGGCCGACCGCGCGAGCCGCGTCTCCGCGGACCCGCCCCGTGCTTTCCTCAGCGGTGCAAGGCGCCGCATTGCCGAGTCTCGACGTATGGAGTATCGTTGTGAGCCACCGGAGCGTGAACGCAGGCATGGTTTCCTCGGCCCGTCGAGACGGACGGCGTGGCCTCGCCGGGGTTGCCCCCATACGCAGACCTGCCTATCCTGTGGCCGAACTCGAGTTGAACTAAACCGCTGACGCGGTAGGGTCGATCTCGCTCGTCTGGCTGCCCGCGCGCTCGCTCGAGCGCGGCGTGGTCTCCCACTCGCTTCGTTCCCGACATCGCGCCTGAGCCTGGCTCACAATCACCTCCGTCCCAACTCTCCTGACGGAGGTGGCTCATGAGCGAGCTGCGTACCCGCATGCTCCGCGACAGGACCGTGCGCGGGTTCTCCCCCCGCACCCACGAGGCGTACATCCGGCAGGTGGTGGGCCTGGCCCGCCACTACCGCCGGGCGCCCGACCAGCTCTCCGCCGACGAGGTCCAGGCGTACCTGGCGCACCTCTTCCAGGCGCGGAAGCGGTCGTGGAGCACGTGCGCCTAGGCCGCGCATGCGTTCCGGTTCTTCTCCCACGTGACGCTCGGGCGCGAGAAGACGGCGTTCCACGTCCCGGCGCCCAAGCAGCCGCAGAAGCTGCCCGACATCCTGAGCCGGGAGGAAGTCTGGCGCCTGCTGCGCGCCGGCACCCACCCCTGGCATCGGCTCTTGCTGGCGACCACCTACGCCGGCGGCCTCCGCGTCAGCGAGGTCGTCGCCCTCAAGGTCGCCGACCTCGACGCCGACCGCCTGACCATCCACATCAGCCAGGGCAAGGGCGGCCAGGACCGCTCCGTGCCGCTCTCCCAGCGGCTGCTCCAATGACCGCCTCGTCGCCCTCACCGAGGGCCGCGTCCGTTCTCGCTGGCGCGACTACGCGGACGGCGACCGCGTGAAGGTCATGGAGCTCGACGCCGAGGAGTTTCTGCGCCGCTTCCTGCTCCACGTGGTCCCCGACGGCTTCGTCCGCATCCGCCACTTCGGCTTGCGCGCCAATCGCCGTCGGGCGGCGGCGCTCGCGCAGTGTCGGGCCCTGTTGGCGCAGCCGGCGCCGCCGGTGGAACGGCCGGAGTCCGTTCGCGACCTCATGCGGCGCCTCACCGGCCTCGACATCGAGCGCTGTCTCGTCTGTCAGCAGGGCCTCCTGCACCCGGTCGAGCGGCTGCCCCCCGCGCCCGCCGCCTGGGACAGCTCATGAGCCGTGGCTCACCCCGAGTCCGCGCCCGGCGCCGCTGCCCCGCATCCCGCGGCCCCGCCCCTCCTCTGCGCCCGTGTCGATCTCGGCCCCGCGGACGCCTCGCCCACGCCGTCGGGACCCTCCTCCCCAGGTGCGCTCGCCCCAGCGAACCGGGGTCGAGGATCCCGACGGCCGCCTGCCCCACCTCCCGTTCCCCCTTCTAGCGACGCCGTCCTCACGATACAATCCCCGTACGCGATGCGCGCGCGGGGTTTAGTCCAACTGATTTTATCCGCCATGCTCCACGCACGACGGATAAAAGCCTGAACGTTAGGCATCAGTAGAAGGAATGCGGTCCAGAATGCAGGCCGTTGAGGTAGTTGCACAACTCGAGCGCATGTTTCCGGAGCTCGCGAAGGCGACGACTGCCCTGAAGACGGTCCTGCAAGCGACACGCGGCTTCGACTATCCAGAATTCATGGAGCCGAAGACTCTGTTGGCCTTCGGACCAAGCGGTGAAGCGGAGGTCCAAATCGACGCAGACCTACTCGTCGCATGGGTCGGTCACATGTCTCATTCGTCCCGTGCACGAATGGAGCTTCTCGAAGACGCGATACTTCGCTCTCTAGCGCACTCCGAAGTGATTGCGCCTGCGACGCTCACGCGGTCCCATATCGAGGCTGCAGCGTGGGCGGCCTACGCCAATGAGGAACTTCAGAAGGCCGCGGAGACCGAGTTTTGGGTCAAGCTCAGGACTCTCCTTCCGAGGACGCTCTACGGAATGGCCGTCGCAAGGGAAGCAAAGCACCTCCCAGAGGACGCGCGGGACCCTCTTTGGCTCGAAGTCACCAGCGTGATGAATGCGATAGACGCGCTGGACCGCTTCTTCACAGTTGCTACGGCGGACAAGATGCGAAGTATGCGCGTTCTTTACGCCCTGCTCTCGGACTATGCGCATCCTGCTATCCGGGGCGTCCGCCACCTCTTTGAGCCGACCTCCGAGACGGCCGACGCGTGGACCATCGCGTATTCCTGCGACGAACGCACCACAGCCCGCGAGGCTGAGCTCATCCTCGGCTCCCTGTTGGTCAGCATGCGTCTTGGTCACGGCGCATCTCTCCTCATGCGTCTCGGCACGATTGAGGAGACTGAAACGGGTTTCAGGTACCTCAAACCGGAAGCAGAGGACGCGATGACGGTCTGGCAGCACATAATGTTGGGCGCCATGCCGGGAGAAGATGCATCGCGGGGCCCGCGGTGGTCCACCGTGGTAACGTGAAGGGGGGACAGGGAGGACGGCACGCATGGCGACCCGGACGCGACTCACCGCCGAGGACCTCTGGCGCATGGGGACGGGCGATGTCCGGCGAGAGCTGGTTCACGGCGAGGTGGTGGAGATGACGCCGGTCGGAGGAGTCCACGGGCGCGTGTGCGGACGGGTATATCGACGCCTGGCCGAGCACGTCGAGGCGCACGGGGGCGGGGAGGTCCTGGTGGGAGACGTTGGCTTCGTGCTGGCCATCGTGGGAGACCCGGAGCGCGTGCGGGCGCCCGACGTCGCCTTCGTCTCCGCCACGAGGCTGCCCGAGGGCCGGCTCCCGCAGGGCTTCCTCCGCGGCGCGCCCGACCTGGCGGTCGAGGTGCTCTCGCCGACCGACAACCCCGTGGAGGTCCAGCAGAAGGTCCGGGACTACCTGGAGGCCGGGAGCCGCCTGGTCTGGGTGATCGCCCCCGTGGCCGTGACCGCAACGGTCTACCGTCCCGACGGGTCGGCGCGCCTGGTGCGGGAGCCCGAGGCTCTCGACGGCGAGGACGTCCTGCCGGGCTTCACGGTTCCCCTCGCGACCCTCCTCCGGTAACCACCGCCGGGTCGCCCGGCCACCGTCAGGCGGCCTCCTTCATCGCGTGGATCAGGTCGACGATCGCCTTCCGGCCGTCGGCGAAGTACATGAGGGTGTTCTCGGCGGCGAAGAGGGGGTTCGGGATACCCGCGAAGCCCGGGGAGAGGCTCCGCTTGATGACGACGACGGTCTTCGCCTTGCCCACGTCGAGGATCGGCATCCCGGCGATCGGGCTCTTCGGGTCCGTGCGGGCGAGCGGGTTCACGACGTCGTTGGCGCCGATGACGATGGCGACGTCCGTCTGCTCGAACGTCGAGTTGATGTCGTCCATCTCCTTGACCTTCTCGTACGGGATGTCGGCCTCGGCGAGGAGCACGTTCATGTGGCCGGGCATCCGCCCGGCGACCGGGTGGACGCCGAACTCGACCTCGGCGCCGCGCCCCTCGAGCACCCGCGCCAGGTCGCGGACCGCGTGCTGGGCCTGGGAGACGGCCATGCCGTAGCCCGGCACGATCACGACGCGCCGGGCGGACTCGAGCACCATCGCGATCTCGTCGGGGGAGGCGGCCTTGATCCGCCCGGCGTAGACCGCGTCGGCCGCCGCCCCCGTCGCGACCTCCGCGCCCACGCCGCCGAAGAGGACGTTGGCGAGCGAGCGGTTCATGGCCCGGCACATGATCTGGGAGAGGATGATGCCGGAGGCGCCGACGAGCGAGCCCGAGATGATCAGCATCGTGTTGTCGAGGACGAACCCGGTGGCGCACGCGGCGAGGCCCGAGTAAGAGTTCAGGAGGCAGATGACGACGGGCATGTCCGCCCCGCCGATTCGCATCACGCTGGTCACGCCGAGGACGGTCGAGACGGCCACGATCGCCCAGTAGAGCCCCGTGAGGTCGGGCCGAGCCACCAGCCAGGCGCCGAGGGCGAGGGCGACGAGGAGCAGGCCGGCGTTGACCGCCTGCTGGCCCGGGAAGAGGAGCGGGCGCCCCGACATGACCTCCTGGAGCTTCGCCCAGGCGACGAGGCTCCCCCAGAAGGTCACGGCGCCGATCACCCCCGACGCCACCGTCGCCACGGTCGCCTGGTTCGAGGGGGCCTGGCCGAGGCCGGCCGCCTCCATGAGGACCGCGGCCGCCACGACCGTCGAGGCGCCGCCGCCGGACCCGTTGAGGAGGGCCACCATCTGCGGCATCGCGGTCATCCGGACCGTCAGCGCCATCCAGGCGCCCAGGGCCGATCCCACCGCCATGCCGGCGAGGATCACCCAGTAGCTCACGATGTGCTGGTCCAGGAGCGTGACCACGATGGCGATCAGCATGCCGAGGGCGCCGAGCTGGTTGGCGCGGACCGCGGTCCGCGGGTGGGCGAGGCCTTTCAGGGCGAGGATGAAGCAGATCGCGGCGACGAGGTAGGCGAGGGTGATGAGCCCCTGGCGCACGGGGCGTCACTCTTTCCGCTTGAACATCTCGAGCATCCGGTGGGTGACGAGGTATCCGCCGACCACGTTGATCATCGCGAAGACGACGGCGACGAAGCCGAGCGCCGTGGTGAGCCACGTGAGCTGGAGGCCGGCCGACAGGATGGCCCCGACGATCGTGATCCCCGAGATCGCGTTGGACCCCGAGGTGAGCGGCGTGTGGAGGGTCGGCGGCACCTTCGTGATGACCTCGAAGCCGACGAACATCGCGAGGGCGAACACGGTCAGGGTGAGTGCGAGCGCTTCCACCTAGGGCTCCCGCGCGGGTGCTGTCGCCGGCAGGCCGAGCGCCTCGCGCACCTTCGGGTGGACGACCTCCCCACCGCGCGTGAGCAGGGTCTCCCGGGTGATCTCGTCGTCCAGGCTCACGTGGAGCTTCCCGTCCTTGTAGAGGTGCAGGAAGAACGCCGTCACGGTCTTCGCGTACATGAGGCTCGCGTGGTAGGGCACGGCCCCGGCGAGGTTCACGGTGCCGATGATCGTCACGCCGTGGGCCACCACGGTCTCGCCCGGCCGCGTCAGCTCGCAGTTCCCGCCGCGCTCGGCGGCGAGGTCCACGATCACCGAGCCCGGCGCCATCCGCGCGACCATGTCCGCCGTGACGAGCACCGGCGCCTTCCGCCCGGGGACCGCCGCGGTGGTGATGACGACGTCGCTCTCGGCCACGACGCGGGCCAGGAGCTCGCGCTGCCGGCGGTAGAACGCCTCGTCCTGCGCCCGCGCGTACCCGCCGGTGTCCTCGGCGTCGCGGGCCTCGAGGGGCAGCTCGACGAACTTCGCCCCGAGGCTCTGCACGTGCTCGCGCGCCACGGGGCGGACGTCGTACCCCGACACGGCCGCGCCGAGCCGCTTGGCCGTCGCGATCGCCTGGAGCCCCGCGACCCCGGCGCCCACGACGAGGACGCGGGCCGGCGTCACCGTCCCCGCCGCGGTCATGAGCATTGGGAACATCCGCGGGAGCACGTCGGCGGCGACGAGCACGGCCTTGTAGCCCGCGACCGTGGACATGGCGGACAGGGCGTCCATCGCCTGAGCCCGGGTGGTCCGCGGCATGAGCTCGACGGCGAAGGCCATGACGCCCGTCTCCGCGAGCTCCCGGACGGTCTCCGGCGCTCCGAGGGGCCGGAAGAAGCCGACGAGCGCCTGGCCGGGGCGGTAGCGCGCCAGGTCGGCGCGGCCGGCGACGGGGTTCGCGCCGTAGCCCAGGAGGAGGAAGACGACGTCAGCCGCGCTGAAGACCTCGGCGCGCGAAGGGGCGACCTTGGCGCCCCGCTCCGCGTACGCGGCGTCCGGATAGCCCGCGGCCGCGCCGGCGTTCGCCTCGACCAGCACCTCGCAGCCCGCCTTGGCGAGGGCGGGGACGAGGGTCGGCACGAGCGCGACGCGCCGCTCCCCCGGGAAGGTCTCCGCCGGGACGCCGACGATCATGGGTGGAGCGCCTGACGGCCGCGCGTCACGCTACGCGTGGTTGGAAACGTCGAGGCCGTGGGCCGTCTCCTCGCAGATGAAGTCCACCACTCCCCGGAGGTCGCCCCCGGAGGCCTCGAAGACGGCGAGCTGGCGGTCCGCCCCGGCGCCGTGCTCGAGGATCCAGTTGATCGACTCGACCTCCTTGCGGCTTCCCAGCTCGTCCACGACGTCGTCCACGAACTCCAGGATCTCCTGCGCCAGCTCCCGGAACGGCACCTCGACCTCCTTGCCGAAGTCGATGAGCTTGGCGTCGATCCCCCAGCGGCACGCCCGCCACTTGTTCTCCATGAGGAGCGCGCGCCGGTAGATGCGGAAGCCGAGGTTCTGGGCCCGCAGCTTGTAGAGCTTCGCGCAGATCGCCTGGGTGAGGGCCGCGAGCGCCACGGTCTCGTCGACGCGCATCGGCACGTCGCAGATCCGGAACTCGAGCGTGTCGTAGAACGCGTGCGGGCGCACGTCCCACCAGATCTTCTTGCCGTTGTCGATGCAGTTGGTCTTGACGAGGATCCGGACGAAGTCCTCGAACGCGCTGGCCGTCTCGAAGGTCTCGGGGATGCTGGTCCGCGGGAACGCCTCGAACACCCGCGTGCGGTAGCTCTTGAGCCCCGTGTTCCGCCCGAGCCAGAAGGGGGAGTTGGTCGAGAGCGCGAGGAGGTGCGGGAGGAGGTAGCGCGCCTCGTTCATGATCTGCAGGGCGAGGTCCCGGTCCTTGATCCCCACGTGGACGTGCAGGCCGAAGATGAGGTTCGCGCGCGCCACGGCCTGGAGCTCGTCGATGATGGAGGCGTACCGGGGGTCCGGGGTGATGAGCTGGTCCGCCCAGTGGGAGAAGGGGTGGGTCCCGGCCGCCGCCACGCGGAGCCCCCGGCGGTGGGCCAGGCGGATGATCTCGGTGCGGAGCTGCGTGACGTCCCGGCGCAGCTCCTGGACGTTCTGGCAGATTCCCGTCCCCAGCTCGACGACGGACTGGTGGAGCTCCGGCTTGACCCGCTCGGCCAGGAGTCGCCGCCCCTCTTCCAGGATCTCCTGGACCTGGGAGCGCAGCTCCCGCGTCTCGGGATCGACGAGCTGGAACTCCTCCTCGACGCCGAGCGTAAAGGCCGGCCGCTCGACTCCCATGGGCGACCCTGGCCGTCCGGGCGGGCGGCTACGCCTTGCGCCGCCGGGCCGGGGCGGTGGCGCGCCCGGGGGGCGGCTGCCCGCGGGGCGGGGCCGCGCCCTTCGCCTTCGCCGCGGCCGGGCGCGGGGGCTCGGGCGCCGGGACCTCGCCGCCCGAGAGGAAGACCTGCCAGTGGAACTGCCGCGCGGGCTCGGCCCCCTGCTGCACGCGCTCGACGAGCCACTTCGCCGCGTGCTCGACGACCCACTCGAAGTTGGCCGGGCCGACGGAGGCCAGGTCGGCGTCGGGGGCGGGATTCAGGAAGTCGATCGCGTAGGGGATGCCGTCCCGGACGGCGAACTCCATCGTGTCGAAGTCGTAGCCGAGCGCATTCGCGAGCTTGACGCAGTCGGCGTGCATCCGGGTCTCGAGGTCGGCCTTGATCGGCGGCGGATCCTTGACGTACCGGTGCTCGTGCGGCTGCCGCGGGTCGTACCGCATGAGGTGGATGTGCTTCCGGCCGATCACGTAGCAGCGGTAGTACTCCTCGAAGGCGATCTCCTCCTGCAGCATCATCGCCTGGTACCCCGAGGCGTGATAGAAGGCGAAGAACTGCTCGGGGCTCGTGACGCGGAAGACGTTCTTCCAGCCCCCGCCCGAGTACGGCTTGAAGTAGGCGGGGAAGCCGACGTGGGCGAAGACCTCCTCCCAGTCCAGGGGGTAGACGAGGTTCGTCATGGACTCCGAGGTGGTGTTCGGCGGGTGCTGGTTCGAGGGCAGGATGACGGTCTTCGGTACCGCCACCCCGATCCCCCGCGCGACGATGTTGTTGAAGAACTTGTCGTCGGCGGACCACCAGAAGGGGTTGTTGACGACGATCGTGCCGTCCACGACGGCCTTCTTGAGGACGGCGCGATAGAACGGGATGTCCTGGCTGATGCGGTCGAGGATCAGGTCGTAGCGCTTCGGCGTCTCGAGGCTGACGCCGCCGATCTTGACCGGCTCGGCCACGACCCCGTCGGCCTTGAGGTCGTTGATGCGGGCCACGAGCGCGCGAGGGAAGGATCGCTCCTGGCCGAAGAGGATGCCGATGCGTGTCATGGGGATGGAGGCAGTCTAGCCGGGGCTCGCCGCGATCGTCAAGGCGCTGTCCTCGTCGCGCACACGGGTGACTGATCGTCATGTCTCGTGGTCCTTGACGGCGGCAGCGCGCCCGCCTACATTTGGCTCACCGGTTCGCCGGCGTCCAGCGATCCACCCGGCGAGACGACCATCTGATCAGCTCCGGGCGCCGGCACACAACCCACCTCCGTCCGACGGGCTCGACGGTGGGCCTCCCTCCGCGAGACCCGGGGCACGGAACCGACGTGTGGAGGGTTGAGATGAGCCGATCCGCTTCCTTCCGAGCCCGTCAGGCGGTCGTGAACGCCCTGGGCCGATGCGCCCGGGTGCTCCACGAACGGACCATCCTCGTGCTCACCGTCATGTTCTGCGTCGGCGTCGCGGTGACCCTTTGGCATCTTTCGCGGCTGTCGTCGAATCTCATCGAGTCCGCCGCTCTCCAGGGCGCGGCCCTCCAGGCCGAGTCCCTCGAGGAACTCCGCACCCTCTACACGGCCGAGGTGGTGGAGCGAGTGCGGGGCCAGGGGATCACGGTCACGCACGACTACGCGGCCCACGAGGGAGCCATCCCGCTGCCGGCGACCTTCAGCATGGAGCTGGGCCGCCGGATCGGCGCCAAGGGCTCCGGCCTGCAGGTCCGGCTCTACAGTGACTACCCGTTCCCGTGGCGCGCGGACGGCGGTCCGCGAGACGCCTTCGAGCGGGACGCGCTCCGTCACCTGCGAGAACGCCCGGACGCGCCATTCTACCGCTTCGAGGCGTTCGCGGGACGTCCGGCGCTTCGGTACGCGACGGCCGATCGGATGCGGGCGGCCTGCGTCAGCTGCCACCACAGCCATCCGCAGAGCCCGAAGACGGACTGGAGGATCGGGGACGTCAGGGGGGTGCTGGAGATCATCCGCCCGCTGGACCGCGCCATCGCCCAGACCCACGCCGGGCTTCGCGAGACCTTCTTCCTGATTGCGACGATGGGAGTCCTGGGGCTGGGCGGCCTGGCCCTCGTCATCGGGCGACTGCGCCGGACCTCGGTGGAGCTGGAGCGGCTGGTCGCCGAGCGGACTGCCGAGCTGCGAACGGCCAAGGAAGCGGCCGAAGTGGCGAGCCGGGCGAAGAGCGACTTCCTTGCGGGGATGAGCCACGAAATCCGCACACCGCTCAACGCGATCGTTGGGGTGACCGATCTGCTGTCGGAGACGCCCCTGAATTCCGACCAGCACGAGTACGTCCAGATCTTCCGCCGAGCCGGCGACACGCTCCTGAACCTGATCAACGACATCCTCGACCTGTCCAAGGTGGAGGGCGGGCACCTCGAGCTCGAGCGGATCGAGTTCGAGCTCCACGAGCTGGTCGAGCGCAGCACGGAGCTGCTGGCGATCCGCGCCCACGAAAAGGGGCTCGAGCTGGTCTGCCAGATCATGCCCGACGTGCCGCACCGGCTGGTCGGTGACCCGACCCGCCTGCGTCAGATCCTCGTCAACCTCGTCGGCAACGCCATCAAGTTCACGGAGCACGGGGAGGTGGCGGTGCGCGTCGGGATCGACCCCGAGGCCGACGGGTCCGGCAGCCTCCTCGTGTCGGTCTCCGACACCGGCATCGGCGTCCCGGCCGAGAAGCAAGACCTGATCTTCGAGAGCTTCGCCCAGGGGGATGCGTCCACGACGCGGAGGTACGGAGGCACCGGACTTGGCCTGACCATCTCCAAGCGGCTAGTGGAGCGGATGGGTGGGCGCATCTGGATGGACAGCACGGTGGGCCGCGGGAGCACCTTCTCGTTCACGGTTCGATTGGGCGTACCGGCAGAACCGGCGCCGACCCCGCCGGGTCCGCCACCGGACCTCCGCGGGCTGAGGGTCCTCGTGGTTGATGACAACCCCACCAACCGCCTGATCCTGACCGCGATGCTCGGCGGGTGGGGGTTCGTGGTGACCGAGGCCGAAAGCGGTGACCAGGGACTGGCCGAGCTCCATCGCGCTCGGGAGGCCCGCGTCCCCTATCAACTGCTCCTACTCGACGCCCGCATGCCCGGCATGGACGGATTCCAGGTCGCGGAATCGATCCAGGCCGCCCCGGGCCTGGCCGGCCTGACGGTCATGATGCTCACGTCCGAGGGCCGGACGCGCGACAGCCTTCGATGCC
The DNA here is from genome assembly GCA_964416315.1 of uncultured bacterium. Taxonomy (GTDB): domain Bacteria; phylum Methylomirabilota; class Methylomirabilia; order Rokubacteriales; family DASRDR01; genus CAYQDR01. Next base: position 27,310 of record CAYQDR010000012.1, read on the forward strand.
GCGAACTGGGCGTCGCGACGTATCTCGTGAAGCCGGTCAAGCGGTCCGAGCTGCTCGCGGCGATCACCACCGGGCTAGGCCTCACGCGGCCGGCGGCGGAGCCGCGCCCGGGCGCGCCGACCTCTGTCGGCCCCGGGGACCAACGCCCCCTGCGGATTCTCCTCGTGGAGGATTCGGCCGACAACCGCGTGCTGGTGCTGTCGTACCTCAAAGGAGCGCGCTGTCAGATCGAAGTCGCCGAGAACGGCCAGATCGCCGCCGAGAAGTTCATCGCGGGCGATTACGATCTCGTGCTCATGGACGTCGAGATGCCAGTCATGGACGGGTACGCGGCCACGCGCGCGATCCGCCAGTGGGAGCGCACGCAGGGGCGGGAGCCTGCGCCGATCGTCGCGCTCACGGCCTACGCGCGCCTGGAGGATGCGGAGAAGAGCCTCGATGCAGGCTGTACTACGCACCTTCCCAAACCGGTGCGGAGACACCAGCTCACCCAAACCATCACCGAGCTGTGCGGAAGGCGTGCCCCGGCGGCCGAGCCCGTAGAGGCACAATCGAGGGAACGGATCCGCATCCGCGTGGACCGCGAGCTCGAAGCCGTCATCCCGGAGTTCCTGGAGAATCGGCGCCAGGACGTGAGGTCGCTGCGCGAGGCGCTCGAGCGGGGCGACTTCGAGAGGATTCGGCTCCTGGGCCACCGCATGAAGGGCAGCGGCGCCGGCTACGGGTGTGAGGCGATCACGCAGATCGGCGAACTCCTCGGCCAGGCGGGGCGGAACCGGGCCGCCGAGGAGGTCCGAAAGGGGATCGCCGAGCTCGACGCGTACCTTGGGCGCCTGGAGATCGTCTATGAATAGGCCGGCGCTGCGCGTGCAGTTCTGGGGGACGCGTGGCTCGCTGGCCAAGCCAGGGCCGAGGACCGTTTGTTACGGTGGCAACACGTCGTGCGTCGAGGTGCGCGCCGCCGACGGGACGCTGCTCGTCCTCGATTGCGGCACCGGAGCCCACGAGCTGGGGCTCGCCCTCCTCGCCTCGGGTGAGCGTCCTCTCCGAGGGCACTTGCTGATCACCCACACTCACTGGGACCATATCCAGGGCTTCCCGTTCTTCGCGCCGCTGTTCGTTCAGGGCAACGAGTGGGATGTCTACGCCCCGCAGGGATTGGGGCAGCGGTTGCAGGAGACGCTCGCCGGCCAGATGGAGTACGCGTACTTCCCCATCACCGTTGCCCAGCTCGGCGCTGCGGTCCGGTACCACGAGCTGGTCGAAGGGGCCTTCGCCCTGGACGGTGTCCGGGTCACCGCGCGCTACCTCAACCACCCCGGCCTGGCGCTGGGCTATCGCCTGGAGGCCGGCGGAGCGACGGTGGTCTACGCGACCGACCACGAGCCGCATTCACGCCACCAGCCGCCGGTCCGGGCTGAGACCCCAGCCGCGCGGGTTCACCCGGAGGATCAGCGTCACGTCGAGTTCCTCACCGGCGCCGACCTGGTCATCCACGATGCCCAGTACACCCTCGAGGAGTACCCCCAGAAGCTGACGTGGGGCCACAGTCCGGCCGAGCTGGTGGTGGATTTCGCCCTTGCCGCTGGCGTGAAGCAGCTGGCGCTGTTCCACCACGATCCCCTGCGGAGCGACGAGGCCCTGGACAGGATCGTCGAGGCGTGCCAGCGGCGCGTCGCCGCCAGCGGCGGCGCGCTCGACGTCTTCGCCGCCGCCGAGGCTCGGGTCGTCGAACTGGCCGAGCGCGAGGTCGCCGCGGCCGTCGTCGCCGGACCGATGCCACCAGCCGACGCCACCAGCGCGAGGCAGGAACCGCCCGCCACGAAGACCATCCTGATCGTCGACGACGACCCGGACATCATCGGTCTTCTGGCCGTTGCGCTCCGGCCGGAGGGCTTTCGTCTCCTGTCGGCGGGCGACGGGGACACGGCGCTGGAGATCACCCGCACGGAGCGGCCTGACCTCCTCCTCCTGGACTGGAACATGCCAGGCCGCGACGGGCTTGAGGTCTGTCGCGCGCTCCGCGCCGACTCGGACCCGCAGCTCCGTCAGGTGCCCGTGGTGTTCCTGACCGCGCAGGCGGAAGCCGAGGACACGGCCGCGGGGTTCGCGGCGGGTGCCACGGACTACCTCACGAAGCCGTTCAAGCTCGCGTACGTCCGCGCGCGGGTGCATGCCTGGCTGCTGCGCAGCCGTCCGCCCGGCGGGGGGTGAAACGGCGCGCCCGGCTCCGTCCGGCCGGCATCGGTGTGAGAGCCGGCCGCGGCCGCGTCACGTTCTGCGTTCGAGAGCCTCGCCGCGCACGGCAGTGTCCTCCGTGTTCCTGCACGGATAGGCGGTATACAAACGCCGTAGCCGTGATTATGCTGCTCGGGGACGAGCGCGACGCATCACGGGCACCGGGAGGTTCCACATGACGAGAGACGAGCTGAAGCAGCGGATCTACGCGGCGATCGACCGGCGGGCCCCGGAGATCATCGAGATCGGGGAGCAGATCCGGCGTCGCCCCGAGCTCGGCTTCAAGGAGGTCAGGACCGCGAAGCTCGTCGAGGCGACCTTCGGCGGGCTGGGCCTCCGGCCGAAGGCCGGCCTCGCGCTGACAGGCGTCCGCGCCGAGGTCGCCGGCCGCGCGGGCGGCGGGCCGACCTTCGCGCTGCTCGGCGAGCTGGACGGGCTCGTCGTCGCGGGGCACCCGGAGGCCGATCCCGAGACGGGCGCGGCCCACGCCTGCGGCCACAACGCGCAGATCGCCGGGCTCCTCGGCGCGGCGATGGGGCTCCTCGACGCCGGGGCGATGGACCACCTCGCGGGGCGGCTCGTCTTCTTCGCCGTGCCCGCCGAGGAGTACGGGGACATCGCCTGGCGCGTCGCCCAGGCCCGCGCCGGGAAGCTCGAGTTCCTGGGGGGGAAGCCGGAGCTCCTGCGGCTCGGGCACTTCGACGACGTGGACCTCGCGATGATGATCCACACCACGTCGCGGCCGGAGGACGGGAAGGCCGGGGTGCCGGCCTCGAACAACGGCTGCGTCGTGAAGACGATCCGCTACCTCGGCAAGGCGGCGCACGCGGGCGGCGCGCCCGACAAGGGCGTCAACGCGCTCTACGCGGCGCAGATCGGGCTCATGGCCATCAACGCCCTCCGCGAGACCTTCCGCGACGAGGATACGATCCGCGTCCACCCGATCATCACGCACGGGGGCACCCAGGTGAACGTCATCCCCGCCGAGGTTCGCCTCGAAACCTACGTCCGCGGGAAGTCCATCGAGGCGATCCTGGACGCGAATGCCAAGGTGGATCGGGCGCTCCGTGCCGGGGCCCTCGCCCTCGGGGCGAAGGTCGAGATCGAGACGCTCCCCGGCTACCTCCCGCTCTACTCGGACGCGACCATGGCCGAGGCGTTCCGGGCGAACGCGGTCGCGTTCGTGGGCGCCGAGCAGTTCGCCCAGGTGGGGCACCGCACGGGCTCCACCGACATGGGTGACATCAGCCACGTCATGCCGGCGCTCCACCCCTACATGGGCGGCGCGCGCGGGAACCACCACGCCACGGACTTCGAGGTCGTGGACCCGGAGCTCGCCTACGTCGGGCCCGCCAAGATGCTGGCTGCGATGGCGGTGGACATGCTCGGAGACGGCGCCGCGGCGGCGCGCCGCGTGCTCGCGACCGCCACGCCGCCGATGACCCGCGAGGGGTACCTCGCCTTCCAGCGCGGCCTCGCGCGGCGCGAGCTGTACGAGGCGTAGCGCCGGTTGGCCGCGCACTACCTCGTCCGCCACGGCTCGGCCCGGCCGGCGGCGCCGGGTGCGGTGGACGCGGAGCGTCCGCTCGACGACCGCGGCCGCGAGGAGGTGGGCCGCGTGGGCCGCCATGCCGCGGCGCTCGGGCTCCGGGTCGCGGAGATCCGCCACTCGGGGTTCGTGCGGGCCCGGGAGAGCGCGGAGATCCTCGCGACGCACCTCCACCCCGCCCGTGGCGTGCGGGAGGCTCGGGGGTTGCGCCCGAACGACGACCCGGCCGCGGCGCGGGCCGAGCTCGAGGCGGGCGACGGGCTCATGCTGGTAGGCCACCTGCCGCACCTCGGCCGCCTCGCCTCGCTCCTGCTGGTCGGCGCCCCGGACCGCGAGATCCTCAGGATCCCGGCGGGCGCGCTCGTCTGCCTCGGCTACACCGAGGCGCGGTGGGCGCTCGAGTGGATGCTCACGCCGGCGCTCGTCGGCACCGAAGGCTGAGGGGCGCGACACCCGTTCGTCAGCGCGGGACGCCGTAGACCTCGGCGTCCGGGTAGAAGGCGTGCCAGCCGAACCAGTAGACGATGTGGGCCGGGAGCCGCGGCAGCGTCTCGCCGGTCCGCGAGTGGACGAGCCGCTCCTCCTCGACGCGCCAGGCCGTCCCGGTCGCGGCCTCGACCAGCTCGCCGGCGTGGCGCCCCGGGCGGAACGTGAGCGCCCCGCGCCCGTACGCCCGGGCCGTCCGGGTCTCGGCCTTCCCGACGACCACGACGGTCGTCGCCCCCACGCGGTCGTTGATCACGGGCTCCTGGCGGAGCACGTCGAGCGGGTAGGCCTTCCGGTCCACCCCGATTCGCACGGCGAGCACGGACGCCTTGGTCCGGAGCCGGTCGCTCCGCGGCGAGACGGGGAACATCGTGTCGGGGCTCGCGAAGTAGGGGCCGTACGGCCGTCCCGGCGTGTAGTCGCGCCGGTGCCCGGTCCGGATGTCGAGGACGAGCGTGTCCGGATGCTCGGTGCGCCACTCCTTCCAGGTGGTCACGACGATCGGGAGCAGCCGGAGGCGGATCGCGCTCGTCGCCAGCCGGCCGACGACGGGCTCTCCGGTCATGTGGTGCCAGAGGCTCCCCGTCTGGTGGTCGTACATCAGCTTGTTCGAGCGGAACAGGAAGCCCGACGAGCCGAAGGTGTAGATCGTGTCCCCGACGGTCGCCTGGAAGAGGGTCCCCGACCCGCAGAGCGTTCAGTAGGCGAGGGCGACCGGCACGCCGCCGACCACGTCGTTCGCCATCTCGTGCCAGTCCATGATCCGGTGGGGGTAGGCGCGGCTCTCCCCGTGGAGCGTGACCCCGAAGACGAGCTCGTCGTCGGTGAGATAGGCGGCCTGGCCGGCCTTGATGTGGGCCGGGTGCATCAGGGCCGGGATCCCGTCCTTGGCCACGCCGCCCCAGACGACCTCCTCCATCCGGATGCGATGGGGGATCCCGGGGCGAATCCAGTCGGCGAACTCCGGGTCGATCAGCGCGTACAGCCGCCCCTTCCAGCCGACGAACTCCGGGTGGGGCGCGACCTCGGGGTGCTTCTGGAGCCACTCGACCCAGCGCGGCCACCGCGGGCCGAGCGTCTCCCCGGCGAGGCGCTCGAGGACCCCGACCACGAGCTGCCCGGGCACCGGTAGCTCGAAGCGGAGCAGCTCGATCAGCGCGGGGATCGCCGCGCGGTCGCCCGCTTTCTCGACCGCGGCCAGGGCGCGGAGGAACGCCTCCGGCGGGTGATCGGGGTGGAGGTCGTCGAGGAGCCGGCCGGTGGGGGACGTTGGCTGCGCGCCGGCCACCATCGCGAGGGCGACGAGGAAGACGGCCAGTGCGCGAGCGAGGCGGCACTTCCGCACCATCCCAGTCTCGCCGCGTCCGGGAGCCCCGTCAAGCGGCGGTCCAACCTTTGCTGTTGGTCTATAGAAATGTCCTCCCGTAACTGTTCAGTGAGAGTGTCCCCCCCAATGCACACATGGGAGGGCCTCCGCATGAGCCGCAAGGAAGTGCCGCGGGCCGGGCTGGTTGGAAGGCCCGTGCCTCGCGCGCCCTCATCCGGCCGCACGCACCGAACGGATGCGCCGAAGAACCGCCGCCTCTTCGGCCTGCGCGCGATAGAGATCCCACCGAAGCTGAAGACTCATCCAGAACCCCGGCGAGTTGCCGAAGAACTTGGCAAGCCGAAGCGCCGTGCCTGGCGTGATGCCACGCCGGCGATTGATCAGCTCGTTCACGCGCTGGTAAGGCACGCGAATAGCTCGCGCCAGTTGCTGCTGCGAAAGCCCCATGGGCTTGAGGAACTCCTCAAGGAGCATCTCGCCGGGATGGGTCGGCTCCCGATGCGTCGGTACCCGAATCATGCGCCACCTCCCATGTCGACGCGCTAGTGGTAGTCGACTATCTCGACCGCAGCCGGACCCTCGTCCGTCCACCGGAAGCAGATCCGGAAGCGCTCGTTGATGCGGATACTGAACTGGCCCTTCCGGTCGCCCACCAGCGCCTCGATACGGTTTCCAGGCGGGATCCGAAGCTCTTCGACGTGCTCCACCGAATCGAGTTGCTCCAGCCTCCGCCCGGCCACCCGCCAGAGTTCCCGAGGACAACTCCGCCGCGCCGCCTTCGTGTTCCGGCCGTTGAACACGTCCTCCGTGCCCTCGTCCGCGAACGACCGGATCACGAAGCCATGATAGCACGGATATCATGTTACCGCGAGCCAGGTCCTGCTAACGCCCTGCCGATAAGCCGCGGGCCAAGCCCGTCCGCTTCATCGGCATGTTGGACCGCGGCGCATCACGTCGCGGAGTTCTTCGGTCAGAGCCGCACTGTCTTGGGGGCGGCCGTGCCATGCGGCGTCCTCCGCCTCCCCCCCCGCCCCGCATGCGCTCCGATAGGGACATTCCCTGCACGGACCTCCCGAGGTCAGGCATCAGGCTGACCCCTGCGGGCCTCATCGTGGCCAAGACGCTGACGAGCCACATCCAGTCCGGGCCGCACCCTCAAGCGGCGCCCGATTGCGGTGCGCGACGCGCCGGGGTAGGATGCGGCCGATCACGACGCCAAAGGAGGCCCGATGCCATTCGAGACTCTGCTCGTCGACCGGGATGGGGCGATCGTCACCGTCACCCTGAACCGCCCGAAGCAGCTCAACGCGATCAACGCGACCATGGTCCGCGAGCTGGACGAGCTGGCGGCCGGGCTGGAGACCGACGCCGGCGCGCGGGTCGTCATCTTCACGGGGGCCGGCGAGCGCGCGTTCGTCGCGGGCGCGGACATCAGCGGGTTCCAGGGGCTGAGCACCCTGGACGCGCTGAGCTTCGGCCAGCGGATCCAGCGCCTCTACAGCCGGCTCGAGGCGCTCCCGCAGATCACGATCGCGGCCGTCAACGGCTTCGCGCTCGGCGGGGGCGCGGAGCTGACCTACTGCTGCGACCTCATCCTCGCCGCCGAGACGGCGCGCTTCGGCCAGCCCGAGGTCAACCTCGGCGTGCTGCCCGGGGCCGGCGGGACGCAGCGGCTCGCCCGCCTCGTCGGGATGCACCGGGCCAAGGAGGTGAACTACCTGGGCGAGATGCTGGACGCCCCGGAGGCTCACCGGATCGGGCTCGTCAACCGCGTCGTCCCGCCCGACCGCCTGATGGCCGAGGCGCGCGCGCTGGCGGAGAAGCTCCTCACGAAGCCGCCGCTCACCCTCCGTCTGATCAAGGAGGCCATGAACGACGGCTACGACCTCGACCTGCCGAAGGGGCTCGCCCTGGAGGCGAAGGCGTTCGCGCTGGCCTTCTCCACGGAGGACCGGCAGGAGGGCGTGGCGGCCTTCCTCGAGAAGCGCAAGGCCGCCTTCAAGGGGCGCTGAGGCGCCCCGACCGAGCCGGTTGCGGGAGCCCGCCGCGGTCTGCTAGGGTTTCCGCATCCCGGACCGGGAGGAGCTCCACGCATGGGACATCCCGTGTCCACCGGCCCCGGCGACGGGGCAGCAGGCGGCTCCCCTCCTCCCTGAGGGGTGGGAGGGGTCGGGGGTGCGGGGGGACCCAAATGGCCGAGACCCACGAGTACTTCCGCTGGACCGCCGAGCTGTTCGACCGGAAGCGGATCTTCGACAAGCCCGAGGCGCTCGAGGGCATCCGCGTCCTCGAGCTGACCACGCTGGTCCTCGGACCCGCGACCGCGGACTTCCTCGGGGAGTTCGGCGCCGAGGTGATCAAGGTCGAGCTGCCGCCGGCCGGCGACACCATGCGCTACGTCACGCCGCGGGGGACGTTCTGGAAGAACGCCTCGCTCGGCTTCTTCCCCGAGAGCCACTCCAAGTACCACGTGGCGATCGACCTCCACAAGGAGGAGGGGAAGGCGCTCTTCAAGCAGCTCGCCGCGCGCGCCGACATCCTCGTCGAGAACTTCCGGGCGGGGACGCTCGACCGGTGGGGGATCGGCTATCGCGACCTCTCGGCGCTGAACCCGCGGCTGATCTACGTCGCCAACTCGGGATTCGGCCAGTTCGGGCCGTTCGCCCTCGGCCGCGCCTCCTACGACGCGGTCGCCCAGACCGTCTCCGGCATGATCGGGGTCACGGGGTTTCCCGGGCGCCCGCCGATCCCCTGCGGCATCTTCATCGGCGACTGGTTCGGCGCCCTCATGTCGGCGACGGCGGCGCTCGTGGCGCTCCACCACCGGCGGCGGACCGGGGAGGGCCAGCTCATCGACTACGCGCAGTCGGAAGGGCTGATCCGCTCGCTCGACTGGACGTGGGTGCTGGCCGGCCTCACCGGGGAGAACCGTGGACCCGCCGGCAACCGCGACCGCGCCCTCGGGGCGGCCGACGTCCTCCGCTGCCGGGACGGCTTCGTCGCGGTCGCGGCGGTCACCGACGCCGAGTTCCGCGGGCTCTGCCAGGCGCTGGGCGCGCCGGACCTCGCCGCGGACCCGCGCTTCGCGACGCTCGAGGCGCGGCTCGAGCCCGCGCACGCCGACCAGATCCTGGCGCGGGTGCGCGAGTGGGCCGCGGACCTTTCCCGGGCCGAGGTCGAGACGCTCGCCGAGAAGCACGGCTTCGCCGCGGCCCGCGCCGCCAGCGCGGCCGACCGCTACGCGGACCCGCACCTCCGGGCGCGCGGCGCGACGTGGGAATACGAGGACCCGCTCTACGGGCCGATGGTGGAGCAGGGACCGGCGCCGAAGCTCTCGGCGACGCCGGGCCGGATCCGCTGGGCCGCGCGGCCCGTCGGCTGGCACAACGAGCAGGTCTTCCGGACGATCCTCGGGCTCAGCCCCTCCGAGATCCGCGCCCTCCAGGAGAAGGGCGTCGTCGGCCGCTGGGGCGATCGCGTCGGCGCCAAGCCGCCCGACGACTTCCCGCCCGACGGGCCGCGGGTGTGACCGTGAGCGGCGAGTCCGAGCGATCCCTTCCCTGGCCGGAATACGCCAAGGCCCTGACCGACCCCGCCCGGGCGCGCGAGAAGCCGGAAGCGCTCGACGACCTCCTCGTCCTCGACTGCTCGCAGGCGAACTTTGCGGGGCTGTTCGCGTCCTCGATCCTCGCCGAGTTCGGCGCGACGGTCGTCCGCGTCGAGCCGCCCGGAGGCGATCCGGCGCGGGCCTTCTCTCCCGAGGGACGGCGGCACCGCGACACCGGGCTCGCCTACCTCGTCGAGGGGCGCAACAAGCACCACGTCACGCTGAACCTCGAGCACCCCGAAGGCCGCCTCCTCCTGCGCCGCCTCGCGGCGAAGGCCGACGTCCTCGTCGAGACCTTCCGGCCCGGCCAGATGGACGCGTGGGGCCTGGGCTACCGGCAACTCGGCCAGCTCAACCCTGGCCTGGTCTACGTCGCCCTCTCGACCCACGGCCAGTTCGGCCCGCGGGCCGCCTCGCCGATCCCCGATCACGACGTCACCGACCAGGCCCTCTCGGGCGTGGTCTACATCACCGGGGAACCGGAGGGGTCCGATGGCCCCGCGCCCCACGCCGTCCCGACCCGGCAGGGGTCCTGGGCCGCGTGGCACTTCGGGGGCGCCTGGGCGGCCTTCGCCGCGCTCACGGCGCTGGCCTGGCGCGCGACGTCCGGGCAGGGGCAGCTCTGCGACGTCTCGCCCGCGGAGGGCGAGGCGCGGATGACGGACTACGCGCTCCACTGGTACCACTCCCACCGGCAGGTCTGGGAGCGGACGGGGGCGTACAACATCTCGGTGTTCCCGTACACGCTGATCCGGACGAAGGACGGGTACTCGTTCATCGCCGGGTTCTCGGACGTGAACTGGACGGGCCTCACGAACATCATGGGTCGCCCGGAGCTCCGGGAGCGCTTCCCCACGGTCCGCGACCGCACCGCCGCCGACAAGCAGCCGGAGATCCACCGGGAGCTCGAGGCCTGGTCGTCGGGGCTCACCTCGCAGGAGGTCCTCGAGCGCGTGATGGACTACATGCTCAACAAACGGGGCCCCGGCACCGTCGCGACGGCGAAGGTCAACACGCCGAAGGACACGCTCGGGGAGCCCCACTGGTGGGAGCGCGGCGCCTTCCAGAAGGTGGAGGACGCCCATTACGGGGAGCTGCTCCTCCAGGCGCCGCCGTGGAAGATGTCCCGGACGCCGCCGCGGCTCAAGTGGGCCTGCCGCCCGGTGGGCGCGGACAATGCGGCGATCTACACGCGCTACCTGGGCCTCTCGGCCTCGGAGCTGACCGCCCTGCGGGAGCGGGGCGTCCTGTAGCGATTCACCCAGCCACGGCATCTGCCCGGAGTGCCGGGAGAAGGTGCGCTCGGAGACCGGCCTCGGGCGCTGAGGCCCCGCGAGGCCGTCAGAATCGGACCGTGCCGCCGCCCTGCCCGGTGACGCCCCCGGTGGGGCCGCCGACCGGGTCGCCGTGGTCGGCGCCGGTGTGGCCGCCTCCCGAGGGGTTCGGGCGTGGGTCGGTCGGGGAACCCGGGCGGCCGAACCCGACGCAGAAGTCCACGCGGCCGGCGCCTCCCCGTCGGCGCCGGCTGTAGGGCCTGTACAGGTCGTAGCCGGGCTCCTTCGGGGCGTCGGAGCCGTGGGTGTGCCTCCAGTTGCCTTCGCCCGGTCGCGAGGGCTGCCCCGGTGACCAGTTCGGGTCGTCGAGCCCTCCGGGTGAGGGCTCCTTCCACTCGATCCCCGAGGTCCCCGGTTCCCTTCCGAGGACGTTGATCCCCCCCGACCCCGTTCCACCTGACGGCTCCGTTCCGGCTGCTTCCTCCTGGAGCCCCGTCGGGTCCACGAAGTTCACCGGGTCGTTCCGGACGTAGCCGTAGAGGTTCGGATCGGACCCGTCGAAGCCGATCGGGTCCTTCGCCGTCCAGCGGCCGGCGGCCGGCTCGTAGTCCCTGAGCCCGAAGCGCACGAGGCCCGTGGCGGGGTCGGCGAGACCGCCGGCGAAGCCCACCGCGAGGGGGAAGTCGGGATTGCTGTCGGCGGTCGGATGGCCGAAGCTGTCGTGGGCGAGGACCTTGACGGGCGTCCCCTCCGCATCCCAGACGACCCGCGGCGTCCCCACGTGGTCGGTCGCGACGTAGTACCATGCCTCGCCGCGCTGGATGGCGACGAGGCAGCCGACGGCATCGTACCAGTAGACGTCGAGCGCGCCCGAGGGCGCGCGGACGGCCGTCACCTGGAAGCGCTTCGCCGGGTTGCCGTAGAGGTAGCCCCAGGTGTCCGCGCCGTCGGCCCGCGAGACCCGTCGCCCCGTCGCGTCGTAGCCGTACGTCACCATCCGGCCGTCGGCGAGGCGGGCCTCGAGCAGCTCGCCGCGCGCGCTGTAGGCGAAGGCGTCGCCTCCGCGCGCGAGCAGGAAGCCCGCGGGATCGAATCGGTAGGGGACGCCGCCGCGCTCGACCAGGCGGTCGTCCTCGGCGTACCCGGCGGCCTCGGTGGGCCCCGCCTCGACCTGGCGCGAGGTCCGGTTGCCGTTCGCGTCGTACGCGTAGCGCTCGACCGTCGTCCCGTCCCGCCGGACCTCCACGAGCTGGCCGTCCGCGTCGTAGGCGTAGCCGTGGGCTGCCGCGCTCCCCGGCACCGTCTCGCGCTTCTCCGTGATCCGACCGATCGTGTCATGGGCCAGCTCGATCCGATAGACCTCGCGTCCGTTCGCGCGGTGGCTGCGGGCCCGGATCCGGCCGAGGTCGTCGTAGTCGATGGCGATCGCCAGCGCTCCGCCGCTGATCCCGCTCGGCGCGCCGTCGGGACCCTCCCGCGCGATGGTGAAGGGCCCGAGGCCCGTGAGCTGGCCGTCGGCGTCGCGGCGGAGCGCCATCTCGGGGCCGCCGTCCAGGGTCACCCCGCTGAGCCGGTGGTCCCTGTCGTACCGGTACCGGTACCGGCCGGTGACCGCTCCGCTCCACGCGATCTCCGTGAGGAGGAACCCGTCCCACGCAAGGGCGAGCCGCTGGGGCGGTCCGCCCCCCGCCGGGACGCGGCTCAGCGCGGTGAGCCGGCGGCTCGCCGGGTGGTAGGTGAACTCCCGCGTGGCTTCGGCGTATTGCTCGCGCGCGAGCGCCCCGGAGTCGGGGTAGCTCAGGGTGAGCGTCCGGTTCCCAGGCAGGGTCACGCTCGTCAGCCGCCGATCGCGGTCGTAGCTCTTGGCGAGCGTGCCGCCGTCGGGCGCGGCGTAGCTCGCCTCCAGGTTGACGGCGTTGCGCTCGAAGCGGTGCACCGCGCCGCCCGGCATGGTGAGCTGGCTCAGGTTGCCGCTCGGGTCGTAGGCGAAGCGGCGGAGCCGACCGCTGGGCAGCGTGACCTGGACGACCCGCCCGGCGCCGTCGTACACGAAGCGGTAGGTGCTGCCGTCGAGGTGGGTGAGCGCGCTGGGACGCCCCTGCGCATCGTAGCTCAGACCCACGCGGCGCGAGCCCCACTCCATCGTCGTCGGGTGGCCGTGGGCGTCGTACCGGTAGGCCATCGGGGCGAGCCCGGGAGTTTCCACCCGCACCACGAGCCCGCGCTCGTCGAGCGTCACGACGCACCGGCGGCCCGCGGGCGTCGTCTCGGTGATCTGCCGCCGCGCCGCATCGAAGGTCGTCGTGTACTCGCGGCCGTTGATGCTTTCGGTCTCGGTCTGACTCGTGAGGCTGAGGGGGTTCCGGGGATCGGCGAGGGCGATCCGGCGCCTCGTCGTGGTGGTGCGGGCGAGCCCTCCGGGGGTCTTGACGACGGCCTGCCGCACGAGCAGCGCGTGGGCGCCGAAGCGGGGGTCCGGCTCGACCTCGAGAGTGGCCGACGTGCCGTCCGGATAGGTGATCGTGCGGCGGCCGTTCCGAGCGGTGACGGCCACGATCGGACCGCTCCCACACCACTTGTTCACCCGACGGTCCTCTCCCGAGGGCAACCGCTCCACGGCGTGGGTGGACTCCTGCTCGGCCGCGCTGATCCGCGTCACGCGGAACCCGTGCTCCGTGCGGGCGCGGTGGAGTCGGACGACGCCGCCCGCCGGGTCGGTGTGCTCGATCAGGTAGCCGCCGTCGTCGTAGCGGAAGCGCGCGCGGTGGCCGCGGGGGTCCGTGGCTCCGACCAGGAGGCCGCCGTCCGCATACGCGAGCTCGCACGCCTCACCGGCGGGGTTGGCGACGCGGGCCAGGTACCCTTGGGCCTCCAGCCCGACCGTCGTCCGCTGCCCGAACGGCGCGACGAGGGCGATCGGCATGCCCGCCGCGTCGCGCTCGACGCGCGTGGCGTTGCCGGCCAGGTCCACGACGGTCGCGAGGCGCCCGGCCGCGTCGTACTCGAAGCGGAAGAGGAGGAGGCCCGTCAGCGCGTCGAGAGTGCGGAGGTGCCGCCCCGACGCCTCGAAGACGAAGACCTGGCTGGCATCCTCGTCGGTGAGCCGGACGTCGCCCCGCCCGGGGCCGTTCCCGCCGTCCGGAGCGAGGCCGCTCCGGCGGCCGCCGTCGCCGAGGTAGAGGATCCGGCCGCTCGGGTCCCACGCGTGGTGAACGGTGAGGCTCCAGCCGCCCAGGCCGAGGGCCCGGGCGTCCCAGGTCCCGAGGCTCCTCGTCCACTCCTGCCAGCGCGTCAGCTCGGGTCGCGGGAACGACGCGGCGTAGAGGTAGCCGACGCGGACGCGGGCGGGCTGCCGGCCGGCGACCGGGCGGCCGGCCGCGTCCCGGCCGTCCCAGGTGCGATGACCGCCATGACGGCCGTGACGACGAGCCAGGGCCAGTACACCTGAACGTTCTGGACGGCCGCGACCGTCGGCGAGCCCCGCACCCACGTGAACACCGGGCGGATCAGCACGACCGTCGCCTGACACCAGAGGAAGACCAGTAGCGCGGCCGTGAGGGCGTAGAGCGCCGCGCGAGCGACACGCCGGAGCTCCTCAGACGATGGGATGAGGAGCGCCAGCTCGTCGGCCATCCGGCGCCCGAGCTGGGGCAGCGTCACGGCCGGGAGGGCGAGCAGCATGTAGGCGATCAGGAGGCTCCCGGTCCGGCCCAGCGGAGCCCGCGTGAAGGCGTAGTAGGAGGTCTCGGTCCCGAACACCATCACCCCGCCGATGTACCCGGCGAGAAGTCCGACGCCGAGCGGCGCGCTCAGGATGGCGGCGGCGGCGACGAGCATCAGGAAGGTGAGCGACTCGGAATAGATGTGCCTGATCCCGGGCCAGACGAGCGGCGCCAGGAACCCCACGGCGAGCGCGGCCAGCGGGGCCAGCGCCGCCACGCCGGGCCAGGCGGCCGTCCAGGTGCCGTCCGCCACCGCGTCGGCGAGCGGCGGCGCCCACGGGTCCAGCGCGCGGGGGAGCCGGACGCACCAGAGGCGGGTCAGCGGGTCCGGCGGCCGGCCGCCGGGTGTCTCGGGGGGTGCGCTGGTGACGTCAGCCACGTCCGGTCCTCCCTTCCGCGTTCTCGAGCGCGTAGCGGCAACCGAGACCCGGCGCGCAGCCGTGGACCGCGTGCGCGAGGACGGAGCGAGCCCAGGAGTTTGTGGCGCCCGTGGTCCCGGCCGCCACGGCCACCCCGCGCCGAACGCCCGGGGCGCCGGGCGGGACGGCCCACGCCAGGATAGCCGACTCTGACGCGCGCCGCGAGGGGTCCGGGGACCCGACCCGGGACGACGGGACCGGCCCGGTCCCGCTCAGGGCGCCACCTGGAACGGGAGCGTCAGGACGAGCCGATCGTCGAGGTAGAGCTCCACCTTGTAGTCGCCGACTGTGGATCTCGAGCCGTTGCGCGCGCCCCGGTCGGCCCGGCTGCGCCTGGCGCCAGCGGCGCGTCAGCGGTGCGATCCGCTGGCGCCGTCCGCCGACCGGGGTGCGGTGGTCACGTCAGCGACGTCCGGTCCTCCCTTCTGCGCGGCCGAGCGCCTGCCGGCAGCCGAGACCCAGCGCGAGGCCGTAGACCGCGTGCGCGAGGACGGAGATCTGGACGAACTCGCGATAGAAGCGGATGTCGAGCCACCCGGGGTAGAGCGAGAGCTGGAACAGCTCGAGGCCGAAGCCCCAGAGGATCCCGACCAGGACCCCGGGCCGGGCGACCAGGAGGCAGAAGGCCACGCCGAAGGAGAGCCCGTTGACGAGGTGGAACACGGCACCCGCGGTGTAGACGAGCCCAGGCGGCGCGGTCGCGCCGGCGAGCCGGACCCCGAACGCCCAGATCGCCTCGAACGGGTCGTACGGGGAGGGATCCCAGCGGGAGAGCAGGAAGCGCGCCAGATCGTACGCGACGGTCGCGGCGAACCCGAGCCCGACGCGCGTCCGCCGGGCCACCACCGCACGGCCCTCCGGCACGGCGCGTCGCCAGACGAGCCAGACCGCCAGGCCCACGATGCCCGCGGCCAGGCCCAGCGCCAGCCGGAGGGAGACCCCGGAGACGATGTGTGTGACGAGGGCCGCGCCGCTCGCCAGCGCCGCGACGCCCAGGACCCGAGGCCACCCACCCCATGGCCGTGCCACCTATGCCCGGCCTTCCGGCTCACTCCTCACGGTCTCTCCATCGGTTGCCGGTCGTGACGCTCGACCGTCACCGCTCGTGTCGCCTCCTCGGGGGAAGGTCAGACCGGCCAGCGCTCGAGCCGCCACGCCATCTCCCAGAAGAGATACTCGTAGCGGCTGGAGGTCACGAACGCGGTCTCGACGCGCTGGCGGAGGCCCGCCGGGGCCCCCTCCGTCAGGTCGTCCACGAGGCCCCGGCACCACTCGGCCAGCGCGGCGAACTCCGGTGCCGCGTACATCTCGATCCACTTCGCGTAGCGCGGGTCGGCGGGGAGCCCGCGGGCCCGGAGGGCCTGGCCGAGCTCGGCGAAGCCCCACATGCAGGGGAGGAGCGCCGCGGCCAGCTCGGCGAACTCCCCGGTCGCCGCCACGCGCAGGAGGAAGTCGGTGTAGGCGCGGGTGGTCGGCGCCATCCGCTCCCGCTCGAGCTCGGCCTCGGAGATCCCGAACTCGCGGGCGTAGGCGCGGTGGAGGTCCATCTCCGTGGTGGCCGTGGCCTGCAGGAGCTCGGCGAAGCGCCGGAGGGTGGCGAGGTCGGGCGCGCGGCAGGCGGCCAGGGCGAACAGGCGGCAGTACTCGACGAGGAAGAGGTAGTCCTGGCGGACCCAGTGCTTGAACCGCTCGGGGTCGAGGGTGCCGTCTCCGATCCCCCGGACGAACGGGTGCTCGTGCTGGGCGCGCCAGATCGGCTCGGCGAGGGCGCGGAGATGGGTCGTCGGCCGCTCGGGCACAGGCGTCCTCGATGATACTCCGCGGCGCCCGGCGGGCCAATCCCGAAAGGCGGGGAGCTTCCCCTCAGGAGCCGAAGCGCCGGGGCACCCACCTGGACGCGCCGGGGAAGCAGCGGCGTCCACATGCCGAGCCGGGCGCTCGTCCGTCTCTCGGCAAACTCCCGGAGTCCCGACCTCACGGCGTCGGCGTGCGCGGGGGGACGGAGAGCGCCCGCACGTAGGCCACCAGCCCCCGGATGTCGGCCTCGCTCAGGGTGAAGCCGAAGGAGGGCATCCCGGGCTTGCCGAAGTCGGCGCCGCCGCGGCGGATGATCTCGGTGAGATAGGGCTCCTCGAGCGTTGCCCCAGGGTCGGCCAGGTCGCCGGGCCGGAGGAAGAGCAGCCGTGCGCGCCACGATCCGCCCCGGCCGTCGGCGCCGTGGCAGGTCGCGCAGTGGCTCCGGTACAGGGCGCGCCCCGGCTCCGGGCCGGGCGGGCCCGGCGGGGAGGGAGCCAGGGCCACGGCGGCGATGGCGCCGGCGAGCCCCAGCGCCGCCGCGCCGCCCCAGGCGAGGCCCCGTGTCACGGCGGGAGCTCGAGCAACGTGCGGCGGACGCGCGGGTCCTCGAGGAGCGCAGCTCCCGGGCCCTCCGCCATCACCCGGCCCTCGTCCAGGAGGTAGCCGCGATGGGCGAGCCGGAGCAGCCGCCGGACGTGCTGCCCGGCCGCGAGGATGGTCAGTCCCCACGCGTCGGTCAGCTCGCGGAGCGCCGCACAGAAGCGGCGGATCAGCGGCTTGGCCAGGCCGAGGAACGGATCGTCGAGCAGGAGGAGCCGGGGGCGGGCCATCAGGCCGCGGCCCAGGGCGACCATCTGCTGCTCGCCGCCGGAGAGGACGGCCGCGGGGTCCCGGGCGCGCTCGCCCAGCGTCGGGAACAGACGCTCGACGAGGGCGAGCGTCTCCGCGGCGTGGCGGCGCGCCGCCGGCAGGTACGCGCCGAGGAGCAGGTTCTCGCGGACGGTCAGCTCGTCGAAGAGCCGCCGCCCCTCGGGAATGGCGGTGACGCCGAGCGCGGCGATGCGGTAGGGCGCGAGGCCGTCGAGCCGCATCGCCTCGAGCCGGATCGCGCCGTCCCGGATCGGCAGGAGGCCCACGATGGCGCGGAGGAGCGTCGTCTTGCCCGCGCCGCTCGGGCCGAGCAGCGCCACGAACTCCCTGCGCCGCACCTCGAGGCTCGCGCCACGGAGGACGAGCGCGGCGTCGTACCCGACGCTCACGCGTTCGACGGCGAGGAGAGGGGGAGCCGCGACCGCGCTCATCCGGGAGACGCGACGAGGTCGAACCATACCCTCACCTCGTCGCGGATCGGGTTCAGGAAGCTCCGGTAGGTGATGCCGAACGCCTGGCGGTTCACGGTGAACTCGCCCCGGATCCGGAGCTCCGCGCCGGCGTGGCTCACGGTCACGGGGAGGGACAAGGGCCGCGTGACCCCGCGGATCGTGAGCTGGCCGATGACCACCCATCGCTCCCCATCCCGGCTCACCGTCGCGACGACGAAGGTGGCCGTCGGGTGACGCTCGGCGTGGAAGAAGTCCTCGCTCCGGAGGTGGTCGTCGCGCATCCGGATCCCCGTGTCGATCGACGCGACCTCGACCGTGACCCGGGCCGACACCGCCTCGGGGCGGCCCTCGTCGAAGCCGACCTCGCCGCGGAAGCGGTGGAAGCTGCCGTCGGCGTCCATGAGGCGCGAGGAGGCGTGGAAGCGGATCTCGCTCCGCCCCGGATCGACGACGTGGACGCGGGGCTCCTCGGCCGCGGCCGGCGCAGACGAGAGCGCGACCAGGACGCCCAGGAGGAGAAGACCGCCGCGGGTCCTGTCGCCGGGCTCGCCGGCAGCCGCGCCCGCGCTCGTCACCCGTTCAGCTCCTGCCGCGATTCGCCGAATCGCGGCAGGAAGCCGAAGGGGTCCCACGTCGCGCGGGCGCTCTGCGGCTCGCCCGGCGCCACCCGCGGCGGTCACTCGCCGTCCTCCTCGCCGAAGTACGCCTGCGCCACCTGCGGGGAGGCCAGCACCTCGCGCGTCGGCCCGTCGGCCATGAGCTCGCCCTGGTCGAGGAGCAAGACCCGGTCGGCCACTTCGAGCAGGACGCTGAACGAGTGCTCGATGGCGATGACGGTGAGCCCCCGCTCCCGAAGGCGGCCGTAGAAGCGGACGACCTCCTGCCGGCCGCGGGGCGGCAGCCCGGACGCCAGCTCGTCGAGGAGCAGGAGCCGCGGCTCCGGCCCGAGCGCGCAGGCCAGCTCGAGCCGCTTCTGCTCCCCGAGCGAGAGCGCCCGCGCGGGCGTCGCAGCCTTGTCGTGGAGGCCCACGACCTCGAGCAGGCGCTCGGCGTGCCGCCGGGCGTCCGCGCCCCGGCGACGCCTGCGCCCGAAGGTCACGCCGACCAGGACGTTGTCCAGGACCGGGAGCGCGGGGAACAGCCGGGCGACCTGGAAGGTGCGGCCGATGCCGAGGGCCGCGACCCGGTGTGGCGACAGGCCCACGAGGGACGCGCCCTCGAACCGCACCGCGCCCGCCGTCGGGCGCACGAGGCCGCTGGTGATGTCGAAGACCGTGGTCTTCCCGGCGCCGTTCGGCCCGAGCAGGGCGACCAGGGCGCGTTCCTCGACGGCGAAGCTCACCTGCCGGAGGGCGTGGAGCCCGCCGTAGCGCTTGGTCACGCGATCGAGCTCGAGGAGCGGCGGCATCACTCGCGACGGGCGAGGCCCGCGAGCCCGCGCGGGAGGCACAGGACGACGAGGATCAGCGCGAGCGCGTACGGGAGCTGATGCAGGCGCGGCAGCGTCGGCTGGAGCAGGAGCTCCGAGCCGAGGTAGAGCAGCACCGCCCCCGCCGGCGGCCCGAGGAGCGTGTGCACCCCACCGAAGGTCGCCATCACGAGGGGCAGGATCGAGACCCCCCGGCTGAACGCGAGGTCGGGCTCGAGGAAGCGCACGGCGTGCGCGTAGAGGGCGCCCCCGATGCCGGTGAGCGCGCCGGAGCAGACGAACGCGAGCACCTTGTACGGCGCCGGCGCGACGCCGAGGAGCTGGGCACGCTGCTCGCGCTCGCGGATGGCCGCCCACGCGAGCCCGATCGGCGAGCGGCGGAGCCCGGCGAAGACGCCGAGGGCGACGAGCAGCAGACCCAGCGCCAAGTAGTACCCCCCGGCGCGCTCCCGGGTGAGCTCGAGGGGGAGCCCCATCGGGAGTGCGGGGAGGGGAGGGATCCCGATCAGGCCCGCCCCGCCTCCGGTGAGACCGGTCCAGTTCAGCGCGAGGACCCGGCAGCCCTCCGCGTAGGCGAGCGTGGCCAGGGCGAGGTAAGCGCCGCGGAGCCGGTGTGTCGCGAGCCCGATCGGCACCGCGACGGCAGCGCCGGCCAGGGCGGCGCCGGCCACGCCGAGCCACGGGTTCCACCCCGCGGCCTGGGCAAGGAGCGCGCTCGCGTAGGCGCCGGCCCCGAAGTAGGCGGCGTGGCCGAACGAGATCTGCCCGGCGTAGGCGGTGAGGCTCCAGGCGCTCGCGAGAGCGGCCCAGAGGAAGGCGGACCCGAGGAGGTAGAGGAGGTAGGGGTCGAAGGCGACGAGCGGCGGGAAGACGAGCGCCACGCCGAGGGCCGCCGCGAGCGTGGGATGTCTCAATGGTCGCCCCGGCCGGCGCCCACGCCGCGCGAGCGGACGAGGAGGACGCCGAAGAGCAGGGCCGCCACGACCAGCTCCCGCCAGCGCGTCCCGGCCCAGACGAGGGTGAGCGACTCGGCGAGGCCGACGAGCAGCCCGCCCCAGAGCAGCCCCGTCAGCCGCCCCACCCCTCCGAGGATCGCGAGCGTCACGCCGAGGAGCGTCAGCTCGACGCCCGCGGCCGGGTGCAGGTAGTGGAAGCCGGCGAAGAGCACGCCGCCGGCGCCCGCGATCGCGGCGGCCGCGGCGAAGCCGACGGCGCTCACGCGGTCCACGTTCACCCCCATGAGGGCGGCCGTCTCGGCGTCGCGGCTCGTGGCGCGGAGCGCCGCGCCCCACTGCGTGCGTGTCAGGAGGAGCTGGAGGAGGCCGATGGTGCCGAGCCCCACGATCCCCGCGGCAGCCCGGGCCGGCGAGAGGCCGAGCCACGCCGGGGCCTCGGGCCCGGCCGCGAGCAGGCGGTAGTCGGCAGACCACGTCCCGAGCATCGCGTTCTGGAGGAGGAGCGACAGCCCGAACGTCAGGACGAGGCTGTTCAGCTCGACCGGCTCGCGCACGCGGGCGAGGAGGAGCTGCCAGACGAGCCCCAGCGGGACGAGCGCCAGCGCCGCGAGCGGGACGAGGAGGAGCGGCGGCAGTCCCCAGGCCCGGCTCGCCGCGTACCCCACGTAGCCGCCCAGGATGACCAGCTCGCCGTGCGCGAGGTTGAGCGCGCGCGTCAGCGCGAGGATGGCGGCGAACGAGAGCGCCAGGAAGGCGTAGAAGGCCCCGTTCGCGAGCCCCGCCGCGACCGCTTGCGCGAGTGTCGTCAGCGACATCTGTGACACCCCTCTCCTCCGCCGGGGGAGAGGGCGAGGAGGGTCAATCCTCGCGGCCTACGGCCGGGGGTAGACGAGGCGCGCGGTGGCCGCGCCCGGCGGGTAGACCACGACGTGGCGGCCGCCCTGGATCTGGACCACGACCCGCTCGTAGAAGCGCGGGTCGCCGTTCGGGTCGAACTTGATCCGGCCGAGCGGCGTCTCGACGTCCACCCGGGCGAGGGCCTCGCGGAGCGGCTCCCCGGCCGGCCGCCGGCCCTCGCGGAGCGCCCCGGTCATCGCGGCGAACAGGGCCCGCGCCGCTCCGTAGCCGTGCATGCTGAGCGGCACGGGCTCCTGGCCGAAGCGGGTCCGGTACGCGGCGACGAAGGCGCGCGATTCGTCCAGGGCCGCGGGGACGAACACGCCGGGCTGCCAGGTCGTCGTCCCCAGAAGCCCCTCGGCCGCTGCCCCCAGCTCCCGGACCACCCCCGGGAACTCGAGGCCGAACGCTCCGAGGAACCCCCGGAGACGGATCCCGCCCTGGGCCATCTGCCGGACGACGAGGAGGTGGTCCGCGAAGAAGGCGTTCGAGAGCAGGACCTCCGCATCCCGGTCGCGCACTTTGGCGAGGAGCGGGGTGAAGTCGGAGAGCCCCGGGGCGAACGGCTCGAAGAGCGTGACCCGGATGGAGGCGGCGGTCAGGGCGTCGCGCTGCTGCGCGGCGAGCTGGCTCGCCCCCGGCGTCGGCGAGTAGAGGATCGCGACGCGCGCGGGGCGGATCACCTCGCGGAGCAGGCCCACCGTCACCGTGACGTAGGGGCGGAGGCTCGACACCCGGAAGAAGTACCGGTAGCCGCGCTGCGTGAGCCGCTCATCGAGCGACGCCGTGGCGAGGTACGGGGTCCGCGCGCGCTCGGCGACCTCGCTGACGGGGCCGACCAGGCTGTCCACGTACCCGCCGAGGAGGGCTGCCACCTGGCGGCGGGCGGTCAGCTCCTCGGCCGCGGCGATGGCGCGGTCCGGCTTGCCCTCGTCGTCCCGCTCGAGGAGGCGGATCGGCCGCCCGGCGACGCCTCCCCGCGCGTTGACCTCCTCGACCGCGATCTGGATCCCGTGGGCGACCGCGAGGCCCTGGGCGGCGAGGACGCCGGTCCGGGGGTTGATCTCCCCGACGACGATCGGCTCGGCCGCCGGGAGGGGCGGGCCGATCGCGGCGAGCGTGAGGAGGAGGCCGAGCAGGACGACGACAGGGCGGCGGCGTGTCATTCGGCCGGCGTCGTGGAACGCGAGCGGCGTATAGCTCGGGGGGAGGCACGCCCGATCCGTTCGCCGGAGGGCGAACGGCCCGGCTTTGCCGGGAGGGCCGTCGGCCCCCCAGCCGGGCCCACGGTCACTCGATCGCCTGCTCCGTCTGCGTGTCGAAGAAGTGGAGCTGGTCGGCGTTGAGCGTGAGCGAGATCTGCTCGTGCAGCCGGACCCGCGAGGTCGGGGGGACGCGGGCGACGAGCGGGTGCGGGCCGACCTTGACGTCGAGCAGGATCTCGTTGCCCAGGGGCTCGACCACCTCGACGACGGCGTCGATCCGGTAGCCCTTCGGGTCGTCGCCGGCGCCCTCGCGGATGTCCTCCGGGCGGACGCCGAGGGTGACGGTCTTGCTGCGGAAGCGCCCGAGCGCGGCCTTCTGGGCCGGGGGCACGGTGACCCGCAGCCCTGGCGACTCGACCGCCAGCTCGCCGTCGCCCGTCACGGTGCAGTCGAGGAAGTTCATCGCCGGCGAGCCGATGAACCCGGCGACGAACTTGTTGCGCGGCTTCGAGTAGATGCCGAGCGGGTCGCCCACCTGCTGGACGAGGCCGTCCTTCATGACCACGACCCGATCGCCGAGCGTCATCGCCTCGACCTGGTCGTGGGTGACGTAGATCGCCGTCGTCTCGAGGCGCTCGTGCAGCCGCTTGAGCTCCACCCGCATCTGGACGCGCAGCTTCGCGTCGAGGTTCGAGAGCGGCTCGTCGAAGAGGAAGACCTGGGGGTGCCGCACGATGGCGCGGCCCACCGCCACGCGCTGGCGCTGGCCGCCGGAGAGCTGGCGGGGCTTCCGGTGCAGCAGCTCCTGGATCCCGAGCATCTGGGCGGCCTCGCGGACCCGCTTCTCGATCTCCGGCTTCGGGAACTTCCGCATCTTCAGCCCGAACGCCATGTTGTCGTACACAGTCATGTGGGGGTAGAGGGCGTAGTTCTGGAAGACCATGGCGATGTCCCGGTCCTTGGGCGGCAGGTCGTTGACCAGGCGCTCGCCGATGTAGATCTCCCCCGAGGTGATCTCCTCGAGGCCCGCGATCATCCGGAGGGTGGTGGACTTGCCGCAGCCCGACGGGCCGACGAGCACGACGAACTCCTGGTCCTTGATCGTGAGGTTCACGTCGCGGACCGCGACCACCTCGTCGAATTTCTTGTTCAGCTCCTTGAGCACCACCTGTGCCATCGGGACGCCCCCCTGGTTTGTCCCCCCGCTTCGGTCCGGACGGCGGCACGGAAGCCGCCGTCGCCGACTATGTTACGCGGCCCTGGCGGGTGTCGGATCGGCCGTGCCGTCGGCCAGCCGGCGCGGGTCCCGCGCCCGGGCCGAAGGAGAGGCCGCGCCCAGGATCAGCCGGGACGCCCGCTCCTGTCAAGAGCCTCGGGAGGGCCGCGGCCGGCCGCCGCAGCGCCCGCCTCACGCCCCTTCCACCATGGCTGCCGTGAGGCCTCGCACGTACCCCCGCGCGAAGAGGGCGCTGAGCAGGATCAGGGGGATCCCGGCGAGGTTGATGCCGGCGAGCACGGTCAGCTCCTCCAGGCTCACGTCCATCGCGCCGAGCCCTGCCACCACGGTCTGGATCTCCGAGCTGTGCAGCAGGATCGACGCGAACACGATGTCGCTCGAGATGGTGCCGAGCGTGAAGAGCCCCGCCGCGACCAGGACCGGCCGGCTCATCGGCAGGACGATGTGGAGGAAGGCCGCGACCCGGGAGGCGCCCTCGATGTAGGCCGATTCCTCGATCTCCCGCGGCAGGGTCTGGAAGAAGGCCGAGAGGATCCAGACGCAGAACGGCATGGATAGCATCGGGTAGACGATGACGAGGGCGAGCTGGCTATTGTCCAGGCCGAAGCGCACGGCCAGCTCGTAGAGCGGCACGAACAGGAGGGTGTGGGGGACCACATAGGTCGCGAAGAGGAGCCGCCGGGACCACCGCCAGCCGGGCGGCCGGAGGCGTCCCAGGCCGTAGGCCGCCAGGAGGCTCAAGGCGAGGGTCAGCGCCAGGGAGGCGCCGAAGACGACGACCGTGTTCTGGACCCAGACCGGGAAGGCGACCGGTGGCCGGACGAGGAACTCGGACTCCGGGTCCGGCTCGAACAGGTGCCGGTAGTTCTCGAGGGTGGGCCGGGTCACAATCAGCGGGTGTCCGACCACGTCCTCCTCGGCCGTCTTGAGCGACTGGATGAACATGAAGTAGATGGGAAGCAGGCTGTAGCAGACTGCGAGCAGGAGCAGGCATCCGTGAGCGACGTTTCGCCCGCGCCGCTTCCAGCTCATGCGGGCTCCTCCTTGGGCGGATCGAAGAGGCGGAAGAGCAGGACCAGGGCGAGGACCAGGGGCGGGACCAGGCTCAGCGAGACGGCGGCCGCCGCGCCGAACTGGCCGCCCTTCACCGCGAGCCAGTACGCGTGCGTCCCGATGATCGGGAACATGATCCGTCCCCCGGTGAGCACCCAGATGTTGGCCAAATCGGCGAACGCGGTCGTCAGGGAGAGGAACACCGCCAGGGCCAGGAAGCGCTTGAGGAGCGGTACCGTCACGAGCCAGAAGCGGCGCCAGCCCGCCTTGCACTCCAGCGCCGCGGAGTCGAAGAGCTCCTGCGGGATCGCGTTGAGGCCAGCGAGGAGGAAGACGGCAGTGAAGGAACCCCCGCGCCAGACGTTGAACAGGACGACGCTCAAGAAGTCGTAGGCGCCGAAGCCGAGCCAGCCGTCCACGGCCCACTTGAGGCGGCCCAAGAGCAGGCTGTGCGGCGCGATGAGCGGGGGGTTGAGGGTCCAGTACCACCCGATGATGGTGACGCCCCCCGGGTAGGCCCAGGGCAGGAACACTGCGAGGAAAGCGAGCGCCCGGCCCGGGAACGGCCGCGCCAGGAGGAGGGCGAGGGCCACCCCCACGACGAGCTTGGCGATGGTCGTGATCACGAAATAGGCAGCGGTGTGGGCCGCTGCCCTCCAGTACTCGCCGTCGCCCAGGAGGCGTCGGTAGTTGTCGAGGCCGACGAAGGCGGGCGGACCGTCCAGATAGACCGAGTGGTTCGTGACGCTGACCCATCCCTGCCAGGCTACGGGGTACGCCAGCACGCCGAGGACCAAGAGGAAGGCCGGCAGGGTGAGCAGGTAGGCGGCGACAACCTCCCGGCGGCGCGGAGCACGCTGCGGCCGGCGCCCTGGGCAGTCGCGCGCCGACTTCACGGGAACGGCCCGGATCGGCCCTTCGGCCATCGGAGCACCCGTCTGCCCGTGCCCTCCGGAGGTCACCCCGGCGGGTGCCGATCCGGGTCGATACCCCGGATCAGGTTTCGGACGAGCGTGAGGCGCGGCACGGGGACACCTGCGCGGTCGGCGCGGTCCACGAGGTCCGAGAGCACCTCGTCCACCTCGAGCGCGCGGCCGGCGAGGAGGTCTTGGGTCATCGACGGGAGAGTCTCGACCCCTCCCGTCGAGGTGCCGGACGGAGCGCCGGACAGCGCGCGGATTGTCTCCTCGTCGGGCCGGTCCACGTAGGTCCGGATCGGAAAGTTGACGTAGTCTCCCACCCTGACGCCGCAGGCGGCGGCGACGCTCTCGGCCTCGCGGACGAGGGAGAGGTACGCGCGCGTGAGGTCGGGGGCGCGGAAGAGCCGCGGGATGCTGGCGCGGGTCAGGACCGACACGCCGAAGATGCCTGCGGCGTTACACGCCTTGGACCAGAGCACGCTGCGGATGTCGGCCGATGCCTCCGCGGGGATGCCCGCCTTGCGCAAGAGCTTCGCAGCGGCAGTGGTGCGGGTGGAGATCCCACCCGCCAGCTCTCCCAAGTAAGTGGCCCCCAGGCTGGTGACGGTGATCTGCCCGTCCGGCTCGCGCTGGCCCCCCAGGATCGTCGCGGCGCCGACGACCCAATCCGACCCGAAGGCCTGGGTCAGGAGGTCGTCTTTGAGGACGCCGTTCTGGAGGCCCCCGACCCAGGCCCCGGTGTCATGGGCATCCGGCCAGACGGCGCGGACCCCCTCGATTGCGGCGCGGAGCTGGTAGCCCTTGGTGGCGAAGAGCACGCCCGTGCCGGCCGGCAGCCGCGCCGGGTCGGCCGTGACCCCGACCGTCCCGGGTGCCGCCGGCGCGGCGGCCACCACCGTCTCCAGGCTGACCACTCCGCGGAGCCGGACGCGTCCGGCTGCGAGAAGACGCGCCGCGGTGGTCGGGGTCGCGAGGAGCGTCACGACTTGACCGCTCGCGGCGATCAACGCGGTGAATGCCTGCCCGAGCGAGCCGGCACCGACGAACGCGAGCCCGGGCGATGCGCCCTCCGTCATGCTCGTCCTCCGAGACGTGGACTGTACGCCCATTGCGCGCCTCGCCGCAAGTGCGGCGGGTCCGCCGGCGGGGCGCAGGACCCGCCGGGGCGGCTCGCGCACGGTGGAGCGGCGTGCATCTCGGCGCGAGGTGAAACGGGCCGTCGCGCGCAAACGGGGCCGTCGCGTGCTTGACAGCCCCTGCGAACGCGACCTAGCCTACCCGTGACCCGGCGCGTGCTCGTGCGGTGCGTGGGTTCAGAGGAGGTCGTCCATGGACCTGGGCCTCAAGGGCAAAGTCGCGATCGTGACGGGCGGCAGCGAAGGGATCGGGAAGGCGACGGCTCGCGCCCTGGCACGCGAGGGCGCCAAGGTGGCGATCTGCGCGCGGCGGCGCGACGTGCTGGAGCGGGCGACTCGCGAGATCCAGGACGCTACGGGCGGAGACGTCCTGCCCGTCGTCGCCGACGTCAGCAAGTCCGGCGAGGTCGAGCACCTGGTCCAGACTGTCGTCGCGACGTACGGCAGGCTCGACATCCTGGTGAACAACGCAGGCGTGGGGGCGGCCGGGGCGTTCGAGGCGGTGGGCGACGACGCGTGGCACGCGGACCTGGAGCTGAAGCTCTTCGGCGCCATCCGCTGCGCTCGCCTCGCGATCCCCCACATGCGGGCGCAGGGGGGCGGCCGCATCATCAACGTGCTGAACTGGCAGGCCAAGACCCCCTGGACCGCGTCCACCCCCACCTCGGTCAGCCGGGCAGCCGGCATGGCCCTCACGAAGGTCCTGTCCAAGGAGTTCGCCAAGAGCAACATCCTGGTGAACTGCGTCCTGATCGGCACGATCAAGAGCGCGCAGAACGACCGGCAGTATCACGCCGCCCGGGGGAAGCATCCCGCGTTGACGCTTGAGCAGTTCTACAGCGAGATGGCGCATCAGCGCGGGTGTCCCCTGGGACGGGCAGGCGAGCCCGAAGAGGCCGGCGACGTCATCGCTTTCCTCGCCTCGGAGCGCGCCAGCTACGTGAGCGGCGTCGCTCTCAACCTGGACGGCGGCGCCTCCGCGGTCGTCTAGGGCGGCGCGGCAGGCGGCCCAATCCGGCCGCGTGGCGCGGCCTCGGTCAGGCCGGGCGGCACGCCCGTCAGTGGGGGGACAGCCGGGTGTCGTAGCGCTGTCCGGCCTTCAACACCAGGTGGACGTCCCCCAGGACCTCGACGCGTCGGAGGGGGTCGCCGCGCACCGAGATGATGTCCGCCAGCTTGCCGGGCTCGAGGGTGCCGATCGTGTCGGCCTGGCCGCAGGCCTCGGCGGCGTGTCTGGTTCCGGCGAGGATGAGGTCCATCGGTGCCATGCCGAACTCGGACAGCAGCCGGACCTCCGCCATGAGCCCGATGCCCGCGTCGTCAGAGCCCAGCACGTACTTCACGCCCGCCTCGATGGCCCGCCACTGGCACTCCCGGACGACCGCCTTGATCCGCTGGATGTTCTCCTCCCGGCGCCGCTGCTCCTCCACATCGGCCAGCTTGCTCGGCATGGCGAGGAGACCCACGGTGCCGACGAGGTAGACCCCGTGCTGCACCATCAGTTCCACGTTCCGCTCGTCGAGGAACCAGCCGTGCTCCACGGTCGCGATGCCGGCCTCCAGCCCGAGGTTGAGCCCCTCGCCCCCCATGGCGTGGGCGGCCACACGTCGGCCGAGGCGGCCGGCCTCGTCCACCGCCGCGCGGATCTCCGCCTCGGACATGTAGCACGGAATCGTGCGCGCACGCGCGTGCGAGACGCCCTGGGAGGCGTACACGCGGAAGAGGCCGTCGGTGATGTAGATCTTGATGAAGGCAGCTCCCATATGCAGGTTCTCGCGCACGGCGGCGCGCACGGCATCCACGCCGTCGCACGGCGTCCCCATCACCCCGTGGCCGTGGGAGGTCCGGATCCCCTTCCCGGCGGTGATCAGGCGGGGACCCGGGATGTAGCCTCGCTCGATCCCGTCGCGCATGTGGGCGTCCATGAAATTGTGCTCGGCCATGTCCCGCAGGGTCGTGATGCCGGAGAGCAGCTTGCGCCGCACGTGGCGCACCGCCCGCAGGTATTTGATCGGTTCGGGGTCCTGGACCTGCTCCAGGGTGGTGCGCGGGTCGTCGTGGGTGATCACCAGGTGGCCGTGGCCGTCGATCAGGCCGGGCAGCAGGGTTTCGTCCCCGAGGTCGATCGCCTCCACCCCCGGGGGAATCGGGACGTCCTGCGTCCGACCCACAGCGACGATCCTCTCGCCGTCGACGAGCACCGTCGCCGGCCCAACGGTTGGGCGCCCTGTGCCGTCGATCAGTCGCTGGCTACGAATGGCGAGCATGGCGCATCTCCATGCCCCGGCGCGTGGGGCGCTTCGGTCCGGCGTGGCGCGGTCCGGGCGGGTCGCATCGTCAGGGGGGCCGAGCACGGGCTCCGGGCGGAAAGGAGTCTCGGTCCCGAGCACTGCTACCGCTGACGCCGCGCCCCCCCCGGGCCCCCCGCCGAACCGGACGGGGGCTGTTTCCGCGGGGCTGATCCGGATCAGCATGCGCGCCCGGCGAGCTCGCGTCGAACAATCTGGGTGCCCAGGACGAGGGCGTGGAGCTTGAGGCGCGCGGCCTCGCGCGACCGCGCGGCCATTCCGCAGTCGGGCGCCGCGAGCAAGCGGTCGACCGGGAGGATCGCCAGGGCCGCCTGCAGGCGCGCCGCGACGGTCTCCGGCGTCTCGACCTCGTCGGTCCCGACGTCGATCACCCCGAGCTGGACCATCTTGCCCGGAAGCTTCGCCAGCACGGCCGCGTCGAAACGCGGCTCGGCCACCTCCAGCGAGTACTGCGCGACCCGCGCCCGCGCCAGGTGAGGGAAGATCTCCTCGTAGCCGTACGTCCACTCCTTCTCCCTCAACCGCGCCCGGTAGCCGTAGCAGATGTGGACGCAGCTTGTGACCGCGGTCCCGTCGAACGCCCGGTCGAGCGCCTCGACGCCCCAGTCCGCCAGCTTCCACGGGATCCGCGTAAAGACCGGCTCGTCGAGCTGGACCATCTCGCAGCCCGCGGCGGCGAGCCCCCGGATCTCCTCGTTGAGCGCCGTCGCGTACGCCAGCGCGAGGGCGCGCTCGTCGCCGTAGTGCTCGTCCGCGGTCCCGTCCACCAGGGTCGAGGGACCGGGGAGGGTCGCCTTGATCGGTCTCGACGTGTGGCGTCTCAAGAAACGGTAGTCGTCGAGTGTCCGGTGAGTTCGCAGCCGAATCGGCCCGACGACGCGCGGCACGTCCTGGGTGAACTTGCCGGCGCGCATCGCCTTGGGCGCCAGCCGCTCGGTGTCGACGCCGTCGAGCTGGTGGAGGAAGTAGCTGTAGTGAGTCCCGCGACGCTGCTCGCCGTCGCACACGATGTCGATGCCCGCTGCCTCCTGATCCCGCAGGGCGACGAGGGTGGCGTCGTCCTGCGCTTCAGCCAGCGCCTCCCCCTGGAGCTTCCAGCTACCGACGACGCTGTACCAGTTCGCGGCGAGCCAGGACGGTTTCGGCATGCTGCCGACGACCGTCGTGGGGATCAGGGGCAGACCAACCATGCCCGCCTCCGGAGTTGCCCGCCCAGCCGTGAGCCGGACGCTCAGCTCGTCCGGGCCCGGTCCCTCGCCAGGAACGGCTCGAGTTTGGCCAGCGCCTGCCTGGCCTCTTCGCGCCGTGACGGGTCCGGGTCCCGCTGGGCGATCCGCAGCAACGCGGCCCGCGCGACCGGGTTGCCCTGGCGCGCGAGCTCGAAGGCCTCTCGGTCGCGATTCGCCACGTAGCGGGGATCGTAGGGCACGACCCGGAGCTGGGCGCGCGTCCAGTAGTACTGACGGTCGGTGGACTTCCACCCGCGGTAGACCTCTTCCCACGTCAGCTCCCCCATGTGCGGCCGGAGGGAGGTCTCGCAGATCGGTTGCGACGGGGCCTGGTAGCGGTAGTCCACGGAGAGCCGCAGGCGGTCGCGCGTGAGGTTCGGGAGGCCCCGGTGGACCATCATGCTGTGGAACACCACGACGTCGCCGGTTCGGTAGTCGGTTGAGTGCCAGCAATCCGGCAGCGTCTCCGGCGGGATCGACATGCCACCGGCGCCCAGGCTGGGGTGATACTCGCGGACCCCGCCCCGATGGGAGCCGGCGTTGAGTTGGAGACCCCCGAGCTCCTTCGGGCAGTCGCCGAGCGGAATCCACGCCGTGTAGGTCTGCGGCGTGCCCTGGATGAAAACGAAGTCCTGGTGGGGGGGCGTCGTGTGCTCGACGTTCTGAGGGAAGATCAGCCGCGCGATCTTCTGGGGGTGGAGCAAGGCCGGCTCGCTCACGAGCGTGCTCATGGTGCCGAGCAGCGCGGAGTGGTGGGCGAGCGCGTGGAACGCCTCCAGCCGCTGGACCCGGTAGTAGACGTCGAGGAACGCGGGCTCGGGCTCCACGCAGGCGCGTGCCGGATCGACCTGCCCGTCGAGAGGGTCGGACCCCTCCAGCAGCCACCCGCCCTGCCGGCAGCATTCGAGAACGGCGCGGCGCAGGTCCAGGACCTCCACGTGCGGCAGCAGGCCCCGGAGAAGGACGAAGCCGGTCTCGTCCATCCGGGCACGGAGATCGGCCGGCCTGGCGAGGAGGTCGTTCGACGGAATGAGCTCGCCCGGTACCACGGTCCTCCTCCCTGATCCCGAAGCGGTCACGAGCGGAACGGGGCCGGTAACGCGCCCAGTCTACGGGCGGTCGGCGGCGCTGTCAAAGGCGGGCCGCGCCGGCGCGCCGGTCTTCGCCTCCCATCGAGAGGCCGCCGACGCACGCCCGCGCGATCCCCAGGTGGCGGAGGAGCTGGTGGAGGTCTTCCACCGACGCGGGTTGCGAGTACGCCTCCGGCGCGGCCGGGACCTCGGAGGCGCCGTGGCCGCGCACGTCGTACGTGATCACGCGGTACCGGCTGGCGAACGCCGCGACCTGTGGCTCCCACATCGCGGCGCCGCACGCGAACCCGTGGCACCACACGAGCGGTCGCCCGCGGCCGGCTTCCTCGTAGTAGATCCCCACACCATTGACCTTCGCGATGGGCATGGTCACACCCTCCGCAACCGGACTGTCCCGTCCAGGCCCGTGCTCAGAGTACCCGGTACTGCTCGAAAAGGGCGCGGATGTCGCCGCCGTGGCGCAGGCGCTCGCGCACGACCGACTCCTTGTCCCTGACCTCCTCGGCGCGTTCGATGACCCTGTCCACGACGTCCGCCGGGATGATCAGGATGCCATCGATGTCACCCAGCACGAAGTCGCCCGGGCGCGTGGCGACGCGGCCGATCTCGAGGGGGATGTTGAAGTCGGTGATGTCCCAGCGCCATACCGCGGTCAACGGCGAGTGATAGCGGCAGAACACCGGGTACCCAATATCGAGGATCTGCTGGGAGTCCCGCAGCCCGCCGGCGATCACCGTGCCCGTCGCCCCCCGCGCCCGCGCGACGTTACTCATGAGCTCGCCCCAGTGGGCGGCGCTGGACTCGTCCCCGGGGTGGATCACGACGACGCTCCCGGGGGCGATGTTCTCGAGCATCTCGATCTGCTTGTACCTGGGATCCACCCCGTCGTCCGCGTGCCGCGCCCGACCCCGAACGGTATAGACGAGCCCGGCAACCTTCATCGCCCGGTCCAGTGGCCGAATGTCCGCCGGCAGGCACTGGTTGCGGTAGCCCAGCTGGTCGAGGATGTCGGCCACTACCCCGGTATAGAGGGTGTGCAGGCGTTCGCGGCGTTCGCGCTGCCGGTCTGGCTCGCTGATCCCCATGTCTCAGGGCCTCCTCGCGTGTTCGAGTCGAAGACGGTCGGCCCGGACGCGGCGTTTCTGAGCCCTTGTGGCCCGCTGTCCTGGGGGGGCCGACTGCACTGGCTTTTTGGGGTAAAATAGCTCTTGACAAGTTCCGTGGCTAGTGCTATTGGGCGGGGGCAAAGGGAAGTCTCGGAGTCGGGTTGATCCTTCCCCGCCCTGTAGCCGAACCCATCAGACAAGGACAGGGGCCGAAGGCCCTGCTGCCGAGCCGGCGTTCGTCCGGCCGACCGGACAGGGTCTCCGCCGGCTTCAGGCCCGACGACGGGGGGCGTCTCTCTTGTGGGCCATTGACCGAAGACACGGGTTCACGCCTGTGGGAGTGAGGAGGTGGAGGGATGAGCGCGCACGTTGAGACGACCACCAACAATGAACTCACCCGGCGCGGGTTCCTCAAGACGACGGGGGCCGGCGCGGTCAGCGCGTCGCTCGCCACGATGCTCTCGGCCAGGCAGGCGCCGGCGCAGATCCGGGGGACGAGCCTCCGCATCATCCAGTGGAGCCACTTCGTCCCGGCCTACGACGTCTGGTTCGACAAGATGGCCAGGGAGTGGGGGGAGAAAAACGGCGTCAGAGTGCGCGTGGACCACATCCCCCACCTGGAGCTGCCGGCCCGCTATGCGGCCGAGTTCGCGGCCGGCGCGGGCCACGACCTGATCTACTACGTCGGGACGATCCTCACCGGCCTCTACTACAAGAACCTGGCGGATGTCACCGACATCTCCGACCAGATGGCCAAGAAGTACGGAGGGTGGATCCCCGAGGCGAAATCCCACTCGCTGATCGAGGGGCGCTGGTACGCGATCCCCGACTTCTACATCCTGGCCCCGATGCTCTGGCGGAAGGACCTCTTCGACAGCGAGAAGCTCCCGCGCCCGGACACCTGGGAGCAGGCCCGCGTCGCCGCCCGGACCCTGAAGAAGAAGGGTCACCCCACCGGCATCGCGTTCTCGCACTGCAACGACTCCAACTTGTTCCTCAGATCGGTCCTGTTCAGCCACGGAGCGAGGGAAGCGGACCCGTCCGGGGAGAACATCCTGATCGACTCCAAGGAGATGCGCGAGGGGCTCAAGTTCCTCAAGGCGATGTTCGACGAGGGCATGACCCCGGAGGTCTTCTCCTGGGACGACGCCTCGGACAACCGCTACCTCGCCTCGGGGGTGGCGTGCTGGATCCACGACGCGATCTCGGCCTACCGCACGAC
>CAYQDR010000013.1:0-58439 GCA_964416315.1 uncultured bacterium
CTTGGTCAGACGCCAGAATGTTAGGCAAATTCCCCTCTGTGGAAATCCAGGCTAGCACCTTTTCGCGGTGACCGGCTCCTGTCGGGTCCCACGGCGCTCCTCGCGGTCGCCGACGAGCTGGCGGGCGCGGCGGAGCTCGTGATGGGGAAGCTCGACGCGGTGCCCGTCGCCCTGATCCGCGGCTACCCGTACACCCCGGGCCCGGGCTCCGCACGGGAACTCCTCCGCGACCCCGCCCAGGACCTGTTCAGATAGGACCGGCTGCGTCGGCCGGGCCACCCCAGCTGGCGCCGGGCGCGCCCCGCGGGGTCCCGGGCGGCCCCGGGGTGGCCTGGCAGGCTACGGCAGGAACTCGTTCGGGGCTTCGAAGATCCCGAGGACGACGCAGCCGTCCGGGGACCAGGCACTGTGGACCGACCCCGGCCGGCGCCAGACGAAGTTCCCGGCCGTGCACGGCCCGTCATCGTCCACGAGCGTCCCCTCGAGGACGAAGCTCTGCTCGAGCCCCACGTGCCGGTGCCTCGGGAGCTTCGCTCCCGGGGCCATCCGGACGAGCACCGTCTCCCGCCCTGACGGCTCCTGGTAGAGCACCTTCCGGTCCACCCCCGGAAACCGGGTCGGCTCCCACGGCATTCCCGCGACATCGAGATAGATCGAGCGCTCCGTCTCCTTGGCGATCACGGTCGGCCTCCTCTCCCGGCGCCGCTCGGGCCGCGCCCGCTCCATGATACGCTAGGAGCGTGTTCGGACTAACCGGGCGCAACGCGACGCTCGTCCAGGCGCCCATGGTGGTCCGCTCCGAGCGGCGGCAAAGCCGCCGCAACGTATCCTGGGGGAGGCCTCGGAGGGGGCCGTCGAGGCCCCCTCCGATGATCTAGGCGCGTCCATGGCTCAGGCCGCGCCGCCCGAGCGCCTCTACGCCGGCGTCCGGGCGATCGCCCGCTTCTGGATCTGGTTCTTCTTCAAGGCGGTCGAGGTCCGGCACCGCGAGCGCGTGCCGCCGGCCGGCCCCGTCCTCCTCTGCGTGAACCATCCGAACAACCTGATCGACTCCCTGCTCGTCGGGGCCGTGCTCCGGCGCAAGGTCCACTACCTCGCGACGGCGGCGCTCTTCCGCAACCGGCTCCTGGCCTGGTTCCTCCGGACGTGCGGCGTGATCCCCGTCTACCGGAAGCAGGACGACCCGGACAAGATGGACCGAAACGTCGAGACGTTCTCCGCGTGCCTCGAGGCGCTGGACGAGGGGCGCGTCATCGCGATCTACCCGGAGGGGACGACCCACGCCGAGGCGCGCGTCCAGCGGATCAAGACGGGCGCCGCCCGGATCGCCCTCCTGTACGAGGCGCGCCGCGAGGCGGGCGAGAGCCGCGGGGCGTGGCTCGCGCTGGTCCCGGTGGGGCTCACCTTCGAGGCGCGGAAGTCGTTCCGCGGCCGCGTGCTGGTCGCCTTCGGCCCGCCGATCCCCGTCCTCCCGCACCTCGAGCAGCACCGCGAGGATGCGGTCAAGGCCGTGGACGCCGTGACCCGCGCCATCCAGTGGGCCATGGAGTCCCAGGTCGTCCACGCGGACCGGATCGGCCAGGCGGACCTGGCCCGGGCCGTCGAGGCCCTCTACCGGGACGACCTCGTGCGCCAGCTCCAGACCGAGCGGGGGCTCACGCCGGGCGAGATCGACACGCTCCGTCTCACACGCACGATCGAGGACGCCATCGCCCACTTCCGCGTCCGCGAGCCGGAGCGGGTCGAGGCGATCTGGCAGCGGATCCAGGGCTACCGCGCGATGCTGGCCGAGTATCGCGTGCGGGACCAGGCCGTGCAGGCGCGGCTCACGCGGCGGCCGGCGCGCCAGCGGCTCCGGACGTCGGGGCTCGCCCTGCTCGGCCTGCCGGTCTTCGCGTACGGCTCGGCCGTCAACGCGCTCCCCTACTTCGTCCCGCGCTGGCTCTCTCGGCGCCTCGCGCGCAAGGAGACGGACTACGCCACCGTGCGCCTCCTCGCGAGCGTCGTCGCCTTCCCGCTCTTCTGGGGGGCCGAGACGTGGCTCGCCTGGCGCCTGGCCGGCGCCCACTGGGCCGCAGCCTTCGCGCTCTCGCTGCCGGTCACCGGCCTCCTCGCCTACCACTACCTGGCGGGGCTGGGCCGGCTCAGGAGCCAGCTCCGCCTGGGCGCCCTCGGGCTGACGCAGCGGCACGCGGCCAGGCACCTCCTGGCCGAGCGGCAGGCGATCATCGCGGACCTGGAGCGCGCGAAGGCCGACTACCTCGGGGCGACCCGCGAGACCCTGGCTTGAGCGTCTATCGCCTCGAAGAGCTCTCTTCGGCGGCGCTCGACGCGCTCGACCGCGCGCGCACGGTCGTCATCCTGACCGTGAGCCCCCTCGAGCAGCACGGCCCGCACCTGCCGGTGGGCGTGGACGCCTTCACGGCCGAGCACATGGCCCGGACGCTCGCCGAGCGCCTGACGGCCGCCCGCCCGGGCTGGTCCGTGGTCCTCGCCCCCACGCTCTGGCTCGGCGCCTTCACTTTCCACGCGGTCGGCACGGTGACCGTGCGCCAGCGCGTCGTGCGGGACCTCCTCGTGGATTACGGCGGGTCGCTGGCGCGCGCCGGCTTCCGGTACCTCCTGGTCGCCAACGGGCACGCGGGTCCGGGCCACCTGGTCGCGCTCGAGGAGGCCGCGGGCATCGTCTCGCGGCGCTACGGCGTGACGATGGCGTCGTTCACCGGCCACCTCGCGTGGGAGTTCATGCGCGGCCGGTACCTCGACAAGGTGGAGGCGGCACTTGGGCGCCCGCTCACCGCCGAGGAGCGGCAGGCCTTCGCCGAGGACTCGCACGGCGGGTGGTGGGAGACCTCGCTCATGCTCCTCCTCCGGCCCGACCTCGTGGACCGTGAGTACCGGACGCTTCCCCCGGCCCGCTACTCCCTGCCCGAGAAGCTCCGCCCCAACTACCCGCTCAAGCGCGGCGGCCGCGGCTATGTCGGGCACCCCGCGCTCGCGGACCCTGCCTTCGCGAAGGCCACGACGGAGGTGCTGCTCGGCGAGGCGCTGGCGCTCGTCGAGGGGCTGCTCGACGGCCGGATCCGGCCCGAGGCGCGGCGCTCCCCGTGGTTCCGGGTCCCGGTCTTCCGGACGAACTTCTGGCGGGGCGCCGCCGTGGCGGGAGCCGTCACCGCAGCCGTCGGGCTCCTCTGGCGGAGGCGCCGGTGAACGTCGCGATCCTGGGCGGCACCGGAAAGGAAGGGACGGGGCTCGCGCTGCGCTGGGCGCGTGCCGGCCACCACGTCCTCATCGGGTCCCGGGACGCCGAGCGCGCCTGGGGCCGGGCCCAGGAGCTGGCGCCGCTCGTCCCGGGCGGCGCGTTCGACGGCCTCACGAACGAGGCGGCGGGCCGAGCCGGCGACCTGGTGGTCGTCGCGGTCCCCCACGCGGGACACCGGTCGCTGCTCGAGGGCCTCCGCGGCGCCCTCAGTGGCAAGGTCGTCCTGGACACCGTGGTGCCGCTCGACTTCCAGGGCCCGCGACTCTACGCGCCGCCGCCCGAGGGGTCGGCCGCCGAGGAAGCGCAGGCCGCGCTCGGCCCCGAGGCCCGCGTCGTCGCGGGCCTCCACTCGCTCGCGGCCCACGACCTGGCGAGCCTCGACCACGCGCTCGACGCTGACGTCCTCGTCTGCGGGAACGACGCGGCCGCCAAGGCGGCCGCCGCCGGGCTGATCGAGAGTCTCGGGGTCCGGTGCCTGGACGCCGGACCGCTTTCGATGGCCGCGATCCTCGAGGGGCTCACGGCCCTCATGGTCCGGCTCAATCGCCGCTACCAGTCGAAGTCCGCCGCCCTCCGGATCACCGGGATCGACGCGGGCGCCCGCTCGCCCTGACGCACGGACCGCGCGCGGCCTCAGGTCGGGTCGCTGCCGAGCCGGCCGTTCACGCGCCCGGGCGTTCCTAACGCCCGCGGGCGATGCCGACCCCGAGGAAGACGGCGGCCGCCCCGAGCAGGACCAGGATCCGATCGAGCCAGCGCACCCCGCCCAAGGCCCCCTCGGGCGCCCCGCCCCGCTCGATCGCCGCGGCCGCGCGCGGGAGGACGGCGAAGTCCCGGTGGGCCTGGAGCGCGAGCAGGACCAGCACGAGCAGCACCTTCCCCATGACCCAGGGGCGCGCGAGGCCGGTCTGACGGAGGTTCTCGAGCCCGGTCACGACGAGGAGCCCCAGGGCGGCCCACCCGATCAGGCGCGCCCGGATGAGGAGCGCCAGGTAGGCGCGCTCACCGCGCGCGAGCGCGGACACCACCAGGTGGCTCGCGAACAGGAGCCCGCCGAGCCAGACCGCGGCCGCCAAGACGTGGAGCCAGATAATAAGGATGCGGGTCACGCGCCGTCCAGGATCGCCGCCACCACCCGTTCGGTCTCGCTCAGGTCGGGGAACACGAAGTCGGCTTCGCACGCGCCGAGGTCCGCGACGCTGTGGCGCCCCGTGGCGACCGCGAGCGAGGCGGCCCCGAAGGCGCGGGCGCACGCGACGTCGCGCGGCGTGTCCCCGATGACGACCAGGTCGCGGCCGCGGAACGCGCGCCCCACGAGCGCCTCGGCCCGCCGCGCGGCGACCCCCGGGAGCCGCGTCCGGTCGGCGTCGTCCGAGCCGTAGGCCCCGAGGCGGAAGCGCGGGAGAAGCCCGGTCGGCCCGAGCTTGAGGCGCGCCCCCGCCTCGATGTTCCCGGTGAGGAGGCCGACCACGCACTCGGACCGCGCGGCGAGCGCCTCGACCAGGGCGGCGACCCCGGGGTATACCGTGACCCGGCTCCCGTCCCCGATCTCCGCCGTGAGGCACTCGAGGTAGCAGGCGAAGAGCCGCGCCTCCCGGTCCGCGATCGCGTCGGGCTCGAGGCCCGCCGCCGTGAGGAGGTCGCGGATGATCTGGGGGTCCGTTCCGCCGTGGAAGTCGTAGGCGTCGATCGGGCCCGCCGTCCCGTAGACGTCGAGGAGCGCCCGGCCGAGCGCGCGGCGTCCGGCGCCGCGCGCGGACAGGAGCGTCCCGTCGACGTCGAAGAGGGCGAGCCTCACGTGGTCACGCGAACGGCGAGACGGCGCGCAGCCGCTCGACGATCGGCCCCAGCTCCAGGAGGAGGACCCGGATGTCCTCCGGGCGGGTCCACCGACCGAGCGAGAGGCAGAGCGCCCCTTCCGCCGTGCGGGCGTCGAGGCCGAGGGCGCGCAGGACGTGTGACGGCTCGCGGGTGAGCGTCGCGCACGCCGAGCCGGTGGAGACGGAGATCCCGACGAGGTCGAGCGCGAGCAGGAGGCTCTCGCCCTTGACCCCGGGAACCGCGAAGCTCACGTGGTGCGGCAGGCGCGGCGACCGCGCGCCGGTGAGCCGCACCGCGGGACAGGCGGCGACCAGCCCGGCGATCAGCTCGTCCCGGAGCGCGGCGAGGCGCGTCGCCTCCTCGGTCCCGTCGCGGAGCATCAGCTCGGCCGCGACCCCGAGCCCCACCACGCCGGCGAGATTCTCGCTGCCGGAGCGGAGACCCCCCTCCTGGCCACCCCCGAGGATCTGGGGGACGAGCTTGAGGCCCGGGCGCACCCAG
Source organism: uncultured bacterium (assembly GCA_964416315.1). GTDB lineage: Bacteria > Methylomirabilota > Methylomirabilia > Rokubacteriales > DASRDR01 > CAYQDR01. The sequence continues at coordinate 5,585 of CAYQDR010000013.1, forward strand.
AGCGCGCCGACGCCCGGCGGGCCGTAGAGGTCGTTCGACGCGAGGGTGAGCAGGTCGATCCCGTCGGCTTCGACGGCGAGCGGGACACGCCCCACGGCGCCGACGCCGTCCACGTGGAACGGCACCCCGGCGGCCTGGGTCACCCCGGCGATCGCCCGCCACGGCTGGAGGGTGCCGACCTCGGGGTTGGCCGCGCCGAGCGAGACCAGGCAGGTGTCGGTGCACAGCGCCGCCCGGACCCGGTCCGGATCCACGCGCCCCTCCGCGTCCACCGGCACGACGGTCAGCTCGAACCCCGCCTTGACGAGGTCGCGGCACGGCGTGAGCACCGAGGTGTGCTCGATCGCGCCGGTGACCACGTGGCGGCCGGGCCCGCGGAGCGCGACGCCCTTGATCGCGAGGTTGTTCGCCTCGGTGGCCCCGCTCGTGAAGACGACGCCTTCCGCGCGCCCTCCCACCAGCCGCCCGACCTTCGCGCGCGCCGCGGCGAGCGACTCGCGCGCCTCCTCGCCGAGCGCGTGGAAGGCGGAGGGGTTCCCGACCCACCCCTCCAGGAACGGGGCCATGACGGCGAGGACGCGGGGATCGACGGGGGCGAAGCCCGCGTAGTCCAGGTAGATCCGCCGCCCCGGACGCCCCGCGTCGAGGCTATCGGGTCTTTCGGACCAGGAAGCGGTAGACCGAGCCGTCCTTCGTGACCGCAATGAGCTCGTTCCCGGTGCGCTTGGCCCAGCTCTTCATGTCGGCGTCGCTGGCCGGGTCGTCCGAGAGCATCTCGAGCACCTGCCCGAGCGCCATCACCTTCATCGCTTCCCGGGTCTTGACGATCGGCATCGGGCAGAACAGGCCCAGACAATCCAGGGTCTGATCGACGTGGACGAGAGCCTCCATCGGGGAGCGGCCCCACCCTACCCCACCCCCGGAGCGCGTGTCAAGCTGGCCCCGACACAGGCGAAATTTCCCCTTGACAGGCCCTCGGTCGCAATGAAATTATGTCGGCCTCTCCCCAATTAACGCCAATAGCGTCAAGGGACGCGGAACCAGGTCGGGGCGATGGAGACGCGGCGGGCATCCAGGGCGGACGCGGGCGAGCGGCGGGGGCGGGGGGTCTCGGAGATCCTGACCATCCGGGACGTGGCGGCCTACCTCAAGCTCCCGGTCTCGACCGTCTACCGCCTGGCCGAGCGGCGGGAGTTGCCGGGCCACAAGGTGGGGCGCCAGTGGCGCTTCCACAAGTCCATCCTCGACGACTGGTTCCGCCAGCACGCCGCCAGCCTCCGGGTCCAGATGCTCGTCGTGGACGACGAGGAGGTCGTCCGGCAGTTCCTGGTCGCGGCGCTCCAGACGCCGCAGCGCCAGGTCCTGACCGCGGCGAGCGGCGAGGAGGCGATCGAGATCGCGAAGAAGACCGACCTCGACCTCGTCACGCTCGACGTCGTCATGCCCGGGATCAGCGGGGTCGAGACCTTCCGCCAGCTCCACGCGCTGCGGCCGGAGCTGCCCGTCGTCATCGTGACCGGCTACCCCGACTCCGACCTGATGGCCAAGGCGCTCGAGATCGGGCCGTTCACGGTGATCAACAAGCCGATCGACATCAACCAGATCCAGAAGGTGGTCGACCTCATCGTCGGGACCTGAGTTCATCGGGAGGGGGCCTCGACGGCCCCCTCCAGGGCCTCCCCCAGACGTTGCCGCGGCGAAGCCGCGGCTCGGAGCGGAACGCCACGGCCGCGAGGCGAATGACGGGAGCGTGGCGAGAAGCCCGGGCGGGGAGAGTCGGGTTTCGGACCCGCGCGCCATTTCTTCACGGACCCTGAGCCCTCGTACCCTCTCCCCGCTGGGGGAGAGGGAGCGGACAACGGCGCCGCGCGTCCCGGCGCGACCGCTTGACCCGATCCCCACAGCCTGCTATCACGGAGCCGTATGGCGGTCGAGGCCGGGCTCATCCGGGGACTCGAGGGCGTCGTGGCCGCCCCGACGCGGCTCTGCGACCTCGACGGCGCCCGGGGGCGGCTCGCCTACCACGGCTACGACATCGACGACCTGGCGCCGTACGCCTCGTTCGAGGAGGTGGTGTGGCTCCTCTGGCACGGCGAGCTGCCGCGGGCCAGGGAGCTGGAGCGCTTCCGGAAGGAGCTGGCGCGCGCACGGCGCCTGCCGCCGCTCGTGCTCCGGGCCGTCCGCGTGTTCCCGAAGACGATGCACCCCATGCGGGTGCTGCAAGCCGGCGTCGCGCTCCTCGGGGGCCTGGACCCCGACGCGGAGGACAACGCCCCCGAGGCGAACCTCCGCAAGGCCACGCGGCTCGTCGCGCAGATGGCGACACTCACGACGGCCTTCCACCGGATCCGGCAGGGCAAGCGTCCCGTGCCGACCCGGCCGGCCCTGTCCCACGCCGCCAACTTCCTCTACACCCTCTCCGGCCGGACGCCGAAGCCCGTGGACGTCCGGGCGTTCGACGCGGCCCTCGTCCTCTACGCCGAGCACGAGTTCAACGCCTCCACGTTCACGGGCCGCGTGGTCGCCTCGACGCTCGCCGACATGCACTCCGCCGTCTCGGGCGCCCTCGGCGCGCTCAAGGGCCCGCTCCACGGCGGCGCGGGCGAGGCCGTCATGCGGACGCTCCAGGAGGTCGGGCACCCGGACCGGGCCGAGGCCTTCACGCGCCAGGCGCTCGCAGAGAAGCGGCGGCTGATGGGGTTCGGCCACCGCGTCTACAAGGCCGGCGACCCGCGGGCCCGCATCCTCCGGCAGCTCGCCGAGGACGCGTGCCGGCAGTCCGGCGAGGCGATCTGGTTCGACACCGCCGTGCGCCTCCACGAAGTGGTCAACCGGGAGAAGGGCCTGATCCCCAACGTGGACTTCTACTCGGCGCCGCTCTTCTACGCGCTCGGAATCCCGGTGAACCTCTTCGTGCCGGTCATCGCCGTCTCGCGGATCGCCGGCTGGACCGCGAACCTCCTCGAGCAGTACGCCGACAACCGGTTGATCCGGCCGCGCGCCGAGTACGTCGGCGCGGCGCGCCGGCCGTTCCAGCCGCTCGCCGCGCGAGGCTGATGGGCCACCGGTTTCCCTCTCCCCCGTCCGGGGAGAGGGTGGGGTGAGGGGGTTCCGTGGCCCAGGGCCTCGTCCAGAAGCTCGTCGCGAGCCACGTCGTGGCCGGGACGCCGGTCGCGGGCCGCGAGATCGGCCTCCGCGTGGACCAGGTCCTCCTCACCGACACCAACGGCACCATGGCCTGGCTCCAGTTCGAGGCGATGGGCTTCGACCAGGTCCAGGCGCCGACGGTGGTCACCTACGTCGACCACAACGTCTACCAGTTCGACTCCCGGAACACGGACGACCACCGCTACCTCGCGACGGCCTCCCGCCGGTACGGCGGCTGGTACTCGAAGCCCGGGAACGGGATCTGCCACCAGGTCCACCTCGAGACCTTCGGCGCCGCCGGCCTCGTCCTCCTCGGCTCCGACAGCCACACCCCGCTCTGCGGCGCGCTCGGCATGCTCGCGATCGGCGCCGGAGGCCTCGACGTCGCCTGTGCGATGGGCGGCGGGGCGTACTTCTTGCCCATGCCGCAGGTCGTCCGGGTCCACCTGACCGGGCGCCTGCGCCCGTGGGTCGCGGCGAAGGACGTCATCCTCGAGCTGCTCCGGCGCCTCACCGTCCGCGGCGGCTTCGGGAAGATCTTCGAGTACGCGGGGCCGGGCGTGGCGACCCTCACCGTCCCGCAGCGCGCGACGATCGCGAACATGGGGGCGGAGCTCGGGCTCACGACCTCCGTCTTCCCGTCGGACGAGGTGACGCGCGAGTACCTGGCCCGGCTCGACCGCGAGGCCGCCTGGCGCCCGCTCGGCGCGGATCCCGACGCCCGCTACGACGACGCGATCGAGCTCGACCTCGGCGCACTGGAGCCCCTCGTCGCGCTCCCCGGCTCCCCCGACAACGTCGTCCCGGTGGGCGAGGTCGCGGGGACGCGCGTCGAGCAGGTCCTGGTCGGCTCGTGCACGAACGGCTCCTGGGAGGACATGTACGTCGTCGCGGAGGTCCTCCGGGGACGGCGCGTCCACCCCGACGTCTCCTTCATCCTCTTCCCGGCGAGCCAGCAGATCCTCGAGACGATGGCGCGCCGCGGCCTGGTCGCCGACCTCCTGGCCGCCGGCGCAGTGATCTCCGAGTCCACCTGCGGCGCCTGCCCCGGCATCGGCCACGTCCCGGCCGCCGGCTCGAAGAGCCTCCGCGCCTTCAACCGGAACTTCCCCGGGCGGAGCGGGGTCACGGGGGACGAGGTCTACCTCTGCTCCTCCCAGACGGCGACCGTCTCGGCGCTCCACGGGGCGATCACGGACCCGCGGGCGCTCGGGTCGGCGCCCCAGATCGTCTTCCCGCCGCGTTTCACCCCCGCGACCGCGGGCCTGGTTCCGCCGGCGACCGACGGGTCGGTGAAGGTCGTCAAGGGCCCGAACATCCGCGACGTGCCCGTCGGCCAACCGGTCGGCGACGAGATCGCCGGGCCCGTCCTGATCAAGGTCGGCGACAAGGTCTCGACCGACGACATCTCGCCCTCGGGCGCCCAGGTGCTGGTCTTCCGCTCGAACATCCCGGCCATCAGCGAGTACACGTTCCGCCACCTCGACGCGGAGTTCGTGGCCCGTGCCCGGGCGGCGGGGGGCGGGTTCATCGTCGCCGGCCAGACCTACGGCCAGGGCTCCTCCCGCGAGGCTGCGGCGATCGCGCCGATGTACCTCGGCGTGCGCGGCGTCCTCGCCAAGACCTTCGCGCGGATCCACCGCGCGAACCTGATCAACTGGGGCGTGCTCCCGCTCGAGTTCGCCGACCCCGCCGACTACGACGCGATCGGCCCGGGTGACCGCCTGCGGCTCCGCGGGATCGCGGCCGGCCTCGCCGCGGGGGCGCTCACGGTGGAGGACGAGACGACCGGCCGCCGGATCCCCGTCCGCTGCGTCCTGACCGACCGCGAGCGCGCGATCCTCCTGGCCGGCGGGCGCCTCGCCCACACGCGGCTGGGCTCCTCGACGACACGATCGATCTCTGGGTGAAAGGGCTGCCGGAGGCCGAGATCCTGCACATCGTCTCCCTCCTCGGCAAGAAGACGAGCGGCTTCTCGGAGTTTGGCTACTATCCCTTCCGATCCTCAAAGGAGGCCGGGGCCAAACCGACGTTCCAGGAGTGGCTCGATCAGCGCTACGGCCCGCGCTTTGTCGTACACGAGTTTCCGACGGTGGATGCGCGAGGGATCCCGCCCAACGTTCTCGAAGCGGTGACGAGTCATGTGCTGCAGCTCGTCGAGAAGGGCTGCACCGTCGTGGTCGTGGACTCTGCGGGATGCGAACGAACCGCGAGAATCTGCGAGGCGATCGGATACAAGCGAGTACACCAGACGGCACACCGGCCGCGCCGTGGCTGACGCCAGGCGTTATGCGGCCGGAGCGGGCGAGCGAGCTGAAATGATACGCGACAGTTCGAGGCGCGACGTGCCGAGAACCAGCAGCGACCTGATTAGAAGGTCGAGCGACACCGAGGGGTCGCCGGCCTCCATCTTGGCGATGCGCGACTGGCTCGACCGGAGCAGCTTCGCGAGGTCCGCCTGTGTCAGACTCCGGCGTTGTCGTCGCTCGCGTAGCCCGCTGGCCAGTCGCACCTTGAGGTCGACGTACGCGGCCTCCTCGTCGCTAAGCCGCAGAAACTCCCGGGCATTGCCGATCTTCCACCCCTTTGCCTCTAGCCGTCTTCGCTTTTCCTCACGCATGGTCGTACTCCCTGAGCCTTCTCGTGCACGCTTCGATGACGATCTTCGGCATCGCCCGGGTCTTCTTGCTGAAGACCTCCAAGATCACGACGGCGTCGGAGTCAAGCCGGTACACGATTCTCCAGTCAGTCCCGACGTCACGGACGCGCAGCTCGTGGCAGCGCGGACCCACGACGGGCATCGGTCGCGAGTGCGGCATGCCAAGCACTTCGCGCTTTTGCAGGCGACGAAGAAGATACCCGGCCTCCAGCCTGGCCGCCCGGGAGAAGGGCGGCGTCTTGATCTCCCCGTGAAGCCAGACGAGCGGTCTGTCGCTCGGGCTCACGGTCAGAACTCTATGTCAGATGCGACATGCCGTCAAGACGCCTCGGCCGGAGAGCGCATGACCTGATGCCGATCGCTAGGCCTCGCAGGCAGGTTATGTAGTCTTCTGAGGGGATAGGGACCGAGCATGAAGACGGGCACTTCGTTCGGCATCTGCTCGGAGTCTGGGTACGCGGCGTGGGATCATCGGTAGGCGGGCAGCCCGTCTTCTCGCCCGCAACAAACCGCCGGTGTGGCCGTGCGTCGTCTGTGGCCATCCCGCCACCCTTGTTTGCCCATTTTGCATCGACGAGCGCGACCCCTTCTGCTGCGCGCGACACGCAGCCGAGCATGAATGTGGTGAGGAAGACGTTTTCCTGCCCGTCGTGAACTCACCGCGCATGGGCGTGTGTGGGTACACCGGCGAGGACCTGACCAGCGAGTGGAGTGGACCGCCGCGCAACCGGGCTGCTTCACGCGGCCATCGGCGGGCGGCGGCCGCTCACCCGCCCGTTAGGCCTCGGGAGGTAGGCCCATCGCGGAGCGCCAGCTTGACAGATCGGCCGGGGCCGATTACAGTCGTGCCACATGAGTCACACAATCACGGTTCGTCTCAGCAAGGAGCTTGCAGCCTGGCTGGAGCGGGTGGCCGCCGAGACCGGTGTTTCTCAGGGCAAGCTCGTCCGCGACCAGCTGGAGAAGGCCAAGGCGAACGATTCACCTCGGTCGTTCATGCGGCTGGCCGGCTCCGTTCGCGGGCCCAGGGACCTCTCCTCACGCAAAGGCTTCTCCCGCTCGTGAAGGGGATCGCGGACACCGGCTTCCTGGTCGCCTTCGCGAACCGCAACGATCGGCATCACGGGTGGGCCGTCCGGGTGGCGGAGCGCGTGACCGAGCCCCTGCTGACGTGCGAGGCCGTGCTGGCGGAAGCCGCCTTCCATCTCCAGAGCGTGGCGCTGGTCCTGGCGATGCTGCACGAAGGACTGGCCGTGCTGGCCTTCGACTGCCGTGACCACCTCCCGCAGCTCGAGGCGCTGGCCGTGCGCTACGCCGACCGCCATCCAGACCTGGCCGATCTGTGTCTCATCCGCATGAGCGAACTCCATCCCCGCCACAGCGTCATCACCGTGGACCAGGAGGACTTCCGGGTCTACCGGCGCAACAAGCGCGAGATCATCCCGCTCGTCTGTCCGCCTCATGCGTAGGTCATTTCACAGGCGCCTCCCCGGGCGGGCCGCGGGTGGTACGGTGGCCCGCGCGGGGGATTCGGTGCGGCTACAGGACGAGACGGCCGGCATCCCGCGTGGTTGACCTGGAGTGTTTGGGCCGCTGATCAGCCGCGGCGTTATGCGGCAGGAGCGGGCGGGCGAGCGGAAATGATGCCCGCCGCGCCCCCTGGGCACCGTCCACCCGCCCCGTCGCCTCGCACCCGGGGCCGCCCCCTGCCCTCGCCGCCTTCCTGCCCTCCCCCCTGGCGGGACGCGACCGCGCTAGTCTATTCTGGGTCGGGAAGCCTTCCGGGACCATTCAGGGTGCGACCCGGTGGACGAGGGGAACTCAGAAAGAGAGCACGGGGAAGGAGCGCTGTGAAACTCCGTGATTCTTCCGTGATCCGGTGAGCCAGCGGCGCATCCGCGCGGTCTTCGTCCGGGGCGGGACGAGCCGCGCCCTCGTCTTCCTCCGTGCCGATCTACCGGCCGACCCCGCCGGCTGGGACGCGATCTTCCTCGCCGCCCTCGGCAGCCCCGACCCGACCGGCCGGCAGCTCGACGGGCTCGGCGGGGGGATCTCGTCACTGTCGAAGGTCGCGGTGGTGGGGCCGCCGAGCCGGCCGGACGCGGACGTAGACTACACCTTCGGCCAGGTCGAGGTCACCCGCCCCTTCGTGGACTACAAGGGCAACTGCGGGAACATCTCGTCGGCGATCGGGCCGTTCGCGATCGACGAGGGGCTCGTCCCGGCGCGCGAGCCCGAGACGCTGGTCCGCATCCACAACACGAACACGCGGAAGCTCGTCCTCGCCCGCGTCCCCGTCGAGGGCGGGCGCGCGGCCGTCCGGGGCGACTTCGCGCTACCCGGGGTGCCGGGCACGGGGGCCCGGATCACCCTCCATTTCTTCGACCCTGGCGGCGCCGTGACGGGGCGCCTGCTCCCCACCGGGCGGGCGCGCGACGTCCTGGACGTGCCCGGCGTGGGCGCGCTGGCGGCCTCGCTCGTGGACGCGACGAACCCCCTCGTCTTCGTCCGCGCCAAGGACCTCGGGCTCGAGGGAACGGAGCGGCCGGAGGCCCTCGACGCCGAGGCGGGCCTGCCCGAGCGCCTCGAGGCGATCCGCGGCGCCGCGGCGGTCCGGATGGGGCTCGCGCGCCACGTCGAGGAGGCGCGCCGGGAAAGCCCCGCCGTGCCGAAGGTCGCCTTCGTCGCGCCCCCTGCCGCCTACCGGACGCTGGCCGGGGAAGCGGTGCCGGCCGACGGGGTGGACCTCGTCGCCCGCGTCGTCTCCATGGGGAAGGTCCACCGCGCCTTCGCGCTCACCGGCGCGATGTGCCTCGCCGTCGCCGCGCGGATCGAGGGAAGCCTCGTCCACGAGGCCGCGGCCGCACTCGGCCCCGCGGGCGACGTCCGGATCGGGCACCCGTCGGGCGTCCTGCCGGTGGCCGCGAGCGTCGCGTGCGGCCCCGACGGGGCACCCGTCGCCGAGAAGGTGACCGTCTACCGCACGGCGCGGCGGCTCATGGAAGGCTTCGTCCTGGTTCCGGCCTGACGGGCCGCTCCACCAGGTTCCCCCTTACCCTGCCCTCTCCCCCAAGCGGGGGAGAGGGAGGCTGTGGCACGCAGGAGGACACCATGGCGACGACGAGGCGAGCGTTCCTCAGGGGAATCGGGGCCACCGCCGTGACGGCGGGCAGCCTCGCCGCGCGCGAGCGGCGGGCCGAGGCCTAGCCGCGGCCGGGCGTGCCCGCCGATCCATTGAAGATCGGCGTTGTCGCGGCGGCCGCGGGCGTGACCGCCCCGGTCGGGCAGGCCGGGCTCCGCGGGGTCCAGTGGTGGGCCGAGCGCGCCAACGCCGCCGGCGGGATCCTGGGCCGGAAGGTCGAGCTGGTCGTCGAGGAGGAGTCGTCCCCGACGGACACGGTCGAGCGCTTCCGCAAGCTCGCGCTGCAGGCAAAAGTGGAGATGATCACGGGCGGGGTCTCGACGGGCGTCGGCCTCGCGCTGGGCCCCGTGGCCGAGGAGCTCCAGATGCTCTGGCTCGCCTGGGACTCGACCACGCAGAAGGGTGTCGAGGAGTCGATGCCCAAGACCCGCTACGCCTTCCGGTCGGTGGACAACGAGGCGGAGGCGATCGGCGGCGCCATCATGACCGCCAAGTACTTCAAGGACGTCCGGACGGTCGCCGGCATCAACAACGACTACTCGTACGGGCGCGACTGCTGGGAGGCGTACACCACGCTCCTCAAGCGTTACAACCCCAACATCCGGCCGGTGCTGGACCTCTGGCCGAAGCTCGGCGCCACCGACTTCACCTCCCACATCGCCGCCATCCAGCGGGCGAACCCGGACCTCCTCATGTCCTCCTTCTGGTCCGGCGACACGACGATCTTCATGAAGCAGGCCGCGGCCGTGAACCTGTTCGCCAGGATGAAGGCGTGCTTCACGACCGGGGGCGGCGTCCACGACTCCCTGAAGAAGAGCTTCACCCCGGAGGGGCTCATCCTCGGCTACAACTCGATGTACTTCGACCATCCGAAGGCGAGCCCGCTCCTCAAGGCGTTCGTCCGCGACTACCAGGCGAAGTTCAACGAGTACCCACCCTACGAGTGCGACCACGCCTACTTCACCGTCGCCGTCTACAAGGCGGCCGTGGAGAAGGCCTACGCGGCGGCCGGGAAGTGGCCGACCCGCGAGCAGGTCGCGGCGGCGCTTCCGAACCTCCCGGTCGAGTCGCTGTCGGCGACGCGCTCGTACCGCGAGGACAACATCATGGTCGGTACCTTCTACCAGGGGGTCACGACCCACCGGAACCGCTACGACTTCGTGACGATCGACCCGGTCGAGGAGCTCCCCACGGCCCGGATCCAGAAGCCTTCGGGCAGCAAGCTCTACGACTGGATCGCCAAGCTGGACCTCTGGAGGCCCTGAGGCGGCCGCGCCGCGGGTGGCGCCGGGCGAGCCCCGCGGGGTCCCGGGCGAAGGGGGACCCCCTTAGCTTCCTTCCGCGATTCCGCGGATCGCGGAAGGAGGTAAGCGGGTGACGAGCCCGGGCGCGCGGGGCGAGGCCGGCGACAGGACCCGGGGCGCCAGCCGCCGAAGCCGATGGTCGCTGACGCGACGAACATCCTGCTGAGCGGCGTCTTCCACGCCGCGATCCTCTTCCTGGTCGCCGCCGGGCTCCAGGTCGTCTTCGGCGTCCAGCGGATCTTCAACCTCGCCTGCGGCAGCTTCTACGCCCTCGGCGCCTACTTCGGGGTCTCCTGCGTCCGGTGGGCGCTGGACGCGGGGCTCCCGCCGGGGCTGTTCATCCTCCCGCTCATCGCGGGGGGCCTCGCCCTGGCCGTGGTCGGGCCCGTGGTCGAGCGCCTGTTGCGGTTCGTCTACGACCGCGACGAGGCGTTCCAGCTCCTGCTGACCTTCGCGGTCGTCCTCATGCTCGAGGACGTGACCCGGCTCGTGTGGGGGACGTCGCCGGTCTCGACGGGGGGCCTCTACCTCATCTACGGCAACGTCCGCCTCCTCGGGGCCCAGGTGCCCGTTTACAACCTGCTCGTGATCGGGGCGAGCCTCGCCATCGCCGTCCTGATCGGCTTCGTGCTGACGCGGACGCGCTTCGGCCGGATCATCCGCGCCACCGCCGAGAACCGGGAGATGAGCGAGGCGGTCGGCGTGGACATGCGGCGCGTCTACACCCGCGTCTTCACGCTGGGCACGGTCTTGGGGACGCTCGGCGGCGCGCTCGTCATCCCCTCCACCGCGGCGATGAGCGAGATGGGGGTGGAGCTGATCGTGGAGGCGTTCGCCGTCGTCGTGATCGGCGGGCTCGGCAGCATGCGGGGCGCGGCGGCCGGGGCGCTCACCGTCGGCGTGCTGCGGGCGATCGCGATCGCAACCTACCCGGAGCTCGAGATGCTCCTCATCTACCTGATCGTGATCGCGGTGCTGGTCTTCCGCCCGCGCGGGCTCTTCGGGGAGGCCGCCGCATGACGGCCGCCCGGGTCGTCGTCGGCGCCGCGGTCGCGGCCGTCCTCGCCTATCCGCTCGCCGCGTCCCCGTACTACGCCACCCACATGCTCATGTTCTTCGGGTACGCGATCATCGTGCTCGGGCTGAACCTCCTCTTCGGCTACACGGGGCTGCTCTCGTTCGGGCACTCGCTCTTCGTCGCGCTGGGCGCCTACGCCGCCGCGTTCCTCACGTCGCACTTCGGCGTGCGCTCGATGGAGCTGATCCTGGTCGTCGCCGCGGTCGCCGGCGCGGCCGTCGCCGCGCCCGTGGGCGCCCTGTGTGTCCGGTACGCGCGGATCTATTTCGCCATGCTCACGCTCGCCTTCGCGATGCTCTTCCACTCGTTTCTCATGAAGTTCTACCACGTCACGGGCGGCGACGAGGGGATGCGGGTCCTCCGGCCGTCGCTCCTCGGCTGGGACCTCGCCGCGGTGCCGAAGATCCAGTTCCTCACGGTGCACTACTACTACTACGCCTCGGCCGTGCTCCTGATCGCCGCGGTCGTGATGTGGCGGATCGTGGGGTCGCCGTTCGGGCTCTGCCTCCGCTCGATCCGGGAGAACCCGGAGAAGGCGGCGTCGCTCGGGGTGAGCGTGGCGCGCCATCGCTGGGCGGCGTTCGTCATCTCCGCCGCCTACGCCGCCGTCGGCGGGGCCCTGCTCGCCCCGACCACCGGCCAGGTGGATCCGAGCCTCGCCTACTGGACGCACTCCGGGAACATGGTGTTCATGACGCTCCTCGGCGGCTTCAGCCACTTCTTCGGCCCGGCCCTCGGGGCCCTCGTCTTCATCCACCTCCAGGACCAGGTGATGTCGCTCATCCCCTACTGGCGCCTCGTCTTCGGCGCCATCCTCGCCGCGATCGTGATCTTCGCGCCGGGCGGCCTCATGAGCTTCGTCGCCCGGTCCCCGGGCTCTGCCACATGAGCCGCGACGCCGCCATCGTCGAGGCCGTCGGGATCCGGAAGCTCTACGGGGACGTCTGCGCGCTCGACGGCGTGAGCCTCGCCGTCCGCGAGGGCGAGTTCGTCTCCGTCATCGGCCCGAACGGCGCCGGGAAGACGACGCTCATCAACGTCCTCGCCGGCCTCCTCCGGCCGAACGCCGGCACGGTCCGCTTCAAGGGGCGGGACATCGGCGGCATCGGGCCGGTCCGGCTCGCGCGGCTCGGCATGGCGCGGAGCTTCCAGCTCGTCAGCATCTTCCCGGCGCTGACGGTCCTGGAGATGGTCCAGGTCGCGATCGTCGCACGGCTCCGCCGCGGCCGGCGCCTCTTCGCCGCGCTCGCGGCGGACCGCGAGGTCCGGGAACAGGCGCTCGAGGTCCTCGCCCTCTTCGGGCTCGCGGACCGCGCGGAGCTCCCCTCCCGCCACCTCGCCCAGGGCGACAAGAAGCTCCTCGACGTCGCCTCGGCCTTCGCGTTGCGCCCGGAGGTGATCCTCCTCGACGAGCCGACCAGCGGCGTCTCGACGCGGGACAAGACGGCCGTCATGGAGACGCTCGTCGCCGCCTCGAAGCGGATCGGCATCCGGGCGATCATCCAGGTCGAGCACGACATGGACATCGTCTTCGGGTACTCGGACCGGATCGTCGCCCTCCACCAGGGACGCGTGCTCGCGGACGCTCCGCCCGAAGTGATCCGGGCGGACGAGGCGGTCGTCGCCGCCGTCATCGGGCGCCCGCCGGAATGGCGGCCGACCTGATGCTGAACATCGGCGGGCTCCACGTGGTCATCGAGGGGAGCCACATCCTCCGGAACGTCTCGGTCGCCGTCGAGCCGGGCCGCATCGTCTCGCTGGTCGGACGGAACGGCGCCGGCAAAACCACGCTGCTCCGGACCATCATGGGCTACCGGCGGCCCGCGGGCGGCCGCATCGAGTTCCGCGGGCACGACCTCACGGCGCTCCGCACCCACGCGATCGCCCGGCTCGGGATGGGGTTCGCGCCCGAGGACAGCGGGATCTTCGGCGACCTCTCGGTCGCCGAGAACATCGAGATCGCCACCTGGTCGCGGGCGACGGCGCGGCCGGGCGCGGAGCGCGTGGAGCGCGCGCTGGCGGTCTTCCCCCGACTGCGGGAGTACGGCGCGCGCGGGGGCACGCGGCTCTCCGGCGGCGAGCGGAAGATGCTCTCGATCGCGCGGGCGCTCGCGCTGGACCCGGAGCTGCTCCTCCTCGACGAGCCGTTCGAGGGGCTCTCGCCCGCGATCATCCCCCAGATCCGGGAGGCGATCGCCGCGATCGCCGGGCTCGGCTGCGGCATCCTCCTCGCGGAGTCGAATCTCCACCACGTCCCGCCGGAAACGAGCCGCTTGTACGTTCTCGAGCGGGGAGAGATCATCTATGCGGGATCGCCCGCGGAGGTCGGCGGAAGCCCGGCAGCGATGGGCGTGATCGGGGGCCGGCCGGCCCGCTGACCTCGCCCCCGCGGGTCCAGGTGGAGCTCCATATGCGGGTCGAGCTCGGCTACCTGCACAACCCGAAGGCGCCGCCGGCCGACGCGGCCGTCGCGGCGGTGCTGCGCGCCGTCGAGCGCTCGCGCGCGGACGGGCTGCCCCTCGCCGGCCTCCACGTCGCCTTCGACTGGTGCCAGTACCGCCACACCTTCCGCGAGCCGGTCGTGGACCGCCGATCCGTCGGTCCCGGAGAAGCTCCGGCCGTGCGGGAGCTGGCCGTGGACCTCCGGCAGGCCGAGGCCGATCGCCTCGAGCACCTCGCCGACCGCGCGCTCCGCCGCCTGGCCGCGCTGCCCGCTCCGGCGCCCGACCGGCTCTACCTGGAGGAGTTCGTGCCGCTCCGCCGGAGCGTCATCTGGCGCTTCAACGCGCTCTACTGGCGAGAGATCGAGCGGTGGGAGACGACGCTCAAGCGGCCCTTCGAGGCGGCGCTCCCCGGCGGCAAGTCCGACGCCTCCAACCCCGCCCAGGTGGAGGAGGCGGTCCAGCAGTTCTTCGAGGGGCTCCGCGCGCTCGACAAGCGCGGAGCCCTGCCCCCGGAGCTCTTCGTCCTCGAGATCGGGGCGGGCACGGGCGAGCGCGCGGGTCTCTGGCTCGACCGTTTCCGCGACCTGGCCGACTCCCACGGCAAGGACTACTACGGCCGCGTACGCTTCCTCCTCTCCGACTACTCGATGCCGATGCTCGACCGCGCCCACGGGAACGTCCTCCGGCACGCCGACAAGGTGTCCTTCCTCGGGCTGAACGCGACCGACCCGCTCAGGAGCCTCGGATTCCTCCGTTACAAGATCCTGTGCGTCCACATCTCGAACGTCTACGACAACCTGCCCACGGACGAGGTCGCCAAACGCGACGGTCGCCTCTACCTCGTCGAGGCGCGGGCCTACGTCGGCCGCGAGGCGGCCGTGGAGGTCGGGCAGCGGTACGGGGTCGAGCCGGAGGCGCTGCTCCGCCAGGTCGACCTGCTCCTCAGGATCGGTCCCGAGGCCTCCCCCGACCCCACCCAGGGTGTGGGCTTCTGGCGTGACCTCTGGCAGCTCGTTCGACTCGAGGAGCGCTACGTCCCGACGGACGTGCGAGACCCGGCGCTGATCCCCGGGCTGGACCCCGAGGTTCTCGCCGAAGTCCTCGAGGGCTGGCCGGGGGACCTCCGCTGCCACCTCTCGAACGGCGCGGTGCAGTCGTTCGTGCGGACGCTGCCCCTCCTCCACCCCAAGGGCACGCTTCAGGTCCAGGACCTCTTCGTCACCGACCTCGCGGAGTACGGCCGCGGCTTTCGCGGCCCGGGCAAGCTCGATGGCAGTATCGTCAACTGGGTCAACGGGGCCCTGCTCCGGACCGCGGCCGACCGCCTGGGCTACCGGCTGCACTGGGCGCCGTTCCTCTACCGCCCGGGCTCGGCCATCCGGATCCTCAACACCTCGCTGAAGGATTGAGCCATGGCTGCTCGCCCCCTGCCGCTCCTCCCCACGACCGGCGTCGGGTCGTACTCGATGCCCGGCTGGCTCGAGCGCCTGAAGACCGACTTCTTCCTCCGGCGGATCAGCGCCCACGAGCTCGACGAGATCCACGACGCCGTGGTCAAGGCCGCGATCAAGGACCAGGAGATGGCGGGCCTGGACATCGTGACCGACGGCGAGCTCCGCCGCGACAACATGGTGGACTACTTCGTCGCGCGGCTGCCGGGCGTGCAGGTAGACCACGCGTCCAAGCGCTTCTACTACGACTTCTACGACGCCGCGGTCCGGGGCAAGGTCCCGATGGGCCCGCTGCGGCTCACGGCGGATCTGGAGTTCCTCCTGCGCAACACGGTCCGCGCCGTCAAGTTCACGGTGACGGGGCCGCACTGCCTCGTGAAGCGCATCCGCAACGAGCACTACCCGAGCGAGGAGGCGCTGGCGTTGGACATCGCGCGGGTCCTCAACATGGAGTTGCGCGAGCTGGTCCGGGCCGGCGCGACCTACATCCAGATCGACGAGCCCTACTACTCCGGGTTCCCGGACGACCTCGACTGGGGCGTGCGGGTCCTCAACGTGACGGTGGAGGGCGTCGCGGCGAAGATCGGCCTCCATGTCTGCTACGGGAACCGCTACGGCAAGCCCACCTGGGAAGGCTCCTACCGGTACCTCTTCCCGCGGATCCTCGGCGCCGAGATCCACCAGCTCGCGCTCGAGTTCGCCCGCCGCGGCTACGAGGAGCTGGAGCTCCTCCGGGAGTGGAAGTGCCCGTTCGAGCTGGGGCTCGGCGTGATCGACGTGAAGTCCGCCGACGTCGAGTCGCCGGCCACCGTCGCCGAGCGGATCCGCGCGGCGCTCGCCCTGCTCCCGCCGGATCGGATCCACGTCAATCCGGACTGCGGGCTTCTCCACGTCCCACAGGAGATCGCGTTCCGGAAGCTCCGGGCCATGGTCGAGGGGACCGCCCTCGTCCGCCGGGAGCTCGGCGCCGCGTGAACCGGATCACCGTCAACCGGCTCCGGCAGCGGCTCGTCCGCGGCGAGTTCGCCGTCCTGGTGGAGCTGACGCCGGCCCGGGGCAGCCGGATCGCGGACCACGCCCGCACCGCCGCGGCGCTCGCCGCCGTGCCCCAGGTCGCCAGCGCCAGCATCACGAGCAACGCCGGCGGGCACCCGGGCGAGGACCCGATCCCGGTTGCGCGGGCCGTCGCCGACGTCGGGCTCACGCCCAACGTCCACCTCACCTGCGTCTGGATGGACCGGCGCGGGCTGGCGCGGGAGCTGGACCGGCTCCAGGCGCTCGGCCTCGAGAACGTCTTCGCCATGACGGGTGACTGGCCGGTCGAGCGCACCACGGTGCGTCCCCGCTTCGACCTGGACTCGGTCCAGCTCACGGCGATGATCGCGGAGCGCCGCGCGGCCGGATTCCCGTTCCACATCGCCGTGGCCGTCTCCCCGTTCAAGCACACGGAGGCGGAGACCCTGCTGCAGTACGTGAAGCTCGAGAAGAAGCGCGCCGCCGGTGCCGATCTCGTGATCACGCAGCTCGGCTACGACGTCGCGAAGTTCGCGGAGCTCGCGCGCTACCGGGACGAGCACTGCCCCGGCCTGCCGCTGATCGGCTGCGTCGCCGTCCTCACGCGCCGCGTGGCCGAGAAGCTCGCGGCCGGGGAGCTGGCCGGCTGCACCATCGCGCCCGCCCTCCTCGCCGCGGTGCGCCGCGAGTCGGGGGCGCCCGACGGCGGGCACGCGGCGGCGCTCGAGCGGACGGCCCAGCTCATCGCCGTCCTGCGCGGGCTCGGCTACGCCGGCGTCTACGTGGTCGGCCTCACCCGCCGCCCGCGCGAGCTCGTCCAGCTCCTGGCGCGCGCCGAAGCCCTCGCGCCCCACTGGAAGCACGCTGCCGACGCGCTCTCGATCGGGCGTCACGAGGGGTTCCGCCTCTACGAGCCGGGCGCGCCCGGCCGGCCCTGGTGGCGCTTTCCCCTCGTCCGCCAGCGCGTGTTCCGCGCGCTGAGCCGTGTGGCGCCGACGCCGGGCACCCGGCTCCACGCGCTGCTCCGCCGCGTCGCCACCGCCATGGTCCGCCGCCCGGGCCTCGTCACCCTCACGCGCACCGTCGAGCAGGCGATCAAGATCCCCCTCTTCGGCTGCAAGGAGTGCGGCAACTGCGTCCTCTCCTACACCGAATACGTCTGCCCGATGACCTGCCCGAAGGACCAGCGGAACGGCGCCTGCGGCGGCTCCATGGACGGCTGGTGCGAGGTGGAGCGGAAGGCCTGCGTCTGGATCGAGGTCTACGAGAGCGCCAAGCGGGCCGGACGGCCAGACGCCCTGCGCGTTTACGTCCCGCCGCCCGACCGCTCGCTCAGCGCCACCTCGTCGTGGCTCAACTACTTTCTCGGGCGCGACATCCGGCCGGGGGTCCCCCACGCCTAGAGGGCCGCCCCGCGAGGTCGAGGGCGAGCTTGCCGCTCCTGGTGGGCGTGGTGTATCTTCGCGTCAGCCCGGCCGCCCGAGGCCTGCGCGTCCACCGCCTGGAGGAGAGAAGCCGATGCCCGCGACCCCGCTTCCGCTCATCCCCGCGACCGTCGTCGGCTCCCACGGCAAGGCCGGCTGGTGGTACGTCGCCGTCAAGGCCTTCGAGGCCGGCGAGCTGGGAGCCGCCGACCTCGAGGAAATGCTCGACGACGCCGCCGACACGGCGATCCGCGACATGGAGCGGGCCGGGCTCGACCTCATCACGGACGGCGAGGTCCGGCGGCTCGACGGGTACGTGGACTCCTACTACGCAATCATCAAGGGCATCAAGCCCCTTCCCGTCCGGCGCAAGGCCGGGCCGTGGGGCTACGACCAGCAGGCTCGCTACGAGGCCGTCGGGAAGATCGAGGTGCCCGACACCGGCCTCGGCATCGTCCAGGAGTTCGCCTACCTCAAGGCCCACACGACCCGCGCGACGAAGGCAACCTGCGCCGGCCCGCTGACCTTCGGCTCGCGCATCCACCCGGGGACGGTCTACAAGGGGGTCGTGGACGTGGCCGAGCGGTTTGCCGAGGTGATCAACCAGGAGCTGAAGGGTCTCGTCGTGGCCGGCGCCGACTTCATCCAGATCGACGAGCCGGCGCGCGGCAACGTCTCAGGCCAGGAGATGGCGCGGCTCTTCAATCGGGCGACGGAGGGCGTCAAGGCGAAGCTCGCCTTCCACATCTGCTTCGGCAACCGCTTCGGCCGCTCGCGCTTCAACCGGACCTACCGGCCGCACTTCCCCGGGCTCCTCGAGGCGCGCTGCGACCAGTTCGTCCTCGAGTTCGCGAGCCGCGAGCTGGCCGAGCTGGACTTCGTCGCGCAGTACGCGAGGGAGGGCCGGGAGCTGGGCGCCGGGGTGATCGACGTCAAGGGCTTCTACCCGGAGACGGCCGAAGACGTGGCCGACCGGATCCGCCGCATCCTGAAGGTCTGGCCGGCCGAGAAGCTCTACGTGAACCCCGACTGCGGCTTCGGCTGGAGCCCGCGCGGGATGTGCAACGGCAAGATCACGGCGCTCGCCGCCGGCGCCCGGATCGTCCGCAAGGAGCTCGGTGGCGGCTGAGGCGCCGCGGGTTCGGCGGGCAACCTGAAGGAGGTCTGCCATCGCCGGGGGGCCGAGATGAAAGGCCGCACGATGCGCGCGGTGTTCTACCAGGGGGCGCGGACGTTCGTGCCCGGGACGGCGTCCGTGCCCGCACCGGGGCCGGGCGAGGCGCTGCTCCGGGTCCGCCGCGTCGGGATCTGCGGCACCGACCTCCACATCTTCCAGGGTCACCTCGACCACCGCGTCCCGAAGGGCGGCGTCATCGGCCACGAGACCTTCGCCGAGGTCACCGTGGCGCCGGCGGGGAGCGGCTTCAAGGCCGGCGACCGCGTCGTCGTCGAGCCCCTGAAGTTCTGCGGGACCTGCCGCGCGTGCCGGATGGGCGCCGCCTACATCTGCTACGACCTGAAGGTCCTCGGCGTGGACCTCCCCGGCGGGATGCAGGAGTACTGGACCGTGCCCGCGGCGCGCCTCCTCCGGGTCCCGGACTCGCTCCCCGACGATCACGCGGCGCTGATCGAGCCGCTGGCGGTCGCCACGCACGACGTCCGCCGCGCAGGGGTGAAGGCCGGCGACGCCGTCCTCGTCTTCGGGGGTGGGCCCATCGGGACGCTCATCGCCCTGGTCAGCCGCCAGCGCGGCGCCCGCGTGGCCGTCGTCGAGGTCAACCCCTTCCGCCTCGAGATGCTCGCGAAGCTCGGCCTCGAGACCGTGGGGCCGGGCCGCGACGTGGTGCGGTTCGCGAACGACTGGACGGGCGGCGACGGCGTGGACGTGGCCTTCGAGGTCACCGGCAACCCCGTGGCGGTGCGCGTGATGACCGACGTCGTCCGGGTCTGGGGCACGGTCAGCATCGTCGCGATCCACGCGGAGCCGATGCCCGTGAACCTCTACCGGATGTTCTTCCGCGAGCTCGCGATGCACGGCAGCCGCCTCTACGCCCGGGAGGACTGGGAAGAGGCGATCCGCCTCGCCGCGGCGGACGCCGTGCCGCTCGCCCCGCTCGTCAGCCGGCGCATCCCGCTCGAGGCCCTCCAGGAGGGGATGGAGCAGGCCCTCGCCGGGGGTCCCGTCATGAAGGTCCTCGTGGACCTGACCGCCTGAGGGCCGCCCGGCCGACAGGCTCCGGGGCCATGGACGCGCCGCTGGATCACGCCGTCTTCGCGGTCGGCGACCGCACCTACGCCTGGAGCGACGTCGTCCTGGCGGCTCGCCTCTGGGGGGAGTGGGCGGCGCTCAAGGCGGAGGCGCGGCTCGGGCTCGCCTGCGCCGCGCGCGCCGACGACCGCGACGAGTGGCCCGACGAGGACACGGAGGACGCGGCGGCGAACGAGTTCCGCTATGCCCGCGACCTCGTCAGCGCCGAGGAGATGGAGGCCTGGCTTGCGCGCTGGGGCCTCGACGAGGAGGCCTGGACGGACTACATCCGGCGCGACCTGCTCCGGCGGGAGGGGGCGGAGGAAGCCGACGAGGTCCTGGCCGAGTACGAGATCGAGGACGAGGACGTCGAGGCCGTGCTCTGGAGCGACGCGGTCTGCTCCGGGCGACTCCAGCGCTGGGCGCAGGAGCTGGCGGCCCGCGCGGCGATCCAGGCCCGCCTGGCCGAGGAGGCCCCCGAGTCCGACGACGCGACGGTCGCGGCCGAGGCCCGGCGCCTGCTCACGGACGCCGGGGCCGACCCGGCCGACCCCCGGGCCGGGATGCTCGCCCGGCTCGAGGTGGGCTTCCGGCGGTTCGTGACCCGGGCCGTGACCCCACGCGCGATCCAGGCCGCCCTCGAACCCCACCGCCTCGACTGGGTCCGCTTCGACGGCCGCTGCCTCGCCCTCCCGGACGAGGAGATGGCCCGGGAGGCGGCGCTGGCGGTCCGCGAGGACGGGCTCGGGCTCGACGAGGTGGCGGACCAGGCGAAGACCGAGGTCCAGGCGGGCCGGTGGTACCTCGACGAGCTCCCCGCCGAGCACCGCGACCGCTTCGTCGCGGCCCGGAAGGGCGAGCTGGTGGGCCCGCTGCCCTGGGGCGAGGGGTACGCCCTGATCCTCGTGGTTGACAAGGTCGTCCCGTCGGCGGAGGATGCGGACACACGCCGACGCGCGGCCGAGGCCGTGCTGGCGGGCCTCCTCGAGCATGAGGTGTCGAGACGCGTGACGTGGCATAGCCGCCCCTAGGGATTGCTCGTCGTGACCGACGCGCACTCCGCGCTCCGCGACCTCCCGATCCTCCGCTTCCTCCCGCCGGACATCCGGAGCCTCGTCGTGGACAGCTTCGTGCCGGCGTCCTTCCCCTTCGGCGCCCCCATCGTCCGCGAGGGAGAGGAGGCGGACGCGCTCTACGTCCTCGTCTCGGGTCGGGCCCGCGTCGTCAAGACGGGCACGACCGGCGAGGAGGTCTCGCTGAACGTCCTGCGACCCGGCGACAGCTTCGGCGAGATGGGGCTCCTCGAGGCGCGCCGCCGGATGGCGACCGTCCGGGCCAGCACCGACGTGGAGGTGCTCCGCCTCGACCGCTCCGTGGTGGCGGCCCTTCTCCAGCGTCACCCCGAGCTGCGGACCTACCTCGAGCTCCAGGTCAAGCACCGCCGCCTCCACAACTTCTTCCGGGCGTACACGCCCTTCGGCCGGCTCCCGAGCGACGCGCTCCGGACGATGCTCGACGAGCTCGAGCCCGTAGCGGTCGCGCGCGAGGAGCTCGTGATCCGCCAGGGCGACGAGCCCGGGCCCATGTACATCGTCGAGGAGGGGCGCCTCCGCGCCTTCGTCGAGGAGGAGGGCCAGCGCCGCTACGTCGCGTACCTCCGGAGCGGCGACTTCTTCGGCGAGATGTCGGTGTTCAAGGGCGCACGCCGGGCGGCCAGCGTCGAGGCCGCCTCCCCCGGCCGCCTCCTGCGGCTGACCCCGGCGACGTTCTCGCGGCTGGTCCAGGCCTATCCCGAGTTCAAGGCCCAGATCGAGCAGCGGGTCGCCCAGTACGACTACAAGCACGTCGCGCGGGTCCCGCTCGACTTCGCCGAGGAGCTCCTGCCGGCGGAGGTCGCGGTCCACGAGAAGGTGGGCCCGCGGCACGTCGAGCGGGTCGAGGAGGAGTCCGCCCCGCGCGAGGAGCCGCCTGTCGGCCCCTTCGCCAGCCGCGAGGGCCACTTCGTCAAGCGCCCGGCGCGCATCCGCCGGATCCCCTTCGTCCGCCAGATCGACGAGATGGACTGCGGCGCCGCCGCGCTCGCCATGGTCTGCCGCCACTTCGGGCGGGCCGTGAGCCTGGCCCGGATCCGGGCGCTGGTCCACACGAGCCTCGACGGCACGAGCCTGAAGGCCCTCTGCCACGCCGCGACGGAGCTCGGGCTCGCCGCCCGCTCGGTCAAGGCCTCGATGCGAAACCTCGACCAGATGCCGCTCCCCGCGATCATCCACTGGGGCGGCAACCACTGGGTCGTCCTCTACGACGTCGAGCGGGACCGCGTCGGCGTCGCGGACCCGGGCATCGGGCCGCGGCGGCTTCCCCGCAAGGAGCTCGAGGCGAAGTGGACGGGGTACGCGGCGCTGTTCGACTACACGACGAGCTTCGAGCGGGCGCCGGAGGGCCGGTCGAGCACCGCCTGGCTCTGGCCGTTCCTCCACCCGTTCACCGGGGTCATGGCGAAGGCGACGGGGCTCGCCGTCATCATCAGCGCGCTGCAGATGGTCCTCCCGGTGTTCACGCAGGTGATCGTGGACCGCGTGCTGGTGGACCAGGACGTCGGGCTCCTCCGCGTGCTCATGCTCGCAATGCTCGGCGTCCTCGGCTTCATGACCGTGGCCATGGTCATCCAGCGCTACCTCCTGAGCTTCGCCGCCGTCCACATCGACTCGGCCACGCTCGATTTCCTGACGCGGAAGCTCCTCGCGCTGCCGATGAGCTACTTCAACGCCCGGCGGACGGGCGACATCCAGCGCCGGCTCGAGGGGCTCCGGCAGGCCCGCGAGTTCCTCGTCCAGAACGGCGTGAGCGGGCTGACGGCCCTGGTCCAGCTCGCGGCGGCGCTCGCGCTCATGTTCGTCTACAGCCCGCTCCTCGCGGGGGTCTTCCTCGCAACCGCGCCCCTCTACGCGCTCCTCATGCGCTTCTCGGCGAAGTGGCTCCGCCCGATCTTCGACAGCCTGGAGGAGGCCTTCGGCCGCTACCGATCCCACCAGATCGACGCGATCCGGGGCATCGAGACCGTCAAGGCGATGGGGGCCGAGGGCGCGTTCCGCGAGATGATGCTCGACCAGTTCCACGCGATCTCCCGGAAGCGCTTCCGCGCCGACTTCACCGTCATGGTCTACGACGGCGCGATCCAGACCGTGACGTTCCTCTCGGTCGCCCTGTTCCTGTGGGTCGGCGCCCACCAGGTCATGCAGGGCCGGCTCACGATCGGCGGGCTCGTCGCGTTCAACTCGCTCGTCGCCCTCGCCAACGGGCCGATCGGCGTCCTCCTGAGCCTCTGGGACAACCTCCAGCTCGCCTCGGTCCTCCTCGACCGTCTGAACGACGTCTTCGAGCAGGAGCCGGAGCAGGGCGCCGACCACTCCCACCTCATCCCGGTGCGGACGCTCGAGGGGAAGATCACGCTCCGGAACGTCGGCTTCCGCTACGGCGGCCCGGAGTCCCCGGCCATCCTCGAGGGCCTGAGCGTGGACGCGCCGCCCGGCAAGACCGTCGCCCTCGTCGGCCGGAGCGGCTCGGGGAAGACCACGCTCGTCAAGTGCCTGGCCGGGCTCCTCGAGCCGACCGAGGGGACGATCTTCTACGACGGCGTGGACCTCCGGACGCTGAACTACCGCGACCTCCGGCGGCAAGTCGGCTACGTGCTCCAGGAGAACCACCTCTTCGACGACACGATCGCCCGGAACATTGCCTTCGGCGAGCCCGACCCCGACATGGACCACGTCCTCTGGGCCGCGCGGGTCGCGAACGTCCACGAGTTCATCGAGCGGCTCCCGCTCGGCTACGACACGCGGATCGGCGAGACGGGCATCGCGCTCTCCGGCGGCCAGCGCCAGCGGGTCGCCATCGCCCGGGCGATCTACCAGCGCCCGCCGGTCCTCGTCTTCGACGAGGCCACGAGCTCGCTCGACACGGAGTCCGAGCGGGCGGTCAAGGAGAACCTGGACCAGCTCCTCGCGGGGCGGACGTCGTTCGTCATCGCCCACCGCCTGAGCACGATCCGGGACGCGGACCTGATCCTGGTGCTCGAGAAGGGACGGCTCGTCGAGCAGGGGACGCACGACGAGCTGATGGAGCGCCAGGGGCTCTACTACTATCTGGTGAGCCAGCAGCTCGGGCTTTGACGCCATGCCGATAACCGTCGCATCCCGTCGTCCTCCAGCTCGCCGGGACGCGCTCGGCCTGCGGCCTCGCGGGCGTCCCGTCCCTCCGGCGGGGTCGTCGGCGGACCTCAACGTATGCGGCATACGCCTCGGCCCGCCTCCTCCCTGCGTCCTGGGGCTGCTCGGGCCTCGGCCTGGCGTGCGTGCGCATCAGCCTGGTGAGCCAGCAGCTCGGGCTTTGAGAGGCGTCCGAGGGAGTAAAGGGTAACCCGCCGTCATGGCTGACCGAAGCCGACTGGACGAGCCTGAGCCGGACGAGGCCCCGTACCTCGACGCGACGCCGCCCCACTGGGCCGCGCGGGGGCTCGCCTGGGTCCTCATCGTCCTCGCCATCGGGGCGGGCGCCACCGCGGTCCTGGTCCACGTCCCCGAGAGCGTCTCGAGCCCGTTCGTCCTCGTGCCGGTCCAGGGCGGGGATCCGGTCCGGGCCCCGCGCCCCGGCACGGTCGTCGAGGTCCGGGCGAGCGAGGGCGCCGCCGTCCCGAAGGGCCAGCCCCTGTTCGTGCTCCGGTCCGAGACGATCGGGGACCAGTCCGCGGAGCTGCGGGCGCTGGAGACCCAGCTCGAGGGCGCCCGGGAGAGCCTGACGAACGCCCGGGCCAAGCACGAGAGCCAGCGGTCCGCGCACGCCGAGGAGGGGCGGCGGCTCGCCGAGCGGCGCGACAACCTCGCCCAGAAGCTCGAGAGCCACCGCCAGGCCCGCGCGATCCGCCTGGCCCGGTACGAGGCGAGCCTCCGAATCGCCGAGGCGGAGGTCGCGAGCGCCCGGGCCGAGATCGAGTTCAAGACGCAGCACCTCGCCCTGGCGAAGGAACTGGCCGAGCGGCACAAGTGGGGCTACGAGCACGGCTTCCTCTCCTGGGTCGAGTACATCCGCCCGCAGATCGAGGCGACCAAGACCGCCCTCGACCTCGAGCAGCTCGAGCGCCAGCTTGCCGTGGCGCAGCTCAAGGTCACGCAGCTCCGCGCCGACCACGAGAGCCAGGAGGTCGAGTGGAGGGCGACCCAGGAGCAGCTCGAGACCGACCAGCGCGAGGTCCGCGGCGCCGTGGAGAAGCTCCGCCACGAGACGGACGTGCGCCGGACCGAGTTCGTCGAGGTGGAGCGGCGGCTCCGGGAGGAGATGGACAAGGCCCGGATCCGGATGGCGACGCTTCGCGATGCGCTCGTCGAGGCGCGCGGCAACCAGCTCACGCTCCGCGCCCCCTGCGGAGGCTCGGTCCTCCGGCTCCTCGTCAAGGCGCCGGGCGCCGTCGTCCAGGACGGCGAGGTGCTGTCGGAGCTCGCGTGCGCGGGGGAGCGCCTCCAGGCCGAGCTGCACCTCCCCGCTGCGGGGATGGGCCGGATCCTGCCCGGCCAGTCGGTCAAGCTCCTCTACGATGCGTTCCCCTACGAGCGCTACGGCGTCCGGTGGGGGACCGTCCGGTGGGTGAGCCCGGCCAGCCTCACGGCCAAGGACGCGACCGGGTTCCGCGCGCCCGCCGAGATCGGGGACGAGGCGGTCCTCGTGGACGGGCGTCCCCGGGCCCTCGTCGCGGGGATGGGGGGCCGGGCGGAGATCGTGGTCGGCCGGCGTTCGCTCCTGAGCTACGCCTTCGCCCCGCTGCGCCAGCTCCAGGAAACCCTCGCGGGGCCCCCGGCGAAATGACGACGGACGGCCAGCGGCCCCTCGACCCCGCGCGCCTCACCCTGGACTCGTTCCAGAGCGCGGACGGAGCCATGCTCCGCTGCCTCGAGCTCGCGCGGCTCGCCGCCCAGACCGACCTCCCCGTCCTGATCCTCGGGGAGTCCGGCACCGGGAAGACGCTCCTCGCCCGCGCGATCCACAACTCCTCGCGGCGGGCCCGGGGGCCGTTCGTCTCGTTCAACGCGGCGGCGCTCTCGGACACGCTCGTGGACAGCCAGCTCTTCGGCCACGAGAAGGGCGCCTTCACGGGCGCCGACCGGCGGGTCAAGGGGAAGTTCGAGCTGGCCCACGGCGGGACGCTCTTCTTCGACGAGATCGCCGACATGACGCCGGTCGCCCAGGCCAAGATCCTCCGCGCCGTCGAGTACGGCGAGTTCGAGCGGCTCGGCTCCGAGCGGATCCAGGTCGCCGACGTGCGGCTCGTCTCGGCGACGTATCTCCCGCTCCGGCGCTTCATCGAATCGGAGCGCTTCCGGAAGGACCTCTTCTACCGGATGAGCGGACTCACGATCACGATCCCGCCGCTCCGCGACCGCCCGAACGACCTCCGGGCCCTCGTCGCGTCGGAGATCGTCCTCGCGGGCCGGAAGCAGGGGAAGACCGTCACCGGGCTCGACAAGGCGGCGGCCGATCGCCTCCTCGCCTACCCCTGGCCGGGGAACCTCCGGGAGCTCAGTCGCGTCGTCCACTCGGCCGTCGCCCTCACTCAGGGCGACGTGATCCCGGCGACGGCGGTCGAGATCCTGCTCGACAGCAACGAGTCGTCGGCCCCTGCCCTGCCCGGCCCGGCGGCCGCCGCCGACGGCGAGCCGGCGGCACCGGAGGACGACCTCCGGCTCCGCACCCTGGAGCGGCAGCACATCCGGGCGGTCCTCGAGCGGGTCAGCGGGAACAAGCGCCTGGCGGCCAAGCTCCTGGGGGTCTCTCGCTCCACCCTCGACCGGAAGCTCGAGGGCTGAGGGTCCCAGAATGAGACGCCGAACGGTCCGGCCCGAGGCCACCGGGTGCCTCGAAACGGGACCAGACCCTCACGGGGTACCACCCTGGGCGTCGGCGGATCAGACACTTAGCGGGGCTGTCGATGTGGCATGCCGCTTGCGGTACCCCGAGGAGCAGGCCGTGCAGCGGACGACCGCCCGGAGGAGGCACGCCGTCGTGAAGGCGAAGAAGCAGCCCAAGGGGAAGAAGCGGTCGGCGAAGGACCTGCCCGTGAAGGGCAAGCGGGCGAGGGACCTGAAGGGCGGACTCTCGACGGACGTCACGAGAACCCCGAGCCCCGGGGGGCCCGTCGCGATCCCCTACCCCAACACGGGGTAGTGGCCTGGATGGCCCGACGGTGAGGAAGCGCAAGCCCGGCAAGCCTGAGGGCGACAAGCGCCGCGTCGTCCGCCTGGAGGACCTCGCGCCGCGGATCGACGTCAAGGGCGGCGCCGGGAAGCTCCTCTTCGGCGAGCGGCTCGAGCTACCCGAGCGCGAGGCCGGCCCACCCGAGAAGGATCGGGGGAAGCCGGACAAGTAGCTCACCAGCTCGGATACCCTGACCGGGGGCCAGTTCACCTGCATTCCGATCTGACGCGGTCGGGGCGTCCGGCTCGCGGTTGGAGGGGAGCGCGCCGAGCAACCCTTCGACCGCCGACTGCGAGTAGCGCGCCGCGGCCAGCCGCCGCCGGAGGGCCGCGATGGTCTCCGCGTCGCCGAGCCCGAGCATCGCCGCGATCTTCTCCCACGGGCGCCTGGCGCTGTCAACCCTTGACACCCGTTGCGCCGGCTGCCAGAGGACGCCACGCCATCGCGGCGATCCGGCGGCGCGGGTGCTGCCGCACATGCGGCGGCAGCGCCGCGGCCACATCGTCAACGTCGCCTCGATCGCCGGCCGCCATGTGAGCAAGTCTTCTCGGCGGCGAAATCAACCGAAAAAACAGCCAGTTAGCTCCCACCCACTCCGATCGGGCCTCCGGTCGGGGTAGAATGACGGCTACCCGCTGCGGACACGAGGCCGGCAGGAGGAGAGTGCCATGGTCGAACTCAGGGTCGGGCCGCTCCGCGAAGTCGTCGACGTGGTCCGGCAGATCGTCACGGACTGGGACGCCTTCGTGCGGTCCGTGGAGCAGCTCGCCCGCGAGCACGAGCAGCTCCGCTCGCGCACCGAGTGGCTCGAGCGCCAGCTCAAGGAGCTCCAGGAGACCCACGAGCGCCTGCGCCGGGAGCACGACGAGAGTGCTCAGGCCCTGACCGAGCTGCGGAACGCCCACCAGGGCCTCCTCCGCGAGCACGAGGAGTCCAGCCGCGCCCTGCACGAGCTCAGGGAGAAGCACGAGCAGCTCCAGCAGGACCGCCTCTACGCCGCTGACGAGCTGGAGGCTCTCCTCCGCCGCCTGAAGCCCTGACCCGCGGCCCGCGCGCCGCGTGCCGCACCCGCCGGCCGCCCTTCCAACGCCGCGGGTCCGCCCACCTCCGGCCCGTTGACATGTCCCATCCCGCCGTGCGATGGTGCCCGGCGTCGGAGCCTCAGTCCGTGGACCCCTGCCAGATGGAGGAGAGCCATGATCCCAATGCATCGGCGTGACGTGCTCAAGGCCGGGCTCGGCGCGGCGGCCGCCGCGGGGGCGCTCGGCTTCCCGGCGGTCCTGCGCGCCCAGGACGCGATCAAGGTCGGGCACCTCACCCCGCGGACGGGCTTCCTCGGCCCCCTCGGGGATTACGCCTACCGGGCGGCGCAGATGGCCGTGGACGAGGCGAACGCGGCGGGCGGCGTCCTCGGGCGGAAGGTCGAGCTGGTGAGCGAGGACACGCCGAACCCAGGCGTGGCCGTGACGAAGGCCCAGAAGCTGATCGAGCGCGACCGGGCGACGTTCCTCATCGGCGAGATCTCGAGCGCCTCGGGGCTTGCGATCAGTGAGGTCGCCCAGCGGGCGAAGCTCCTCTACCTCAACACCGGCTGGAACTCCGACGAGGGGCGGGGCGCGCGCTGCCAGCGCTATCTCTTCCACGTCGAGGGCTGCAACACGATGTACACGAAGACGATCGGCCTCTGGCAGGCGCGGGAGGGGAAGATCAGGGGCGCGAAGTGGTACTTCCTCACCGCCGACTACGCCTTCGGGCACGACCTCTACCGCGTCTCCTCGAAGTTCCTCGGCGAGCAGGGCGGCGTGAACCTCGGGAACGACATGATCGCGACGGGGACCCTCGACTACTCCTCGTACATCCTGAAGCTTCGCCAGATCAAGCCGGACTTCGTGTACCTGAACCTCGCGGGGACCGACCAGACCACGTTCCTCAAGCAGTACAAGGAGTTCGGCGCGCCGTTCCCGCTGGCCGGCGGCGTCATGGACACCATCCCCTTCTGGGCGGCCGGGATCGACGCGCTGTCCGGCTACTGGCAGAGCCTCTGGTACCACGACCTCAAGGAGAAGGGCTCGCCCGAGTTCACGCAGCGCTTCGTCAGGCGGAACGCCAAGCCGCCGGACAACCAGGCGTGGGGCGAGTACGTCGGGATCCGCATCGCGCTCCAGGCGATCGCCGAGAGCAAGAGCACGGCGAGCGCCGACCTCGTCCGCCACCTCGAGAAGGGCGCCAAGTTCGACGTCCTGAAGGGGCGCGAGGCCTGGTTCCGCGACTGGGACCACCAGCTCCTCCAGACCATGTACGTCGTCAGGGTCAAGGACAAGGCCAGATCGAAGGACCAGTGGGACATCTTCGAGATCGTCGAGCCCGTGCCGCAGCCGGGCCAGTCGCTCGAGCTGATCCAGCCGACGAAGGCCGAGAACCCCTGCAACCTGCCGGCGATCTGAGGGGGTGACGGCAGCCGCCCCACCCTCACCCTGTCCCTCTCCCTCCCCCGGGAGGGAGAGGGAGTAGCGCGTTGCCGCCGGTCTCGGTTCCGATCCTTCTCGAGCACCTGGCCAACGGCCTGGTCGTCGGCGCCTACTACACGACCCTCGCCCTCGGCCTCTCGCTCATCTTCGGGCTCGGCGGGGTAATCAACCTCGCCCACGGCGCCTTCTACGCGCTCGGGGCGTACCTCGCCCTCGAGACCCAGCGCCTGGCCGGCTTCGGCGGGGCGCTCGTGCTCTCGCCGCTGCTCGTCGCCCTCATCGGGATGGCGATCGAGACCGCCTTCCTCCGGCGGCTCTACCGGGGCGACCCCCTCCTCGGCCTCCTCTTCACGTTCGGCCTCGCCATGGTGGGCGAGCAGGCCGTGCGGATCATCTGGGGCGCCTCCGGGCACCCCTTCCAGATTCCGGAGGCGCTCCGCGGCTTCGTCACGTTCGGGGACTTCGTCTACTCCCGCTACCGACTCGTCGTGATCGCGGTCACCGCCCTGGCGATCGTGGGGCTCTGGGTCGCCCTCGAGAAGACGCCGTGGGGGATGGTGGTCCGCGCCGGGACCCGCGACGCCGAGATGGTCCGCGCGCTCGGGATCAGCCTCCGCCCGTTCATGACGGCCGTCTTCGGCGTCGGCGTCGCGCTCGCGGGGCTCGCGGGCGCGCTCTCCGCGCCGCTCGCCGGCATCTATCCCGCGATGGGAAACGAGATCGGGATCGCGGCATTCGTCGTCGTCGTGATCGGCGGGCTCGGGAGCTTCTGGGGTCCCGTCATCGCGGGGCTCCTGGTCGGGCTGATCCGCGCGGTCACGGTCCTCTTCTGGCCGCCGGCCGCCGAGGCCTCGATGTACGCCCTCATGGCCTTCGTGCTCCTCGTCCGCCCGCGCGGGCTCATGGGTGAGCGGTGGGTGGAGTTCGGAGCGCAGTGATGGCAGGCGAGACCCCCTCACCCCTACCCTCTCCCCCGGATCGGGGGAGAGAGAGCGACGCCTCCCCGCTCCTCCTCTGGCGGCACCCGCTCACGCTCCTCGCCGCGGGGCTCCTCGTCCTCCCGCACGCGGTGGGCTGGTTCGGGACGACGGTCTCCGTCGCCTCCGAGATCGCCCTCTTCGCGCTGGTCGGCTTCGGTTACAACCTCCTCCTGGGTTACACGGGCCTCACCTCGTTCGGCCACGGTGCCTACTTCGGCCTCGCCGCGTATGCGATGGCGCTGACCCAGATCCACCTGGTCAAGGGACTGTGGACGCCCATCGCCGCCGGCGTCGCGACCGCGGCCCTCCTCGGCGCCGTCCTCGGCTTCCTCGTCCTCCGCCGCCGGGGCGTGTACTTCTCGCTCCTCACGCTCGCCTTCACCCAGATGTTCTTCTACATCGTCTACCGGTGGACCGCGGTGACCGGCGGCGAGAGCGGGCTCGGGGGTGTGATCCGGCCGCCGCTCCTCGGCCTCGATCTCGGCAACCAGCGGACCTTCTACTGGCTCACCGCCGCGGTCGCCTTGGCCGGCGCCCTCCTCGCCTGGCGGATCGTCCACGCGCCGTTCGGCACGGTGCTCCAGGCGATTCGCGAGAACGAGCGGCGCGCGACGTTCGTCGGCTACGACGTCCAGCGCTACACCTGGGTGGCGTTCCTCCTCTCGACGACCATCGCCGGGCTCGCGGGGGCGCTCCACGCGCTGCTCAAGCAGTTCGTCTACGCGGACCTCGTCCACGTGACGATGTCCGGTGAGATCCTGGCGATGACGCTCGTCGGCGGGATGCGGCACTTCCTCGGCCCCGCGGTCGGCGCCGCGTTCTTCGTCCTCTTCCGGGAAGTCCTCACCTCCTACACCGAGAACTGGCTGCTCTACTTCGGCCTCCTGTTCATGGCCTTCATCCTGTTCTCCCCCGACGGGATCCTGGGGGGCCTCGGGCGGCTCGCCGCGCCCTTCCGGCGAGAGGCGGAGGCCCTGGCCGCGATGGCGGCGCGCGCCGCGCCGCGGCCCCAGCCCGACGGGCTCGCGGGCCCGGCCATGGCGAGCCGCGGCGAGGTGCTGGTCGAGGCCCACGGCGTGACGAAGCGCTTCGGGGGCCTCGCGGCCGTGGATTGCGTGGACCTCGAGATCCGCGCCGGCGAGCTCCGCGCCTTGATCGGCCCGAACGGCGCCGGCAAGACGACGCTCTTCAACCTCCTGTCGGGCCTCTTCCCCCCCGACGCCGGCGTGGTGCGCTTCCGCGGGGAAACGATCACCGGATTCCCGCCCCACCGCGTGGTGGCGCGGGGCATCTCGCGCTCGTTCCAGATCCTGACGATCTTCCGCGAGCGTACGGTCTTCGAGAACGTCCGGCTCGCCGTCCAGGCGCGGCACCCGGCGCGCCGGGCGCTCTGGCGCGCGGCGGCCGCGTTCGGCGCGATCCAGGCCGAGACACGGGAGCTGGTCCGCCAGATCGGCCTCGAGGGTCTGGAGGGGGCGACCGCGTCGAGCCTCTCGTACGGCGGCCAGCGCCTGCTCGAGATCGGGATCGCGCTGGCGACGCGCCCGGTGGTGCTGCTGCTGGACGAGCCGCTGGCCGGGCTCTCCCCGGCCGAGCGCGAGCGCGTCGCCGGGTTCATCAAGGCCCTCGCCCGGTCGGTCACCATCGTCCTGATCGAACACGACATCGACCGGGTCCTCGCGCTCTCGGACCGGATCACCGTGCTCCACTCGGGTCGCGTCATCGCCGACGGGCCGCCCGCCGCGATCCAGGCCGACCCCGAGGTGCGCGCAGCCTACCTCGGCCGGCGCGAGGGCCGGCCGCCCCGCATCGAGGCTCGGGCCGCGCCGGCGCGCACGGAGGCCGGCGCCGCGGCGCCCGAGCCGCTCCTGGCCCTGGAGCGGGTGGACACCTACTACGGCCAGAGCCACATCCTCCACGAGGTCTCGCTCGAGGTCCGGCCGGGCGAGGTCGTCGCCCTCCTCGGCCGGAACGGCGCGGGGAAGACGGCGACGCTCAACACGATCATGGGGCTCCGGCCGCCGCGCCGCGGCCGCATCCGCTTCCACGGCCACGAGATCGCGGGCGAGCCGCCGGAGCGGATCGGGCGGCTCGGGATCGGGCTCGCGCCCCAGGGGCGGCGGATCTTCCCCAACCTGACGGTCGCCGACAACCTGCGCCTGGCGCGTCTGGCGCGCCGGGACGGGGCGGGTGTCGACGACGTCGAGCGGATCGTCGAGCGCTTCCCGAAGCTCCACGCCCGCTGGCGCGCCCGCGCCGAGACGCTCTCGGGCGGGGAGCTCCAGATGCTGGCCATCGCGCGCGCGCTCGTCGGCGACGTCCGGCTCCTGATCCTGGACGAGCCGTTCGAGGGCCTGGCGCCGGCGATCGTCGAGGACGTCTACGCGACGGTCGCCGGGCTGCGCGGGACGACGGCGATCCTGCTGGTCGAGCACAACCTGGACCTCGCCCTCGCGCTCGCCGACCGCGTCTACGTGCTCGACCGCGGCGCCGTAACCCACACGGGGCCAGCGCGCGAGCTGCTCGGGGACCTCGAGCTCCGCGCCCGCGTCCTCTGGTTCTGAGCCGGGCGCGGAAATCCCCCGAGATCGTCACACGGACCCGCCGATGGGCTGACGAGGCTCCGGCTCAGCTCCGGACGCGCTCCCCTTTCGGGTCCCAGAGAGGCTCGGCCGAGACCCGGCCCGCGATCCAGTCGCCGAAGACCTCGACGGCGATCGCCGTCCCCGGCGCCGCCAGCTCCACCGGCAGGTACGCGTAGGCGATGCTGAGGCCGACCGAGTAGCCGAAGCCGCCGCTCGTCACGCGGCCGACGATCCGGTCGTCCGCGCGGACGGGCTCGCCGCCCAGCGCGATCGCGAGCGGGTCGGCGAGCGTGAGACAGCAGAGCCTCCGCCGGAGCCCCTCGGCTTTCTGTCGAGCCAGCGCCTCCCGTCCGATGAACTCGCCCTTGCCGAGCTTGACGGCGAATCCCAGCCCGGCCTCGTAGGGCGTGTCGTCGGGCGTGATGTCGGCGCTCCAGTAGCGGTAGCCCTTCTCGAGGCGGAGGGAGTCGATCGAGCGGTAGCCGGCTGCCACGATCCCGTGGGCCTGGCCCGCCGCCCAGAGCGTGTCCCAGAGCTCCAGCCCGTACTCCATCGGCGTGTAGATCTCCCAGCCGAGCTCACCCACGTACGTCACACGGACCGCGAGGACGGGCGCCCGGCCGATGGCAATCTCCTGCGCCGTCATGTACGGGAACGCGGCGTTCGAGAGGTCGGCGTCGGTCGCGTCCTGGAGGATGTCGCGCGCCCGAGGGCCGAAGAGGCCGACGCAGGCATAGGCGCCGGTCAGGTCGGCGAGGTGGACGGAGCCGTCGCGCGGGAGGTGCTTCGCGACCCAGCCGCGGTCGTGGGTGCCGAACGCGGAGCCCGTGACGATCCGGAAGCAGTCGGGCCCGAGGCGGGTCACCGTGAAGTCGCACTCGATCCCACCCCGGGAGTTCAGCATCGAGGTGTAGGTCACGGAGCCCACGGGCTTGTCCACGTCGTTGTCGGTCAGCCGCTGGAGGAGCGCGAGAGCGCCGGGGCCCGTCACCTCGAACTTGGCGAACGAGGTCTCGTCGAAGAGACCGGCCCGCTCCCGCGCCCCCAGGTGCTCGGCCTCGATGGCGGGGGACCAGAAGCGGCCGGCGAAGCCGCGCGGCCGCCGCGCCTCGTCGCCGGCGCGCGCGTTCGCCTCGAACCAGTTCGGGCGCTCCCAGCTCGCCTTCTCGCCGAAGACCGCCTCCAGCTCGCGGAGGCGCGGGTAGATCGGGGAGAGCCGGAGGCCGCGGCCCGCCTCCCGCTCCTGGTTCGGGTAGCGGATGTCGTAGTAGGTCCCGTAGATCTCGCGGGCGCGTTCGGCCGTGAGCCGCCGCGACCGGTACTGCGCGCCGAAGCGGCGGAGGTCCATGTGCCAGAGGTCCAGGCCCGGGTCGCCGTCCACGATCCAGTTGGCCAGGATCCGGCCGGCCCCGCCCGCCCCGGCGATCCCGTGGGCACAGAACCCCGCGGCGACGAAAAAACCCCGGACCTCCGGCGCCTCGCCGAGGATGAACTCGCCGTCGGGCGTGAACGCCTCGGGGCCGTGGACGAGCCGGACGACCTCCGCGTGGGCCAGCGCCGGGATGCGCCGGACCGCGTTCTCCATGAGCGGCGCGAACTGCTCCCAGTCGGGCGGCAGCAGCCGGTTGTTGAAGTCCGACGGGATCCCGTCGAGCCCCCAGACGACCGGGTTCCGCTCCCACCCGCCGACGACCAGGCCGCCGACCTCCTCGCGGAAGTAGTCGAGGAGGTCCGGGTCGCGCGTGACCGGCATGCGCGGGTGGACACCCTCGATCGGCTTGGTCGTGAGGTACTGGTGGCGGACCGGCACGACCGGGATCGTCACGCCGACCATGCGCCCGACCTCGTGGGCCCAGATCCCCGCCGCGTTGACGACGGTCTCGGTCCGGATCGGACCCGCCGTCGTCTGGACCTCGTGGACGCGGCCGTCCTCGACGGTGATCCCGGTCACGCAAACGCCCGTCCGGATCGAGGCGCCGCGCCGCCGGGCCCCCTCGGCAAGCGCGGCCGCGAGGCCGCCCGGATCGAGGTGGCCGTCGGTCGGGAGGTACGCCGCGCCGTGGAGCCCCTCGGCCGTGAGGACCGGGAAGAGCTTCTGCGCCTCCTCGGCGCTCACGATCTCGAGCGGGAGCGCGAACGTCTTCGCCCAGCCGGCCTGGCGGCGGAGCTCGGCCAGCCGCTCGGCGGACGAGGCGAGGCGCAGGCTCCCCACCTCGTGCCAGCCGGGATCGCGCCCGGTCTCCGCGCGGAGCTGCCGGTACAGCTCCACGCTCATCATCATCAGGCGCGTCAGCGCCACCGACCCGCGGAGCTGGCCGACGAGGCCGGCCGCGTGGAAGGTCGAGCCGCTGGTGAGCTCCGCCCGCTCGAGGAGGACGACGTCGCGCCAGCCGCGCGCCGCGAGGTGGTAGGCGACGCTGCACCCGGCGACCCCGCCCCCGATGACGACCGCCCGCGCGTGCTCCGTCACGGCGCCCTATCCTACTCCCGGGCGCGCCGGGGATCACGCGCGTTCGTCAGCGTGGCGTGCTGGCTCGAGTATCCGATCGACGTAGTTCCCGCCAGACCGCCCGCCGCATATAATCCGGGCGGCACGAGCCGCTGCAGACGATGATGGCGAGCGGGGACCCTGATCGGCGATACGACGTCGTGGTCGTGGGCGCAGGCATCGCCGGCCTCGCGGCGGCCTGGGCGCTTCGTGACAGGGACGTCCTCGTGCTCGAGGCGGACGACCGGGTCGGTGGGCGCATCCGTTCGGAGCCGCGCGGCCCGGTGTGGCTCAACTTCGGCGCCCATGTCTTCGCCGGTCCGGACTCGTCGGCCGGTCGACTGATGGCCGCCGCGGGCGTCGAGGCGGTCGCCGTCCCGGGGCGACTCGCGGCGATCGCGCTGAACGGGCGGATCGTCGCGCGCGGGCCGGTCGAGACGTTCCCGTTCCGTCTGCCGATGTCCCTGGATGCCCGCCTCGCGCTGATCCGCGCGGGCGTGAAGCTGCGGCTCGCGGTCCGGAAGTATGCGGCCATCGCCGCCCCGCGCACGGGCGAGGACCCGGCGGCGCGCCAGGCGCGGATGTTGGCGTTCCTCGACGACCGTCCCTTCACCGAGTTCGCCGGTCGGCTGCCCGAGGACGTCGACGCCATCTTCCGCGCGACGCTGACACGCTCGTCCGGGGATCCCGAGGAGCTCGCGGCCGGCTATGGCGTCGGTTACTTCCATCTCGTCTGGAACCGCGACGCGGGGCTCTCGCGGAACGTCCTCGGCGGCTCGAGCGCGCTGACTCACGCGCTCGCGGCGTCCCTCCACGGTCGGCTCCTCACGCGCGCGCGCGTCACCTCCGTCGCCCACGTGGGAAACGGCGTGCGCCTCCGGTACCTGTCCGACGGACGGGAGCATCAGGCCCTCGCCCGAGCCGCCGTCGTCGCCACGCCGGCGTACGTGACGCGCGCCATCGTCGACGACCTACCGGCCGACACCGCCGAGGCGCTGACGGCGATCCCCTACGGCCCCTACGTCGTGGCCGGCATCCTGACCGGCGAGCGCGCGCCGATGCCCTGGGACGGGCTCTACGCGCTCGCGACGCCCAAGCGCTCCTTCAACATGCTCTTCAACATGGCGAACGTCCTGCGAGCCCCGGATCGCCCGCGACAGCCGGGCGGCAGCCTCATGGTGTACGCGGGGGCCGGGTTCGCGCGGCGGCTGCTCGACCTCGACGACGGCGCCATCACCGCACGCTACCTCGCCGACCTCCACGATCTCTACCCGGAGGCGCGTGGCATCGTCGAGGAGGTGGTGATCCAGCGCTGGGAGCGCGGCCTGCCCTACCCCCGCCCCGGGCGGAGCCGGCTGCAGCCGGCCCTGACCCGGCCGCTCGACCCCATCTACCTGGCCGGCGACTATCTCGGCACGTGGTACACCGAGACGGCCGTCCAGACCGCGTTCGCCGCGGCCGGGAAAATCCGCGCGCTGCTCGACTCGCCTCCCACGCGTGCCACCGGCGCGGCTGGCGGGTGAGGACGCGCTCGGCCAGGCAGCGCCGCTCCGTCAGCCGAGGGCCGGGATCACCTCGCGGGCGATCAGCTCGAGGGCGCCGAGGTCGTCCATGTCGAGGAGCTGGAGCATGACGCGCTGGACGCCGAGCGCTGCCCAGTGCCGCAGGTCGCGCAGCACCTCCTCCGGGGAGCCGTAGAGGAAGCTCTGGGCACGCCACCCGGTCTCGTCCTCGGGGACCCGCGGGAACACCGCGCGCCCGCGGGCGAGGCGCGCGGCCACCTCCGCCCGGCTCCGCCCGACGATCACCGGGACCATGAGCGAGCGCCGGATCGACGTCGGGTCGCGGCCCACCGTCCTGCAGTGCTCCGCCAGCACGGCGAGCTTCCGGGGGTAGTCCTCGAAGGTCACCCGCGTCACGTTCCACTCGTCGGCGGACTCGGCGGCGACGCGCATGGTGCGCCGCTCCCCGCGGCCTCCCACGATCAGCCGGGCGCCCGCCGGCAGCGGGACGCTCTGCGCCGCGACCAGCGGGTAGTAGGCCTGGTCGAGCGTCACGGGCCCGCCGCGCCAGAGCGCGCGGATCACGCGCGCCCCGCACTCGAGGCGGGCCATGCGCTCCCGGAGCGGCGGGAAGGGCACGCCGAACATCCGGTGCTCCATGTCGTTCCAGCCGGCGCCAATGCCGAGGTCGAGGCGCCCGCCGGCGAGCTGGTCCATCGCGGCCGCGCGCTTGGCGAGGAGCGCGGGCTGGTAGAAGGTCATCGGGCACACGATCGGCCCGAAGCGGATCCGGCGCGTCGCCGTCGCCAGCCAGGCGAGGGACGCCCAGGTCTCGAGGGAGGGGCGGGTCGCGTCGCCGAAGAGCCCCGTCAGGTGGTCGGAGCGGTAGAGCCCGCCGTACCCGCCCTCCTCTGCCGCGCGCGCGAGCCGCTGCCACCGGTCCCAGGTGAGGCCCTCCTGGCCCTCGATCATCACGTTCAGCTCGAGCCGCTCGTGCGTCATCACGCCCCCCGGTGCCCGAACGCCTCGGGGTTGACGACGTGGAGACGCTCGCCCTCGAGGTGCGCCTCCACGGTCGCGATGGCGATGTTCAGCATGTTCAGGCTCGCCTCGCCGGTGTTGTAGCCGATGTGCGGGGTGAGCAGGACGTTCGGCAGGTCGCGGAAGACGTAGCCCGGGGGCACCGGCTCGTCGTCGTGCACGTCGAGCGCCGCCCCCGCGATCCGCCCGGCGCGGAGGAGCTCCGCCAGGGCCGCCGTGTCCACGACCTTCGCCCGCGCGGTGTTGACGAAGCAGGCCTCCGGCTTCATCCGGGAGAGGAGGGCGCGCGAGATCAGGCGCTCGGTCTCGGGCCGGAGCGAGAGGTGGACCGAGACGACGTCCGCCCGGCTGAAGACTTCCTCGAGCGGGACGAGCACGAGCCCGTGGCGCGCGCGGTCCGGCGTCGCGCGGCGCGTCCAGCCGACGAGCGCCATACCGACGCCGGCTCCGAGGCGCGCCATCTCCTGGCCGATCGGGCCGAGGCCCACGACCCCGAGGGTCTTCCCCCGGAGCTCCGCGCCCTGGAAGCGGCCCGGCTCCCAGCGCCCCTCGCGGAGCGAAAGGTACGCGGCCGCGATGTGGCGCGCGAGCGCCAGGATCAGGCCGAGCGCGTGCTCGGCCACCGACGTCGCGCCGTAGTCGGGCGTGTTGCTGACGACGATCCCGCGGCGGGTCGCCGCCTCGATGTCGATGCAGCTCGCGTAGCCGATCCCGAGGAACGCGACGAACCGGAGCCGCGGGCAGCGGGCGAGGACCTCCGCGTCCATCAGGGAGTAGTCGAGGATCACGACGTCGGCGTCCCGCACGCGCTCGATCAGGTCCGCCTTGTCCCGCGGCGCACCGGGGCAGATGACCAACTCCCCGAGCCGGCGGAGCGGCTCGAGGTGCTCGGGCTTCTGGACGAACTCGGCCCCTTCGGGGATGACGATGCGCACGGTCGGGCTCCTCCGGTCAGGCCCGGGGCCGGAGAACCGCCGGGCTGGGCCTCACGCATCCCGGCATTCTCCCCCACCGGGGGGAGAGGGCCGGGGTGAGGGGATCGTCAGACTTCGAGCTTCGGTCTCCGTGTGTGCCAGTCCGTCGCCTGCTGGAAGGCGTGCGCGACGGCGAGCACCGTCCCCTCGTCCCAGTGTCGCCCCGCCAACTGGAGCCCGATCGGGAGGCCCCCGCCGCCGAACCCGCAGGGGACCGTGAGAGCCGGCACGCCCGCCGAGTTGAACGGCGACGTGTACCCGCGCTCGGAGAGCGGGTCGAGGAGCTTCCCGCCCGCGTCCATCCGCGGCGCCGTCTGGTCCCGGCCTGGCAACGCCAGCAGGTCGAACTCGCGAAAGAGCCGGCGCAGCCGGAACCGGAAGCGCCCCGCCGCGCGGAGCGCTTCGACATACTCCGGCGCCGGCGTCGCCGCGCCCTTCTCGAGCCGCTCCCGCACCTCGGGGAGGAGGTCGGTCGCACGGTCGGCGAGGATCGTCCGGTACTCCGCCGCCGCCTCGCTGCGGATCAGG
Organism: uncultured bacterium; assembly: GCA_964416315.1. Taxonomy (GTDB): domain Bacteria; phylum Methylomirabilota; class Methylomirabilia; order Rokubacteriales; family DASRDR01; genus CAYQDR01. The sequence goes on from CAYQDR010000013.1 coordinate 45,304, forward strand.
ACGTGGCCCGCTTCGACCGCCGCCTCCCACTCCGGGATCTCGACGTCCTCGACGCTGATCGAGAGCCGCTCGAGCTCCCCGAGCGCCGTCTCGACGGCCCGCGCGATGTCATCCGGCAGCTCCTCCCAGAGATAGCCCCGCGGGGCACCCACGCGAAGGCCGCGGACCGATCGCTCCAGCTCTGCGACGTAATCCGACACAGGCTCGGCGACGGACGTCGGGTCAGCCGCATCGTGGCCCGCGATGACGCCGAGGAGGATCGCGCAGTCGCGGGCCGACCGCGTCATCGGCCCCACGTGATCGAGCGACGTCGCGAGCGGCACCACACCCCGCAGCGGCACGCGACCGTACGTCGGCTTGAGGCCGCAGACCCCCGACCAGTGCGCCGGCCCGCGGATCGAGCCGCCCGTGTCCGAGCCAATGGCGCCGGGGACGATCCCCGCGGCGAGCACCGCCGCCGCCCCCATGCTCGAGCCGCCCGTGAAGCGCTCGAGGTCCCAGGGGTTCCGCGTCGGGCCGTACTGGTACTGGTTGAGCGGGCCGTAGGCGAACTCCGGCGTGTTCGTCTTTCCGAAGACGATCGCGCCCGCCGCGCGCAGGCGCTGGACGACGCTCGCGTCCTCGTCCGGCACGAAGTCGGCCAACACCTTCGAGCCCGCCGTGGTGCGCTCGCCCTTCGTCCAGCAGAGGTCCTTCACCGCGATTGGGACGCCGTGGAGCGGTCTCCGGACCTGCCCGCGCGCCAGCTCGTCTTCAGCCGCCCGCGCGGCGGCGATGATCCGATCCGGGTCCAGCGTGATGAACGCGTTGAGCCGGGGCTCGAGCCGCTCACACCGCTGGAGGAGCGCCCGGCACAGCTCCACCGGCCCCAGTTCCCGCCTTGCCAGCCTTGCCCCCAGCTCCTCGATCCCCAGGTACGCCAGCTCGTCCATCCTCGCCGTCCTCACTTCTCCCGGGTCAGCCCCCGCGGACGTCAGCCATCCGGCGCCTCATTCTAGCGGGATTTTCGCACGCCGTCATGCCCGCGCGCACCTCAACCCGGGGCGACGGCCCTGGCATCGGATGCCGCACCCGACGGTGTGGTAGGCTTGGAGCGTGGGCGAGGTTCGTGTCGGGGTCGTCGTGGTGAATCCCCGGACCGGCGCGCGGTCCGAGGTGATCACGGCCCTGGCGGACACGGGTGCCACGCTCACGGTGATCCCCGGAGAAATCCTCGAGGGGCTCGGGATCGAGAAGCTCCGGGGCGTGTCGCTCGTCCTCGCCGACGGGCGGAGGGCTCAGCGGAGCATCGGCGAAGCTTCCGTGGCCGTGAACGGGGAATCCGTCCCCTGTCGGGTGGTCTTCGGCGAGTCGGGGGATGCCGTGCTGCTGGGCCTCACCGTGCTCGAACAGCTCGGCCTGGCCGTGGACCCCGTCCAGCGTCGGCTCGTTCGAACCGACTTCCTCCTGTACTGACGACCTGCCCCGCTGCCTGCTTCTGCCGGTCAGATCGCGGTCTTGCGATCGGCGGCGGTCAGGGCCAACTGGCCCTGGGTGGGCTCCGCTCAGCAGAACCAGGGCTCGGTGAGGCGCGGCGGGCGCGGGCGGTCGGGAGCGAGGCGGGCAGCCACTGACGCGCGCGGCGCCGCGCCGGCAGCGGCATTGGCCAGCGCACGGACGCGGTCGAGCGTGACAGCGGCGTCCTCGCCGGCCTCCGCGGCCTGCTCCACGAGCGCGGCGACCGCCTCCTGGAGCCGATCCATCCGCGGATCGGGGTGGGTCCACCGGTAGCAAAACGCACCGGGCACCAGTTCGCCGAGGTACGGGCGCATGGCGGCCGACGCCACGAGCAGCGAGCCCGGCGGCACCAGGAGGCGGAGCGAGTACTGCACCGGATCCACGTGGTCCACGAGCCCCTCGCCCTCCACGAAGTCGAGCATCTCGCCGTAGTCGTCGAGCGTGGTCCACGGCGTGAAGGGGACCCAGGTGGGCCTCAGCGCGATCCCGGCCTCGCGCACCGCGCGCGTCACCTCGACCACGTCGGCTCGCGTGTGGCCCTTGTCGAGATTCGCCAGGACCGTCTCGCTGAGTGACTCGACGGCGGTGACGATGAAGAGGCAACCGAGCCCTCGGAGCTCGGGCAACCGCTTGCGGTGCTTGAGCAAGTGCTCGACCTTCGCCGTGAAGTCGAACGTGACACCGGGAAACTCGGCGTGGAGCGCCCGGGTGACGGCAAGCGCGTGGCCGGGGCCGTTCAAGAAGTCCGGGTCGCCGAACGTGACGTGGGTCGCGCCGGCCTGGACGCACTGGCGGATGTCGGCGAGGACGACGTCCTGTGGGACGACGAAGAAGCGGCCGCCGTAGATCGGCGGGATCGGGCAGTGGCGGCAGCGATGCTTGCAGCCGCGGCTCGCCTCCACGTACCCGGCGAGCCCCCGCCGGCCGTCCCGGTCGAGATGGGCGTACTTCTTCAGCGAGGGCAGCCCGGCCCGACTCGGCGCCGGGAACGCGAGCTTGCCGAGGTGTGATCGGGGCGGCCTCGCGCGCTCACCCCTCTCCAGCACCTGCGCCAGCTCGACGAGCGGCTCCTCGACCTCGCCGGCGAGCACCGAGTCGGCGCCGTGGGCCAGCAGGTACTCGGCATTCAACGCGGCGTAGAGCCCGTAGAAGGCGATGTGGCAGGCCGGGTTGACGGCCCGCACGCGCTCGGCGACCGCGACGCCGAGGCGGAGCGCCGTGTGCATCGGGACCGAGATCGCGAGGAGGCGCGCCCCCCGGGCTTTGTCCGCGTCGAAGGGCTCGACCGACACGTCCAGGACGGCCGGCCGGTAGCCCTCCCGCTCGAGGAACGCGGCGGGCCAAGCCACGGCGAGCGGCTGGTGGCCGAGCTCGTAGCAGGCGACCAGAAGGATGTCCCCGGGCGCTCTCATCCCGTTCCTACTCTACCGCAGCGCCGTCACCGTCGCACGAGCGCCAGGGGGACGCAGGCGAGCCCGATCCCGGCCAGCAGCGTGTAGAGCACGACGGGCGACCACCACGCGAGGACCGACGTCGCGACCACGGGGCCGACGAACGCGGCGCCGATCCGGGCCGAGTTGATGATGCCGATGGCGCCCCCGCCCGCGTGCTGGGCGATTCGGGCGACGACGAGCGGGAAGACCGGGGCGATGCAGAGCATCTGGAGGAAGCGCACGGCCGCATATGTCCAGACGCCGCCGGCGAGCGTCAAGCCCGCGACGAGCGCCGACGACGCGGCCAGGAGCGCCGGGATCAGCCGCCGTTCGGGCACCCACAGGGCCAGGCGCGGGGTTGCGAACGCCCCGAGCGCCACGCCCGCGCCGGAAACGAAGACGAGGAAGCCGCCGGTCACGACCGTGTCTCGGGGAGCCACGCCGAGGCCCGGGACGATGTTCGGCAGGATCGCCGTCAGGAAGAACATCTGGATCGAGCCCGCGAGGACGATCAGCGCGACGAATACCAGCTCCCGGAAGCGCGCGCGCCGCTCCGGCCGGCGCGCCTCGACCGCCTCGACCGGCACCGTGATGCCCCAGCGGACGATGGCGGCGCAGCCGATGAGCATCAGCCCGCCGACGACGAAGGACGGACGAAACCCGACGCGGGCCGCGACGATGGCGCCCGCCAGCGGCCCAATGACCTGGCCCACGGTCATCGCCGACTGGATCGCCGCGACCTGGCGCCGCACGTCGCTGATGTCCGCCCCACGGCCAGACAGCATGAAGGCGAAGGTCGAGGAGGCGCCCATGAACCCGAGCGCCAGGCGCGCGACGAAGAGCTCGACGAGCGTCCGCGCCGCGAACATGCCGAAGAAGCCCAGGGCCTGCCCGACCTCGACGAGGATGTAGTAGGTCTTCGGGTCGCCGCGCTCGGCGAGCCGGCCCCAGAGCGGCGCCGTGACGACGGTGACGAGGGACGTGATCCCGAGGATCCACCCGGTCCAGCGGAGCGTCGCCGCGGGGTCCAGGCGGCTGATCTCCTGGATGTGGAAGGGCAGGCTCACGAAGACGAAGGACCAGGCGAAGGCCGAGAAGAACATCACGACGGGCAGCACGCGGCGCGCGGAGTCCATGGCGGGGCCGGCGGGTCAGCGAGACGGCCCGCCGGATCCGGCCGGGCGCGAGCGCCCTGGCCGGGGGAGCGGCGCCCGGCTCACCCGAGCGGCGGGCGGCGGCCGGCCCAGGGCTGGAGCGCCTCGAAGCAGGCCGCGGCACGGAGGACCGTCGTCTCGGCGTGCCAGCGGCCGACGATCTGGAGCCCGACCGGCAGCCCCTCGGCCGTGAACCCGCAGGGGACCGTCGCCGCCGGCTGGCCGGTCAGGTTGAACGGGAACGTGAAGGCCAGCCGGTCGAACATGGTCGGCGTCGGGCGCCCGCCGATGGTCATCGGCCCCTGGACCGGGCCGGGCTCGGCGGACCAGGCGCCGACCGGCATCTGCGGCGTCAGCAGGAGGTCACAGGTCTCGAAGAACCCTCGCGCCTGGTCGTAGAAGACGCTCCGGGCGAGCAGCGCCTTGGCGTGCTCGACGGCGGTGACACGCCGCGCGTTCTCGATCATCTGCATGAGGCTCGGCTCGATCCACTCGGGGTGCTCGGCCGCGCGCTCCCACTGCCGCGCCGCGACGTTGACCTCGTAGATGACCTTGTGGAAGGCCCCGGGGTCCGGCCAGCCGGGGTCGCGCCCCTCGAGCGTCGCGCCGAGATCGACGAACCGTTTTGCGGCCGCCTCGCAGAGCCGGCGAACCTCGGGATCCACCGGGGCGTAGCCGAGGTCCGCGCTCCAGACGACGCGGAGGCCCTTGAGGTCCCCGTCGCACGCCGCGAGGTAATCGGCCGGCGGCGCGTCGATCGAGAGGGGGTCGCGCGGGTCGGGGCCCGCCGTCGCCTGGAGGAGGAGCGCCGCGTCGCGCACCGTGCGGGTCATCGGGCCGGCGTGCGAGCGCGCGGCCCAGTAGTCGGCCGACGGGGAGATCGGCGCGCGCCCGTACGAGGGCTTCAGCCCGAAGATCCCGCAGAGGGACGACGGAATCCGGATCGAGCCCGCGCCGTCCGTCCCGTGGGCGACGGGGCCGAGCCCCGCGGCGACGGCGGAGCCCGCGCCGCCGGACGAGGCGCCCGAGGTCCGGTCGAGGCGCCACGGGTTGCGGCAGGGCGGGCCGAGGAGGTTGTCGCAGCTGTCCTTGTGGCCGAAGTTCGGCGTGTTGGTCTTGCCGAGGAGGACCGCGCCCGTCGCCTTGAGGCGCCCCGCGACGACGCCGTCTCCGGTCGGCACGTTCTGCTCGAACCACTTCGAGCCGAAGGTCGTGCGCACGCCGGCGGTGGGCTCGAGGTCCTTCACCGAGTACGGGAGACCGTCGAGCGGGCCGCGGAGCTCCCCGCGCATCATGCGCGCCTCGGCGGCCTTCGCCTGGTCGCGCGCGAGGTCCGCCGTGACGGTGAGGAAGGCCTGGAGCTTGGGGTTCAGCCGCTCGATCCGCGCCAGGACGGCATCGGTCAGCTCGACCGGCGAGAGCTGCCGCGCGCGGATCAGCCGGCCGAGCTCGAGGGCGGGCACAAAGCACAGATCGGTCGCGTCCACGGAGACCTCCTTTCGGGCTCCTTACCGTAGTGCGCGCGTCGAAGCTCTGTCAACCGCCGGTTGCGACCGGCACGACCGTCCGCTATAGTGTCGCTCGTGCCCGCTCCCCGTGTCTTCTACGGCTGGTGGGTCGCCGCCGCCTTCGCCGTCATGGTCTTCCTCTCCACCGGCGTCCGCTTCACCATCGGCCCGTTCCTGAAGCCCCTCGTCGCCGACCTCGGCCTCGACCGGGCGAGCTTCTCGCTCGTCGTGTCGCTATCGCTCTTCCTCTACGGCGCCTTCATGCCGTTCGTCGGGCGGCTCGTGGATCGCTGGGGGGCGCGCCCCGTGATGGTCGCGGGGACGCTCGTCCTCGCGGGCTCGGTGGCGGCGACCGGGCTCGCGACGCGCCTCTGGCACCTCCACCTCACCTACGGGATCCTGGTCGCCCTGGGCCTCGCGGCGACCGGCCACGTGGTCGCCTCGGCCATCCTCGCGCGCTGGTTCACCCGGCGGCGGGCGACGGCCTTGTCCGTGATCGGCGGGGCCTCGATGGCCGGGATGAGTCTCCTCGTCCCCGTCGCGATGTGGCTCATCCTGGCGATCGGCTGGCGGGCGACCTACGGGCTCTTCGGCCTCGCGCTGTTCCTCACGCTCATGCCGCTCGCGCTCTGGGTCGTCCGCGAGACCCCGGAATCCATGGGGCTCACGCCGGACGGGCTCCCGCCCGAGCCGGCGAGCGCCGGTCACGCGCCGGTCGAGCGCACGGAGATCGGGACGGCCGTGCAGACGCTCTCCTTCTGGCAGCTCTCGGGCGGGCTCTTCACGTGCGGCTTCTCGATGAGCCTGCTGTCGGCCCACGGCGTCCCGATGCTGACCGACCACGGCTACCCGGACATGGTCGCCTCGTGGGCGATCGGGGTGCTCGGCGCCTCCAGCGTCGCGGGCTCGGTGCTCCTGGGCGCGATCGCCGATCGCTTCGGCCGGCGGCCCGTGCTGGCCTGGCTCTACGGGACGCGGGCGCTTCTCTTCGCCGGCCTGTTCCTGGTCCACGACAGCCCGCCCGGGCTCCTCGCCCTCGCCGTCCTCGGGGGCTCGAGCATGTCGGGGACGCTCGCGATGACCTCGGCGCTCTCCGCCGACATCTTCGGCCGCTTCTCCGTCGGCGCGGTCTTCGGGACGATCTTCGTCGTCCACCAGGCCGGGGCGGCGATCGGATCGTGGCTGGGCGGGTTCTTCTTCGAGGTGACCGGGGGCTACGGCGCGGCGTTCACGATCGCGTGCGTCCAGCTCGGCGCCGCGGCGATCGTGAGCCTCGCCGTGGACGAGCGCCCCTGCGCCGCGGCGCGCCTGAGCCCCGTCGCCGGCGGCCGGTAGTCCTCCCTCACCCCAGCCCTCTCCCTCTCGAGGAGGGAGAGGGGCCTCGAAGGGTGGGCTTCAGCGCACCTTCAGGAGATCCCGCAAGCCGTCCCCGACCATGTTGATCGCGAGGACCGTCGCGGCGAGGAACAGGCCGGGGAAGAGGATGATCCAGAAGGCGAGCTGCACGTACGCGCGCCCCTCGGCCATGATGTTCCCCCACGACGGGATGTGGGGCGGCGTGCCCGCACCGAGGAACGAGAGGTAGGCCTCGACCAGCATCGCCGAGGCGCAAATGTAGGTGCCCTGGACGATCAGCGGGGCGACCAGCGCCGGCAGCACGTAGCGGACCAGGATCCGCGGGGTGCCGACTCCGAGGGCGCGAGCGCCTTCGACCATGAGGTGCTCCCGGAGGGAGAGGACCGAGGCGCGCACGAGGCGCACCACCCGGGGGATCTCGGGGATCACCAGCGCGATGATGACGTTCCGGACGCTCCCGCGCAGCAGCGCCATGAGCGCCAGCGCCAGCAGGATGGCCGGGATCGCCATCAGGCCGTCCATCACCCGCATCATCACGGCGTCCAGGCGCCGGTAGAAGCCGATGACGAGGCCGAGGGCCGTGCCGAACAGGAGGCTCGTCACCGCCACCGACGCGCCGACGACCAGCGAGACGCGCGTGCCGTAGATGGTCCGCGTGTAGATGTCGCGCCCGTACTGGTCGGAGCCGAACCACCACTCGGCCGACGGTGGGCGCAGCCGCTCGGCCGGGCGCAGGGCCTGGGGATCTCCGGTCCACCACACGGGGGCCAGCGCGCCGCCCGCCACCACCGCGACGAGGGCGAGGAGCCCCACGACCAGTGTCGGGTTCCGGACGAGGAAGCGGCGCGCCTGGGCGAGCGCGCCGTGCTCCGCAGGGGCCCCGGCGAGGAGCAGGTCGGCGGTCGAGGCGGGGGAGCGGATCGCCATGGCGTTAGTACCGGATGCGGGGATCGAGCACCGCGTAGAGGAGATCGATGACGAGGTTGATGAGGACGTAGACGCCGGCCACGATCAACAGGACGCCCTGGATCACGGGATAGTCGCGCCGGACGATGGCGTCCACCGTGAGCCGGCCCAGGCCCGGGAGCGCGAAGACGCTCTCGGTCACGACGGCGCCGCCGATCAGGAGCGCGAACCCGATCCCGATGATCGTGACGACGGGCAGCGACGCGTTCTTGAGCGCGTGGCGGACCAGCACACCCCGCGGCTCGAGCCCCTTCGCGAAGGCGGTGCGGATGTAATCCTCGCTGAGGACGCCGAGCATGCTGGCGCGCGTCATGCGGGCGATCAACGCCAAGTACACGACCGACAGGGTGCAGGCGGGGAGGATCAGGTGCCGGAGGAAGGGCCAGAGGCCTTCCTTCAACGGTACGTATCCCTGGACCGGCAGCCAGCCGAGGGAGAGGGCGAAGACGTAGACGAGGATGAAACCGAGCCAGAACACGGGCATCGAGAAGCCCGACACGGCGAACAGCATCACGACCCGGTCGGTCCAGGACCCCTGCCGCCAGGCCGCGACAACGCCCAGGGGGACACCGACCGCGACGCTGATCAGGAGCGCCAGGATGGCGAGGCCCGTGGTCGCCTCGGCCCGCTGGGCGATCAGGGTGCTGACCGGCAGCCCCGAGAAGATGGAGGTCCCGAGGTCGCCGCGCACCACCTGGCCGAGCCAGATGCCCACCTGGACCAGGAAGGGGCGGTCGAGCCCCAGCTTCGAGCGGATCTTGGCCACCTCGTCCGGCGTCGCATAGTCTCCCGCGATGATCACCGCGGGGTCGCCGGGGGTGACGTGGAGCAGGGCGAAGACGGCGATGGCCACCACCCCCATGACGGGGATGGTGGCCATCAGCCGCCGCAGGATCTGCTGCAGCATCCTACGCGATCGTGACGTTCCAGAAGAGCGGCGCGGGGAACCGCAGCACGCCCTGGACCTTCTTGCTGAACGCGAAGGGCAGCGTCCACTGTCCCCACGGCACGTAGAGCACCTCGTCGAGCACGAGCCGCTGGATCTCGTCGGCGAGCTGCTTCTGCTTGGCCTTGTCCGTGGCGCGCACCCAGTCGAGGCGGAGCTTCTCGATCTGGCCGTTCTCCGGCCAGCCGAACCAGGCGCTGGCGCCGGCCCCTGAGACACCCGCATGGACGGCCGGGTTGGCCACGTCCGCGCCGGTCCACCACGTGTGGATGACGTTCCACCCACCCTGGGCCGGCGGCTCCTTCTTGGCTCGGCGGGCCAGGTTGGTGGACCAGTCCACCGCCTGGATGTCCACGTTGAAGCCGACCTGCTGGAGCAGCTCGCGGGTGACGAGCGCGACCGCCGAAAGCGCCTGGATGTCCGTCACCTGGAGGACCACCACGGGTCGGCCATCATAGCCCGACTCCTTCACGAGCTGCCGCGCCTTGGCCAGGTCCTGTTTGGCAAGCGCCTCGGCGCCGACCTTGGAGTCGTACGGCCCGCCGCAGAGGAACACGGCCGGGCACGTCTGGTAGTACTTCGCGACGCCGACCGCGGCCTGGAGGTACTTCGCCTGGTCCATCATGTGGACGAGCGCCTGCCGCGCCTTCTTGTTGTTGAACGGCGGGTGGAGGTGGTTCGGTCGCAGCCACCCCTGCTGCCCGCGCGGGTCGAAGACGAAGACGGTCAGCGCCGGGTTCTGCTCGACCCGTGGGACGAAGTCCACGGGCGGGTTCTCCCACCAGTCCACCTCGCCCCGCTCGAGCGCGGCGCTGGCCGTCGTGGCATCGGGGATGTATCGCCAGAGCACCTTGTCCAGGTGCACGACCTTGCCGCCCGTGGAGCCGCTGGATGGCTCCTTCCGCGGGACGTAGTCGGGGTTGCGGACGTACACGACCTGGTTGCCCGGCTGCCACTCGTCCTTGACGAACCGGAAGGGTCCGCTGCCGATGAACTCCTTGATCTGCTCGGTGTCGGGTGTGGCCGCCACGGGCGCCGGCATGATGAACGGCACGTTGCTCGAGGGCTTCCCGAGGGCCTCCAGGACGGGGCCGAACGGCGCGCTCAGCTCGAGCGCGAAGGTCTTCCGGTCCACGGGCGCGAGCTTCGCGGTGTGGGCCGCGAGAAGCTTCCCGAAGGGGTCGCGCTTCGTCCAGCGCTTGATCGACTCGGTGCAGTCCTCCGAGACCACGGGCTTCCCGTCGTGCCACTTGAGCCCGTCCCGGAGGGTGAAGCTCCACTTCATCGCGTCCTTCGACACGCTCCACTTGTCCACCATCTGCGGCTTGATCTCGTCCTTCTCGTCCGTCCCGAAGAGGGTGTCGTAGATGAGGTAGCTGTGATTCCGCGTGATGTACGCGGTCGTCCAGATGGGGTCGAGCACCTTGAGGTCCGCGTGCGCGATGAACCGCATCGTGCCGCCGCGCTTTTGCGCGTGCACGTAAGGCGCCCGGACCGCGAGCGACGCGGCCGCCGCGGTTGTCCCTGCCAGGAACTGTCGACGACTCACCATGGCCATGACGCACCTCCTCCAGTCCGAACGGTGATCCGCGGGTCGGGCCTCATTCTATGGTGGGCGTTCGAGTGCCGTCAACCCGCGCGGTCCGAGGGTGCCGGGACTCGGCCGAATCACGGGCCTGCCCAGGAAAAGCGGGAGAAGAGCGCGTGCGTCCCCGCCGTCGTCAGGCTCAGGCCGCGGTCTCCGTAGCGCGTGGTCCCGAGCGCGAGCACCTGGGTCGGCGCGTGGATCTGGTTGAACACGTTCTCCAGGAGGGCCTCCCGCCCGCGGTCCGCCCCCTTGATCGCCTCGATCGCCGTCTCCACGATGCCGTCGATCCGCAGCGCCTTCCGCCGCCCCCCGTCCTCGAAGTGCATGGGGACCGATCGCGTCTCCAGCCGCGTCGCGACGAACCCCGCAAGCACCGCCCACCCCCCGCCCGCCTGTCCGGTGAAGATGCGCTCCAGCACGTCGCGCTGCGCCTGGGTGGCGCGCTCGTCCAGGTAGATCGCCTGCGTCCACCCGCCGGCGATCATCACCGGGGGCGCCTCGGTGATGATGAACGCGTTGAGCCCGTCGAGGTCGAGCGTCCCGTACCGGCCCTCCTCCACGTGGATCGCCCAGTGACCCACGCAGCGCTCGCCGTCACAGCGCTGCTTGAAGGACACGTGCCCCGGGCACAGGAGCCGGCAGTTGCAGTTCTCGAACAGGAGCCCCCTGGCCCACCACCGCTCCGTCGGCTCCATCGCTCGCCCCTCAGGGCCCCGCCCAGTCGAGGCGGCCGTACTCCGCGCTCTTCCCGGTGAAGTCCCAGTTCCGGCCCCAGTCGCGGATGCGACTCCGCGCTCCCGTGCTCACGACCAGATCCGCGGCCGCGAAATACCGACTGTTGACGATGCGGACCAGGCCGTCACCCCTCGCGCCCGGGACCGGTTCGATGAGCCCATCCACGATCTTCGGGATGGTGAACCGCCAGCCCCGCCCCTCCGCTTCGAACTTGATCGGCACCAGTCTGGTGCCCAGGAACGTCGCGATCATCATCGACCACCAACCCGGCGGCCCACCGGCACGCCCCGTGAAGATCTCGGTGAGCGCCTCCGCGGCGGGCGGCCTCGCGCGCTCGTCGAGGTAGAGCCCCAGGGTCCAGTTGCCCTGCTCCATGGGGCCGGGCACCTCCAGGATGAGCCCCACGTTGAGGCCCTCGAGCCGGGTCGGGCCCGCGTGGCCCTCGGCGATGCGAAACCCCCACCAGGAGTAGCAGACCCCCTGGCTCGGCCTCGCCTTCCCCAGCGACAGGACACACGGGCAGTACACCTCGCAGTTGCAGCTCAGCATGAGCTCGCCGCTGATCGTCCAGGCCGCCGCCATGCCCAAGTCCTCCGCCTCCCAACGGGCTAAGACTCTATCTCAACCGATTTCTCCACGCGACTAGGGACCGTGGCAGCGTGGCAGGGCTGAGCAGCCTCACGGTCGCGCCCCTTGCGGCCTGAGGCTCGCGGCGTCGCAGACCGAGGCGGCCCAGACTGCCGCCGATCACTCGATCACTTCATCCGCCCGGGCGAGCACGGCCGGGAGGATGGTGGGTGGGCACCTCGGCGGCTGCCGTCTCAGCGAAGCGCCGGGCCTGCTGCCCGATGTCGACACCGACCGTTTTGCTCGATTCCGCCAACAGCTGCCGCGTGATCGCACCGGGCTCGCCCTCGCCGACTTGCCGCTTGTCCACCCGCGTCGCCGGCACCACACACGGGCTCGTACTGGAGAGAAAGACCTCGTCCGCGGTGTAGAGATCGTAGGGCTGCAGGTCTTCCTCAACCACGGGGATGTGTAGCTGCGCGGCGAGGTCACGTCCCCAGCGAGGAACCCCCGATCCATCGGATCGATCTTCACCTACCTGAATGGCACCCACGCGCCGTTGAAGTACGCGATGTAGTCTGCCACCGCTCCCTCCCTCGTGCTGACGTCGGAAGTTCAACTCGCCAGAAACCCGGTTGCTCTTCAGTGCTTCAATCGCAGGCGAACATGCGTCTCAAGACCATCCCTGGATCGGTCTGATCCAGGAACGCTCCACGGGTGGTCCCATCAGCCACACAGGGCAAACGTCTAATCGAAGTTGGCCCATGCTCCCCGCGCAGCGTCACCCAATGACCCCGCAGTCATGCGACGGATCAATACCTCGTCAGACCTCAGCTGCGCAGGGTTGTAGGGAATCGAATGTGGCGCGTATCCCGGAAATCCAGTCGTCGCCGCCGAAGGACCATCAGGCCACTGTTCTCGAGGCTGAACAAGTAGAGCAGGAGCTCGACGCCGAGTTCGCCAGAACTCAACCAACAATCCTCCGCCATCTTGTATCAACCCTAGCGCGCTCTCCAATACACCACGCAACGTCATTTCTGCGCTCTCGGTGAGCACAGGTGGATTGCCAGCCTCTAAGAACATCTCGACGTCGGACCTCCCGGGGTCCCGCGGAAGCTGATGAATCACGTCGGTCCTCAAAACTGGTCTACCGTTAGGATCGACGATGCCCGAAGGAGTTGGCCGAAGTTCGGCCATCTGTAAGCGGCGGCCCCGATGAATCAGCATGTTCCTCAGGTCTATTACCCAAGGGAGCCAGCCTCGAGGGCCTGCCCGTTCAATCGCTGCCTCAAGCCGCTCTCCAAGCTCGACCTGAGCTCGCTCGCCGGCAGTGTGTTCGGGCTCACGGTTTCTGACAGCACTCTGCTCGGGATCATTGTGCTCGCC
>CAYQDR010000014.1:0-57652 GCA_964416315.1 uncultured bacterium
GGGAGGGGGGGCGCACCGTGGGCGCCGGCGTGGTGACCGAGGTCGTGGAGTAGCGGGCCATGCCGCGCGAGATCGTCACGCTGGCGTGCGGGACGTGCCAGCGCCGGAACTACACGCAGACGAAGAACCGCCGGACGCACCCGGACAGGCTCGAGATCCGAAAGTACTGTCGGTGGTGCCGGAAGCACACACCGCACAAGGAGACGAAGTGATTCGGAGGCGCCTCCCGGGCCCCCTCCGAGGAAAGGCACCAGGCCAGTAGCTCGAACGGCTAGAGCACCGGACTCCAAATCCGGGGGATGGGGGTTCGAATCCCTCCTGGCCTGCCAGACGGCTACAGGGGCTTTGCCCGCGCAATCTGGGGAAGCGAGCGGATGGAGCTACTGACGAAGGTTCGCGAGTTTTGCCACGATGTGCTCGTGGAGTTCCGCAAGGTCAGCTGGCCGAACCGGCGGGAAGTCACGGGCTCGACGACGGTCGTGATCGTCGTCGTGGTGATCCTGGCGGTCTTCCTGGCAGGGGTGGACGTCGGGTTGTCCCGGCTCGTCGGGCTCATTCTGCGATAGGGCGGCGTATGGCGAAGCAATGGTACGTGGTCCACACCTACTCGGGGTTCGAGAACAAGGTGGCCGAGGCGATCCGTCAGCGGGCGAAGATCTTCGGGCAGGAGGAGCAGATCAGCCAGGTGGTCATCCCCACCGAGGAAGTGGTCGAGGTGCGGAAGGGGCAGAGGCGGGTCACCCCGCAGAAGTTCTTCCCCGGCTACGTGCTGGTCGAGATGGAGATGACGGACGAATCGTGGCACCTCGTGAAGTCCACCCCGAAGGTCACGGGGTTCGTGGGCTCGGGGCCACGGCCGGCGCCCCTCCCCGAGGAGGAGGTCGAGGAGATCCTCCGGCAGATGGAGGTGGGCGCGGAGAAGCCGAAGCCGAAGTCGATCTTCCAGCGGGGCGACAAGGTGCGCGTGATCGAGGGGCCGTTCGTCAACTTCACGGGCACGATCGAGGACATGAACCCGGAGCGGGGCAAGCTCAAGGTGATGGTGGCGATCTTCGGGCGGCTGACGCCGGTCGAGCTGGAGTACTACCAGGTGGAGCGGATGTAAATGGCGAAGAAGATCCAGGCGGTCGTCAAGCTCCAGATCCCGGCCGGAAAGGCCAACCCCTCGCCGCCCGTTGGCCCGGCACTCGGCCAGCATGGCGTGAACATCATGGAGTTCTGCAAGGGCTTCAACGCCCAGACGGCGGCGCAGGAGGGGCTCGTCCTGCCGGTCGTCGTCACGATCTACGCTGATCGGTCGTTCAGCTTCATCGTCAAGACGCCGCCGGCCTCCATCCTCCTGAAGCGGGCGGCCGGCATCGCCAAAGCCTCGGCGAACCCGCTGAAGGACAAGATCGGCAAGGTGAACCGCGCCCAGGTTCGGGAGATCGCCCAGACCAAGCTGCCCGACCTGAACACGGACAACCTCGAGGCGGCCATGCGGATCGTGGAGGGGACGGCCCGGAGCATGGGCATCGAGGTCGTTGGCTGAGCGAGGGGGAGGCATGGCCGTAGCCAAGCTGTATGCGAAGGCGGTCGAGCAGATCGAAGCGGGGCACGCGTACGCCGTCGAGGAGGCGGTCGCACTCGCTCAGAAGGTGGCGTACGCCAAGTTCGACGAGACGGTGGAGCTGGCGCTGCGCCTGGGCGTGAACCCGAAGTACGCCGACCAGATGGTCCGCGGGGCCGTGGTGCTCCCGCACGGAACCGGGAAGAGCGTGCGGGTGCTCGTCTTCGCCAAGGGGGAGAAGGAGCGCGAAGCGCGCGAGGCCGGGGCCGATCTCGTGGGGGCGGAGGATCTGGTCGAGAAGATCCAGGGCGGATGGCTCGAGTTCGACACGGCCGTGGCGACGCCGGACCTCATGGGACAGGTCGGGCGGCTCGGGAAGATCCTCGGGCCACGGGGGCTGATGCCGAACCCGAAGGTCGGGACTGTCACCTTCGACGTCGGGCGGGCCATCCGTGAGCTGAAGGCCGGGAAGGTGGAGTTCAAGGTGGACAAGGCGGGCAACGTCCACGTGCCGATCGGGAAGAAGTCGTTCGCGGCGGCTTACCTCGCCGCGAACGTGCACGCGGTGCTGGAGGCCATCGTCCGGGCCAAGCCCGCGGCGGCAAAGGGGCAGTATCTGCGCAGCATCACCGTGTCGACGACGATGGGCCCGGGCGTCCCCGTGGACGTCCAGCGCGTCGTCAATCTGTACGCGAAGAAGACCTGAGGAGGGTGCGTGCCCACGCAGGCGAAGGCGAAACGGATCGACGAGCTCAAGGCGCGCCTGGCCGACGCCACGACGGCGGTGCTGACGGAGTACCGCGGACTCAGCGTCCAACAGATCTCCGAGCTCCGCAGACAGCTCCGGGCGGCCGCCGCGGAGTATCGCGTCGTGAAGAACCGGCTCGCGCGGATCGCTCTCGAGGGCTCCCCGCTGGCCGGGCTGCGCCCGCACCTCGTGGGGCCGACCGGCGTCGTGATCGGTCGGAAGGATCCGGTGGCGGTGGCAAGGGCGCTCGCGGCGTTCGCGCGCGCGAACCCGGCGCTGGCGCTCAAGGTCGGCCTCGTCGAGGGGCGGGTGCTCCAGGCTCAGGATCTGCGAGCCGTGGCGGACCTGCCCTCGCGCGAGGCGCTCCGCGGGCGGCTCGTGGGCGCCCTCCACGGGCCGATGGCGTCGCTGGTCGGGCTGCTGACGGCCCCCCATCGCGAGCTCGTCTACGTCCTCGCCGAGCGGGGCAAGGACGCGGCGGCCCCCGTGGCTCAGTAGCGAGACCAACACACGACGGAGGCATCCATGGCCACGAAGGTTGAGCAGATCGCGGAGCAGCTGGACCAGCTGACGCTGCTCGAGGCGGCGCAGCTCTCGAAGCTCCTCCAGGAGAAGTGGGGCGTATCGGCCGCGGCCCCGGTGGCGGTCGCGGCGGGTCCGGGCGCGCCCGCGGCGGGCGCGGGCGCGGCGGCGGCCGAGGAGGAGAAGACCGAGTTCGACGTCATCCTGACCGGCGCCGGCGACAAGAAGATCCAGGTGATCAAGGTCGTGCGCGAACTGACGGGCCTCGGCCTCAAGGAGGCCAAGGCGGTCGTGGACGAGGCGCCGAAGCCGGTGAAGGAGAAGGTGTCGAAGGCCGAGGCCCAGGACGTGAAGAAGAAGCTCGAGGAGGTCGGAGCGACGATCGAGGTCAGGTAGGCGGGGGCGAGACACGGCAGGGACGTCCGCGTGAAACGCCGGCCCGCGCCCGGCCGAGAGAAGTCGGCCCGGCGCTCGTGAGGAGATAGATGGCAGGACAGCTGCAGTGCGGCCGTCGGGTCCGGAAGGACTTCGGGAAGATTCCGTCCATCGTGGAGATCCCGAATCTGATCGAGATCCAGCGGAACTCTTACGAGAGCTTCCTCCAGAACGAGTACGCGCCCGAGGACCGCGAGGACGTTGGGCTTCAGGCCGTCTTCAAGAGCGTCTTCCCGATCGCGGACTACAACGAGAACGCGTCCCTCGAATTCGTCGGCTACCACTTCGGCGAGCCGAAGTACACGGTCGAGGAGTGCCACGACCGCGGGATGACGTACGCGATCCCGCTGAAGGTGACGCTGCGGCTCGTCGTGTACGAGCAGGACAAGGAGACCCGCTCGCGGACGGTCAAGGACATCAAGGAGCAGGAGGTGTACCTCGGCGAGCTGCCACTCATGACCGAGAAGGGCACCTTCATCATCAACGGGACCGAGCGAGTGGTCGTCAGCCAGCTCCAGCGCTCCGCCGGCGTGTTCTTCGACGACGACCGGGGCAAGACGCTCGCGTCGGGCAAGAAGATCTACTCCGCGCGCATCATCCCCTACCGCGGCTCGTGGGTGGAGTTCGAGTTCGACGCCAACGACATTCTCCAGGTCCGGATCGACCGGCGACGAAAGATGCTCGCGACGGCGTTCCTGCGGGCCTTCTGGTTCCTGGAGAAGAACGCGGTCATCTCCGACGAGGAGATCCTCGGGGCCTTCTACGACGTGGAGGAGGTCCTGGGGTTCGAGGACGGGCACGCGGTCGTCAGGCTGCACCCCGAGATCCATCGCGAGGAGACCCGGGTTGCGGAGGACGTCCGGCCGCCGCGCCATCGCGAGCCGGTGATCCAGGCCGGCAAGAAGCTGACGCCGAAGGTGATCGAGCGGCTCCTGGAGCTCGGCATCGAGCGGATTTCGGTCAAACCGGATCACCTGGAAGGCCGTCGGACGGCGGGGCGCGTGGTAGACCGGGAGACCGGCGAGGTGCTGCTTGAGGTCAACCAGCTTCTCGGCGGCGAGGTGCTCCGGCAGATCGTGGCGCGCCCCGTGGCCCCGTTCAAGGTGGTGTTCGTGGATCCGGCGAAGAACGACGCGTCGGTCCACGAGACGCTGGCCCGGGACACCCACAAGAACCCGGACGAGGCCCTGGTCGAGATGTACCGGCGGCTGCGTCCCGGTGATCCGCCGACGGTGGACTCGGCGCGAGCGCTCTTCCGGGGGATGTTCCTCGACGCGCGGCGCTACGACCTGGCGCGCGTCGGGCGGTTCATGCTGAACAAGAAGCTCGGCATGGAGTCCCCGCTCGGGTGGAAGACGCTCCGCTCGGACGACATCATCCACGTGATCCGGCGCCTGCTCGCGGTCAAGCAGGAAAGGTACCCGACCGACGACATCGACCACCTCGGGAACCGGCGCGTGCGGTCGGTCGGGGAGTTGCTCGAGAACCAGTTCCGCGTGGGCCTGACACGGATGGAGCGGGCCGTCAAGGAGCGGATGTCGATCGCGGACATCGAGAACCTGATGCCGCACGATCTGGTGAATGCCAAGCCGGTCTCGGCGGTGGTCAAGGAGTTCTTCGGCTCCTCCCAGCTCAGCCAGTTCATGGACCAGACGAATCCGCTGGCCGAGCTCACGCACAAGCGGCGGTTGTCGGCCCTCGGCCCCCGCGGACTCTCGCGGGAGCGGGCGGGGTTCGAGGTCCGGGACGTGCACCCGACCCACTACGGCCGCATCTGCCCGATCGAGACGCCGGAGGGCCCGAACATCGGCCTGATCTCGTCGCTCTCGACCTACGCGCGCATCAACGAGTTCGGGTTCATCGAGACACCGTACCGGAAGGTGGAGGAAGGCGCGGTCAGCGAGGATATCGTGTTCCTGACCGCGCTCGAGGAGGAGCAGGTCGTCATCGCGCAGGCGAACGCGCAGGTGGACAAGCGCGGACGCTTCATCGCGGAGCGCGTGTCGGCCCGGAAGAGCGGGGAGTTCAAGCTGGTGCCGCCCGAGGAAGTCCATTACATGGACGTCTCGCCGAAACAGCTCGTGTCGGTGGCGGCGAGCCTGATCCCGTTCCTGGAAAACGACGACGCCAACCGGGCCCTGATGGGCTCGAACATGCAGCGGCAGGCGGTGCCGCTGCTGCAGCCGGAAGCGCCGCTCGTGGGCACGGGGATGGAGCACATCGTCGCCCGGGACTCGGGTGCGGTCGAGGTCGCGCGGCGGGGCGGCGTTGTGGAATCGGTGGCGGCGGACCGGGTCGTGATCCGGACGGAGTCGCGCGGCCGCAAGGCGGATCCGGTCCAGGACCTGCCGCTCGACATCTACAAGTTGACCAAGTACCAGCGGTCGAATCAGAACACGTGCATCAACCAGAAGCCGATCGTGCGCAAGGGGCAGCGGGTCACCGCCGGCGAGGTGATCGCGGACGGCCCCGCCACGGACCAGGGGGAGCTCGCCCTCGGCCGTAACGTGCTGGTGGCCTTCATGCCGTGGGGCGGGTACAACTTCGAGGATGCGATCCTGGTTTCCGAACGGCTGGTCAAGGACGATCGCTACACCTCCATCCACATCGAGGAGTTCGAGATCCAGGCGCGGGACACCAAGCTGGGCAAGGAGGAGGTCACCCGCGACATTCCGAACGTCTCCGAGGAGGCCCTGAAGGACCTCGACGAGTCCGGCATCGTCCGGATCGGCGCGAAGGTCAAGGCGGGGGACATCCTGGTCGGCAAGATCACGCCGAAGGGGGAGACGCAGCTCACGCCCGAGGAGAAGCTCCTGCGGGCGATCTTCGGCGAGAAGGCCGGCGACGTGCGCGATACGTCCCTCACGGTACCGCCGGGCATCGAGGGGACCGTCGTGGACGTCAAGGTCTTCTCGCGCCGTGGCGTCGAGAAGGACGAGCGTGCCAAGGCGATCGAGGAGGACGAGGTCCGGGACCTGGAGAAGGACTACCGGGATGAGATCGCGGAAGTCGAGATGGAGCGCGATCAGAAGCTGAAGAACCTGCTGGTCGGCAAGACGCTGGCGCAGGATCTCGTGGACTCGAAGAAGCGGGTCCTGGGCAAGAAGGGGCAACGGATCGAGCGGTCGTGGTTCGACGAGCTCGGGTGGGATGAGCTGACCCGCGTCAGGATCAGGGAGGACGAAGGCCTCGCCTCAAACGTCCGCAAGATCGCCGAGAAGGCCGATGAGGAGGTGGACATCCTCCGGACGATCCACGAGGAGAAGATCGCCCGGCTCCGCCGGGGCGATGACCTGCCCCCCGGCGTCATCAAGATGGTGAAGGTCTACATCGCGGTCAAGCGGAAGCTCTCCGTCGGCGACAAGATGGCGGGGCGGCACGGCAACAAGGGCGTCGTGTCCCGGATCCTCCCGGAGGAGGACATGCCGTACCTGCCGGACGGGACGCCGGTCGAGATCGTGCTGAACCCCCTCGGGGTGCCGTCGCGAATGAACGTGGGCCAGATCCTGGAGACGCACCTCGGCTGGGCGGCGCGGGCGCTCGGGCTGTGGATTGCGAGCCCGGTGTTCGACGGGGCGACCGAGGAGGAGATCAAGGAGCACCTCCGGCAGGCCGAGCTCCCGAACTCGGGCAAGACGCTCCTGTATGACGGGCGGACCGGGAAGCCGTTCCACCAGGAGGTGACGGTGGGTCAGATCTACATGATGAAGCTCGCCCACCTTGTGGACGACAAGATGCACGCCCGCTCCATCGGCCCCTACTCGCTCGTCACGCAGCAGCCGCTCGGGGGGAAGGCCCAGTTCGGCGGCCAGCGGTTCGGGGAGATGGAGGTTTGGGCCCTGGAGGCGTACGGCGCGGCCCACACGCTGCAGGAGATGCTCACGGTCAAGTCGGACGACGTCGAAGGGCGCAATCGCATCTACGAGGCGATCGTCAAGGGGGAAAACTTCCTCGAGCCCGGCACGCCGGAGTCTTTCAACGTGCTGGTGAAGGAGCTGCAGAGCCTTGCGTTGGACGTCGAATTGATCCAGCGCGACGGGAAGGGGAAGGCCTGAGCGTTGGCACGATGTGCTCGGGCTCGGGCCGAGGCCCGAGCGCCGGTAGGACGCAGGGAGGAGGCGCCCCGAGGCGTATGCCGCATACGTTGAGGGAGGCCGACGACCCCACCGGAGGGGCGGGGCGCCCGCGAGGCCGCAGGCCGAGCGCGTCCCGGCGAGCTCGAGGACGACCCGAGGCGACGCGCATCGGCCCGGGGAGCCGTCCCCGTTGGACGGCGCGGGGTACCACCCCGACCAAGGAGGACAGAGGATGCTGACGGATCGGCAGTTCGGGAGTCTGATCAGGGACGACAAGCCCACGAAGGACCTGTGGGGCATCCTTGACAACCGCTACCCGAAGCCCATCACGTTCGACGCCATCCGCATCCGATTGGCCCCGCCGGAGAAGATCCGCTCGATCTGGTCCAGCGGGGAGGTCAAGAAGCCCGAGACCATCAACTACCGGACGTTCAAGCCGGAGCGCGACGGCCTCTTCTGCGCCCGGATCTTCGGGCCCACCAAGGACTACGAGTGCGCGTGCGGCAAGTACAAGCGGATGAAGTTCGCCGGCGTCATCTGCGACAAGTGCGGCGTCGAGGTGACGCGCGCGCGCGTGCGTCGCGAGCGGATGGGGCACATCGAGCTGGCCTCGCCGGTCTCCCACGTCTGGTTCTTCAAGGGTCTGCCGAGCCGGATCGGGCAGCTCCTGGACATGTCGCTCCGGGATCTCGAGAAGATCCTCTACTTCGAGGAGTACGTGGTCCTGGACCCGGGGCCGACGCCGCTCAAGCGCAAGGAGCTCCTGACCGTCGACCGCTACCGGAAGCTTTCTGAGGAGCACGGCGCCGACCGCATCAAGGTGGGCATGGGGGCCGAGGCGATCCGGGTGCTCCTGCGCGATCTGGACCTCGAGGTGCTGGCCCGGGAGCTGCGCGCGCAGATGCTCTCCGAGTCGTCCGCGCAGAAGCGGAAGAAGGCGGTCAAGCGGCTGAAGGTCGTGGAGGCCTTCATCAAGTCCGGGAACAAGCCGGAGTGGATGATCCTCGAGGTCATCCCGGTCATCCCGCCGGAGCTCCGGCCGCTCGTCCCACTGGACGGCGGGCGGTTCGCGACCTCGGACCTCAACGACCTCTACCGGCGGGTGATCAACCGGAACAACCGGCTGAAGCGGCTCATGGAGCTTCGGGCGCCGGAGATCATCATCCGGAACGAGAAGCGGATGCTGCAGGAGGCCGTAGACGCCCTCTTCGACAACGGGCGACGTGGCCGGGTCATCACCGGCCCGAACAACCGCCCGCTCAAGTCGCTGTCCGACACGCTCAAGGGGAAGCAGGGGCGGTTCCGCCAGAACCTCCTCGGCAAGCGCGTGGACTACTCCGGGCGCTCGGTCATCGTCGTGGGCCCCCAGCTCAAGCTTCACCAGTGCGGGTTGCCCAAGAAGATGGCACTCGAGCTGTTCAAGCCCTTCATCCTGCGGAAGCTGGAGGAGCGGGGGCTTGCCTCGTCCATCAAGAGCGCCAAGAAGATGGTCGAGAAGGAGCGCCCGGAAGTCTGGGACATCCTCGAAGAGGTGATCAAGGAGCACCCGGTGCTGCTCAACCGCGCGCCGACGCTCCACCGTCTGGGGATCCAGGCGTTCGAGCCGATCCTGGTGGAGGGCAAGGCGATCGAGATCCATCCGCTCGTTTGCACCGCCTTCAACGCCGACTTCGACGGCGACCAGATGGCGGTCCACGTGCCGCTCTCCATGGAAGCCCAGCTCGAGGCGATGGTCCTCATGCTGGCGTCCAACAACGTCTTGTCGCCTGCCAACGGCGCCCCGCTGGCGATTCCGACTCAGGACATGGTCCTCGGGATCTACTACCTCACGAAGGAGCGGAAGGGTGCCAAGGGGGGGGGCCGGATCTTCGCCGACATGGAGGAGGTCCGGATGGCGTACGATGCCGAGGACGTCGATCTCCAGGCCCGGATCAAGGTGCGGGGGATCAACGCGCTCGCCGAACCCGAGCTCGCCGGGGTGGAGGCGCGGGACCCCGACCACTGGAAAGACTACACGACGGTCGGCCGGGTCCTGTTCAACGAGATCGTGCCGCTCCCGCTCCGGTTCGTCAACCGGGAGCTGAAGAAGAAGGAGATCACGGCGCTCGTGGACGAGTGCCACCACCGGCTCGGCAACGCCGAGACCGTGAAGTTCCTCGACGATCTCAAGGACATCGGCTTCCGCTACGCGGGCCTGTCGGGGCTCTCCATCGGGATCGACGACATGCACACCCCCTCGTCGAAGCAGCGGCTGATCGAGGACGCCCGACGGCAGGTGATCGAGGTCGAGCAGCAGTACCTGGACGGGGTGATCACGAACGGCGAGCGCTACAACAAGGTGGTGGACATCTGGGCGCACGTCACGGAGGAGATCGCGGACGAGATGTTCCGCGAGCTCGAGTCGGGCGAGCAGGGCGGCGAGTTCAATCCGATCTTCATGATGGCCGACTCGGGCGCTCGCGGCTCGAAGCAGCAGATCCGGCAGCTCGCCGGGATGCGCGGGCTCATGGCGAAGCCGTCGGGCGAGATCATCGAGACGCCGATCACCTCCAACTTCCGCGAGGGCCTGACGGTCCTCGAGTACTTCACCTCGACGCACGGGGCGCGAAAGGGCCTCGCCGACACCGCGCTCAAGACGGCGGACTCGGGGTACCTGACGCGCCGGCTGGTGGACGTGGCGCAGGACGTGATCGTGAGCGAGCGGGACTGCGGCACCGTGAAGTCGATCGAGGTCACGCCGCTCGTCGAGGGCGGGGAGATCATCCAGTCGCTGCGCGACCGTGTGCTGGGCCGCGTGGCGGCCGAGGACATTCGCGACCCGTTCTCGGACGAGGTCATCTGCCCGGCCAACACCGAGATCGGCGAGGAGCTGGCGACCCGGATCGAGGATGCGGGCCTCGAGCGGCTGAAGATCCGCTCCGTGCTCACGTGCGAGGCCAAGCGCGGCGTCTGCATCATGTGCTACGGGCGGAACCTCGGCACGCGGCGGCTCGCGGAGCTCGGCGAGGCCGTGGGCATCATCGCGGCGCAGTCCATCGGCGAGCCGGGGACGCAGCTGACGATGCGGACGTTCCACATCGGCGGGACGGCGCGCATCACCGTGCAGTCCAAGCACGAGACGAAGCACGGCGGGGTGGTGAAGTACCACAACGTGCGGTGGGTCGAGAACCGTGACCGGGACCGGGTGGTCATGAACCGGAACGGCGAGATCGCCGTCGTGGACGACAAGGGACGCGAGAAGGAGCGGTACCCCGTGGTCTACGGCGCGAAGATCAAGGTGGAAGAGGGCAAGCGGGCCGCGCCGGGCTTCGTGCTGGTCGAGTGGGACCCGTACACGACGCCGATCCTGACGGAGGTGCGCGGGAAGCTCGTCTATCGCGACATTGTCGAAGGCGTGACCATCCGCGAGGAGATCGACGAGGTCACGGGACTCGCGAGCAAGGTGGTCATCGAGGATCAGGAGGGCAGGCTCCAGCCGCGGGTGTCGATCAAGGACGAGCAGGACCGGACCGTGGGGAGCTACACGCTGCCGGTGAAGGCACACCTCTTGATCACGGCCGAGGCGGCGGTGTCCGCGGGCGACGTCATCGCCAAGATCCCGCGGGAGACGACCAAGACCAAGGACATCACCGGTGGTCTGCCGCGGGTCGCCGAGCTGTTCGAGGCCCGGAAGCCGAAGGAGCAGGCCGTCATCACCGAGATCGACGGGATCGTGCGGTTCGCGGGGTTCGTCAAGGGAATGCGGAAGATCGAGGTGGAGGCGACCGACGGCGAGCGGAAGGAGTACCTCGTGCCGCGCGGCAAGCACATCACGGTGCGGGAGAGCGACCGCGTGAAGGCAGGCGAGCCGTTGATGGAGGGCTCCGAGAATCCCCACGACATCCTCGCGGTGCTGGGCGACAAGCGGCTCCAGGAGTACCTGGTGAACGAGGTGCAGGAGGTCTACCGACTGCAGGGCGTGACGATCAACGACAAGCACATCGAGATCATCGTCCGGCAGATGCTGCGCCGCGTCCGGATCGACGACGTGGGCGACACGGACTTCGTCGTCGGGGAACTCGTGGATCGCTTCGCGTTCCAGGAGGAGAACGAGAAGGTCGTGGCCAATGGCGGCCGCCCGGCGACGGCGAAGCCGATGCTGCTCGGGATCACGAAGGCGTCGCTGTCCACCGACAGCTTCATCTCGGCGGCGTCGTTCCAGGAGACGACGCGGGTCCTCACCGAGGCTGCGATCAGCGGGAAGGTGGACGAGCTGCGTGGGCTGAAGGAGAACGTGATCGTCGGGCGCCTGATCCCGGCGGGGACGGGCCTGGCGCTCTACGCCAAGGGCGAGCTCGCGACCGAGGCGGAAGAGCGCCGGGCGGAGGAGGCGGCGGCCGTCGTAGCGGCCGAGCCGCTCCCTGAGCCGGCGATGCCGGTGGATCGACCGACAGCGGGAGAGGGAGAGGCCTCAGGTTGACTTCGCCGGGGCTGCCTGATATAAAGTGGGAGTTTTGCGCTAGGGCCCGGTAGACCCGGCCGCGAGAGAACCGATGCCGACCGTCAGCCAACTCGTCCGACAGGGGCGCGAAGCGGTGCGCAAGAAGTCGAAGGCGCCCGCCATGGAGGGCTCGCCGCAGAAGCGCGGCGTGTGCGTCCGGGTGTACACGACCACGCCCAAGAAGCCGAACTCCGCCCTGCGAAAGGTCGCGCGGGTGCGGCTCACGAACGCCGTGGAGGTCACCGCCTACATCCCCGGGATCGGGCACAACCTGCAGGAGCACTCGATCGTGCTGATCCGGGGCGGGCGCGTGAAGGACCTGCCGGGTGTGCGATACCACATCATCCGGGGGATCCTCGACGCGGCGGGTGTCGCCAACCGTCACCAGAGCCGATCCAAGTACGGCGCGAAGACGCCGAAGGCCGGCGGGGCCGCGTAAGGGGGCGCGTAATGCCGCGACGGGCAATTATCAAGCGACGCGAGGTGGCGTCGGATCCGAAGTTCGGGAGTCGTCTCGTCGCGAAGTTCATCAACAGCATGATGACGCGGGGCAAGCGAAGCGTGTCGGAGCGCATCATGTACGACGCGCTCGACATCGTCGCGGATCGGACGAAGCAGGACGCGGTGAAGCTCTTCAAGCAGGCCGTGGACAACGTCAAGCCGGCGGTAGAGGTCAAGTCGCGCCGCGTCGGCGGCTCGACGTACCAGGTGCCGGTCGAGGTGCGACCGGAGCGACGGACGTCCCTGTCGATGCGCTGGATCGTCGGGTTCGCGCGCAGGCGGCCCGAGAAGACCATGCAGGATCGCCTGGCCGCCGAGCTCATGGACGCGGCGAACAACCGTGGGGCGGCCGTGAAGAAGCGCGAAGACACCCATCGGATGGCGGAGGCCAACAAGGCCTTCGCGCACTACCGCTGGTAAGCACCGGGGTCGAAGTTCCATGGCCGAGAGGCAGTACCCACTCGAGCGCACGCGCAACATCGGCATCATGGCGCACATCGATGCCGGGAAGACGACGACCACCGAGCGGATCCTCTACTACACGGGCCGGTCGTACAAGATCGGCGAGGTGGACGAGGGGACCGCGACGATGGACTGGATGGTGCAGGAGCAGGAGCGCGGCATCACGATCACGTCCGCCGCGACGACGTGCTTCTGGCGGGACTGTCGCATCAACATCATCGACACACCGGGGCACGTGGACTTCACGGTGGAGGTGGAGCGCTCCCTGCGCGTGCTCGACGGCGCGGTGGCCATCCTCGACGCGGTGGCGGGGGTCGAGCCGCAGACGGAGACCGTCTGGCGGCAGGCCGACAAGTACCGGGTGCCGCGGATGGTATACGTGAACAAGATGGACCGGACCGGGGCGGACTTCTACCGGTCGGTCGAGATGATCAAGAGTCGGCTCGGCGCGACGCCGGTGGCGATCCAGCTCCCGCTGGGGCGTGAAGAGGGATTCCGCGGGGTGATTGACCTGGTCGAGGAGGTGGCCCTCGTCTGGCCCGAGGACGGGCTCGGGCAGGCCTTCGAGCGCGTGCCGATCCCGAGCGAGCACGCGGCGCAGGTGCGGGAGTACCGCGAGCGGATGCTCGAGGCGCTCTCCGAGGTCGACGAGGGCCTGATGGAGAAGTACCTCGGCGACCAGAAGGTCACCCGGGAAGAGGTCCAGGCGGCGCTGCGGGCCGGGACGCTGGCGATGAAGGTCCTGCCGGTTGTCTGCGGCGCGTCCTTCCGGAACAAGGGCGTGCAGCCGCTCCTCGACGCCGTGGTGGACTACCTGCCCTCGCCGCTCGACATCCCGCCGGTCCAGGGGATCAACCCGGAGACGCGGGAGCCGGAGGTCCGGCTCGCCTCCGAGGACGAGCCGTTCGCCGCCCTCGCGTTCAAGCTCATGAACGACCCGTACGTCGGGCAGCTCATCTTTCTGCGCGTGTACTCGGGGACGCTGGAGGCCGGCGCGCACGTTCACAACTCCTCGCGGGACAAGAAGGAGCGCGTCGGCCGGCTGCTCAGGATGCACGCGAACAAGCGGGAGGAGATCGAAGCGGTCGCGGCGGGGGACATCGCGGCGGTCGTCGGCCTCAAGTTCGCCCGGACCGGTGACACCCTCTGTGACCCCGCCCATCCGATCGTCCTCGAATCCATGGACTTCCCGGAGCCAGTCATCGCCGTGGCGATCGAACCCAAGACCAAGGCCGACGAGGAGCGGCTGGGGCTGTCGCTCAATCGACTGGCGCTCGAGGACCCCACGTTCAAGGTCGCTGTGGACTCGGAGACGGGGCAGACGCTGATCTCCGGCATGGGGGAACTGCACCTCGAGATCATCGTGGACCGGCTGCTGCGCGAGTTCAAAGTCGAGGCCAACGTCGGCAAGCCCGAGGTCGCCTACCGGGAGACGATCCGGAAGAAAGTCGGCGCCCGGGGCCGCTTCGTCCGGCAGACGGGCGGGCGCGGGCAGTACGGCGACGTCGAGATCGAGATCGAGCCGGCCGAGCCCGGGAAGGGCTTCGTCTTCGAGAACAAGATCGTCGGTGGCACCGTCCCCCGGGAGTTCATCCCGGCCGTCGAGAAGGGCATCCGGGAGGCGACGGAGAGCGGGATCCTGGCGGGCTACCCCGTCGTGGACGTCCAGGTGTCGCTCCTCGACGGGTCGTACCACGAGGTGGACTCCTCCGAGATGGCGTTCAAGATCGCCGGGTCGATGGCGTTCAAGGAGGCGGCGCGGAAGGCCGCGCCCGTGCTCCTCGAGCCGATGATGCACGTCGAGGTCGTGACGCCCGAGGAGTACATGGGCGCGGTGCACGGAGACCTCGCCGCTCGGCGCGGCCGGATCGCCTCGATGGAGGCCCGCGGCTCCTCGCAAGTGATTCGCGCGACCGTTCCTCTCGCGACCATGTTCGGCTACGCGACGGATCTCCGCTCGCTCACTCAGGGGCGCGCCACCTACACGATGCAGTTCGCGCGTTACGAGGAGGTTCCGCCGGCGCTGGCCGAGGAGATCATGGCCAAGGTCGCCGGCCGGGTGCCGGCTCGTGCGGGTGCCCGGTGAGGCCCGCTTAGGATGGCCTAGGAGGATCGCGGTATGGCGAAGGCGAAGTACGAGCGGACGAAGCCGCACGTGAACGTGGGCACGATTGGGCACATCGATCACGGGAAGACGACGTTGACGTCGGCGATCACGAAGGTGTTGCACACGAAGTTTACGGCGGTGGGGGTCCGGGATTTTTATTCGATTGACAACGCGCCGGAGGAGCGGGAGCGGGGGATCACGATTGCGGTGGCGCACGTGGAGTACGAGACGGCGAAGCGGCACTATGCGCACATCGACTGTCCGGGGCATGCGGACTACATCAAGAACATGATCACGGGGGCGGCGCAGATGGACGGGGCGATTGTGGTGGTGGCGGCCAACGATGGGCCGATGCCGCAGACGCGGGAGCACGTGTTGTTGGCGCGGCAGGTGAACGTGCCGCATTTGGTGGTGTTCATGAACAAGGTGGACATGGTGGACGATCCGGAGTTGTTGGACTTGGTGGAGTTGGAGGTGCGGGAGTTGTTGAAGAAGTACCAGTTTCCGGGGGACCAGGTACCGGTGATTCGGGGGTCGGCGCTGGCGGCGATGGAGAAGCCGGAGGACCCGAAGGCGGCGGAGTGCATTTGGAAGCTGATGGAGGCGGTGGACAGCTACATTCCGACGCCGCAGCGGGCGGTGGACCGGCCGTTTTTGATGCCGATCGAGGACATTTTTTCGATCACGGGGCGGGGGACGGTGGTGACGGGGCGGGTGGAGCGGGGCGTGGTGAAGGTGGGGGACGAGGTGGAGGTGGTGGGGTTCCGCGAGACGCGCAAGACGGTGGTGACCGGGGTGGAGATGTTTCGGAAGCTGTTGGACGAGGGGCAGGCGGGGGACAACGTGGGGTGTCTGTTGCGGGGGGTGGACAAGGACGAGGTGGAGCGGGGGCAGGTGTTGGCGAAGCCGGGGTCGATCACGCCGCACACCAAGTTCAAGGCGGAGGTGTACGTGCTGACGAAGGAGGAGGGGGGGCGGCACACGCCGTTTTTCCAGGGGTATCGGCCGCAATTTTACTTTCGGACGACGGACGTGACGGGGGTGTGCGCGTTGCCGGCGGGGGTGGAGATGGTGATGCCGGGGGACAACGTGACGATGACGATCGAGCTGATCACGCCGGTGGCGATGGAGAAGGAGCTGCGGTTTGCGATTCGGGAGGGGGGGCGCACCGTGGGCGCCGGCGTGGTGACCGAGGTCGTGGAGTAGCGCTGTGCCGATCCCCGTCGTCGCTCGGCGTCCTTCATCTCGCCGGGACGCGCTCGGCCTGCGGCCCAGGGCTGCTCGGGTCTCGGCCCGGCCTACTGGCGTGCGGGGGTAGTCGCGTGGCGATGCTCGTCGACCAGAAGATCCGCATCCGGCTGCGGGCGTACGACCACCGCCTCCTGGATCGCTCCGTGAAGGAGATCGTGGAGACCGTGCGGCGGACCGGCGCCCGTGTGGCGGGCCCCGTCCTGCTGCCGACCGCGGTCAACCGCTGGACCGTCCTCCGGTCTCCGCACGTGGACAAGAAATCGCGGGAGCAGTTCGAGATTCGGACGCACAAGCGGCTGCTCGACATCCTCGACCCGACCCCGCAGACCGTGGATGCGCTCATGAAGCTGGATCTGCCCTCCGGGGTCGACGTCGAAATCAAGCTCTAGACGACGGGTAGCCCATCATGGGGAAGGCGCTCAAGCAAGGGTTGATTGCGCGCAAGCGCGGCATGACCCAGCTCTACGGCGAGGGCGGGAACGTCGTCCCGGTGACCGTGCTCGAGGCGGGGCCGTGCGCCGTGGTCCAGGTCAAGACGCGCGCGACCGACGGCTACGAAGCCCTGCAGCTCGGATTCGAGCCGAAGAAGCCGAAGAACGTGACCAGGCCGATGGCGGGCCACTTCAAGAAGGCGAACGTCGGCCCCACCCGGGTCCTCCGGGAGATCCGGTTGGAGTCGACCGAGGGGTACCAGGTGGGGCAGACACTGACCGTGGACCTGTTCAAGCCGGGAGAGCTCGTCGACGTGACGGGTGTCACCAAGGGGCGGGGCTTTCAGGGGGGCGTCAAGCGCCACGGCTGGTATGGCGGGGACGCCACCCACGGGTCCATGTTCCACCGGGCGCCCGGGTCGATCGGTGCGTCCTCGGACCCGTCGCGGGTCTTCCCCGGACACCGCCTGCCCGGCCGCATGGGGGCCGAGCCGGTCACGGTCTCGCACCTCGAGGTGGTCCGCGTGGTTCCCGAGCAGAACCTGCTGGTCGTCAAGGGCGCGGTGCCTGGAGCCACGGGGGGGCTCGTCCTCGTGCGCCAGAGCGTGAAGCTGTCGAAGGCGCAGCAGAAGGCGACGAAGAAGGCGTAGCGCGATGCCGACGGTGAGCGTCGTCGATCTGACCGGCAAGGTGCGCGAGACGATCGAGCTCGACGGCACGGTCTTCGGGTCGCCCGTCAATGGCCCTCTCGTCCACCAGGCCGTGGTGCGCGAGCTCTCCGGGCACCGCGCCGGGACCCACGACACCAAGGGGCGGAGCGAGGTGTCGGGCGGGGGCCGGAAGCCGTGGCGGCAGAAGGGGACGGGGCGCGCGCGGCAGGGCTCGATCCGGGCCACACAGTGGAAGGGCGGTGGCAAGCCGTTCGGGCCGACGCCGCGGAGCCACGCGCAGGCGATGCCCAGACAGGCACGTCGGGGGGCGCTGCGGGCCGCGCTCAGTGACCGGCTCGCGGGCGGCGGGCTCACCGTCGTGGACCGCCTCGCGCTGACCGAGCCGAAGACGAAGGCGCTCGTCGCGCTCCTCGCCGGGCTCGGCGTCGGACCGGGGCGGACCCTGCTGGTCGCCGCTGAGCCGAGCGAGGCGCTCCTGCGGGCGAGCCGGAATCTGC
Organism: uncultured bacterium; assembly: GCA_964416315.1. Taxonomy (GTDB): domain Bacteria; phylum Methylomirabilota; class Methylomirabilia; order Rokubacteriales; family DASRDR01; genus CAYQDR01. The sequence goes on from CAYQDR010000014.1 coordinate 17,731, forward strand.
GGTGGCTCCGTCTCGTCCGGTCGAGCCAGGTCTCGGTGGTGGACGTCCTGCGCCACGAGCGGGTGATCTTCGAGCGCCAAGCGCTCCTGGCGCTCCAGGAGGTGCTGGCATCGTGAGGGACCCCCGCCAGATCGTGCTACGCCCCCTGGTGACCGAGAAGGCGACGACGCTCAAGGATGCGCACAACCAGGTGAGTTTCCAGGTCGCGCTGGACGCCAACAAGATCGAGGTCCGGCAGGCGGTCGAGGCCATCTTCAAGGTGAGGGTGACGGGCGTTCGTACGCAGGTCGTGTTCGGGAAGCTCAAGCGGATGGGGCGGTACATGGGCCGGCGGCCGTCGTGGAAGAAGGCGGTCGTCACGCTGGGCCCGGGCAGCAAGATCGAGCTCTTCGAGACCTAGCGCCGTGCCGATCCCCGTCGCGTCTCTGCGTCCCCTGGCGTCAGCGCCCCTCAACGTATGGGGCATGCGCCTCGGCGCGCTTCCTCCCTGCGTCCTCCAGCTCGCCGGGACGCGCTCGGCCTGCGGCCTCGCGGGCGTCCTGTCCCTCCGGTGGGATCTGCTCGGGTCTCGACCCGGCTCGGAGAGATAGGGGTATGGGGACCAAGAGCCTGAAACCGACGTCGCCCGGTCGGCGGTTCATGACCGTGCTGACGTTCGACGAGATCACGAAGACCACGCCCGAGAAGCGGCTCACGGTCACGAAGCGGCGGACCGGGGGCCGGAACGCCCAGGGCCGGATCACGACGCGGCACATCGGCGGTGGCCACAAGCGCAGGATCCGGATGGTGGACTTCCGCCGGGACAAGACCGGCATCCCGGCGCGTGTGGCGGCCATCGAGTACGACCCGAACCGGTCCGCGCGGCTCGCCCTGCTCCACTACCGGGACGGCGAGAAGCGCTACATCCTGGCGCCGCTCGGTCTCCGCGAGGGGGACACGGTGGTGTCGGGCCCCACGGCCGACATCCTGCCGGGCAACGCGTTGCCGCTCCGGAGCATCCCGGCGGGTACCACGGTCCACAACGTCGAGCTGCAGCCCGGCAAGGGGGGGCAGCTCTGCCGGAGTGCGGGGACGGGCGCCCAACTCGTCGCCAAAGAGGGGGCGATGGCGCACGTGAAGCTCCCCTCCGGGGAGATCCGCCTCATCCGGGTGGAGTGCATGGCCACGGTGGGGCAGGTCGGGAACCTCGACCACGAGAACGTGTCGATCGGCAAGGCCGGGCGCTCGCGGTGGCTGGGGATCCGACCGACCGTGCGGGGCGTGGCCATGAACCCCGTCGATCATCCGATGGGGGGTGGGGAGGGTCGGGGCAAGGGCAACCATCCCATGACGCCGTGGGGTCGGCCGACGAAGGGCGCCAAGACGCGGCGGCGCAAGCCCTCCGACCGCTACATCGTGTCGCGGCGGAAGACCTAGGAGGGACCGTGGGCCGTTCGCTGCGCAAGGGACCGTTCGTGGACGAGCATCTCTTCGAGAAGGTCGAGGAGCTGAACGTGTCGCGGCAGAAGAAGGTCATCAAGACCTGGTCGCGGCGCTCGACGATCCTGCCCGAGTTCGTCGGCCACACGCTGGCGGTGCACAACGGCAAGAAGTTCATCCCCGTGTACATCACGGAGAACATGGTCGGCCACAAGCTCGGCGAGTTCGCGCCGACGCGCACGTTCCGCGCGCACGGGTCGCACACCGAGCGGTCGACGACGCTCAAGTAGGGTCGGATGCCTCCGGTGCTCACGAAGGCCGTCACGCGGTTCATCCGGGTCTCGCCGTCGAAGGCCCGGCTCGTGGCCAACGTGATCCGCGGCAGGCGGGTCGGCGAGGCGCTGTCGATTCTTCAATACTCGCCGCAAGCCGCCGCCCGGCTGATCGAGAAGACCCTGCGGTCGGCGATCGCCAACGCCGAACACAACCACCAGGTGCGCGGGTTCGAGGATCTGCGGGTCGGCGTGTTCGTCGACGGGGGGCCGGCGCTCAAGCGGATCCAGCCACGCGCGATGGGGCGCGCCTACCGGATCCGGCACCGGACGAGCCACATCACGGTGACCCTCAGCCAGGCGGGCGACGGCCAGCCGCTGGCCGCCGGGCGGCCCGGGCGGCGGGCGGCTCCGGACCGTCCGGCGCGGGGCGGCGCGCCGGCGGCGGAGACCGGGCGGGTCCGCGCGCGTGACCGGGCGGCGGGTCGAGCCGCGGCGAAGCGGCGCTAGGAGCTACGCATGGGGCAGAAGGTCCACCCGATCGGGTTCCGGCTGGGGACGACGCGGACGTGGAGCTCGCGCTGGTTCGCCAAGAAGGGCTACGCGAACCTGCTGCACGAGGACGCGAAGATCCGCCGGTACATGAAGGAGGCGCTCTATCACGCCGGGATCTCCCGGATCGACGTCGAGCGCTCCGCCAACCGCGCGCGGATCTCGATCCACACGGCGCGACCCGGGATCATCATCGGACGGAGGGGATCGGAGGTCGAGAAGCTCAAGAACGACCTCCAGGCGCGCACGGGCAAGGAGGTCCACCTGAACATCGAGGAGGTGGTCCATCCGGAGCTCGACGCGCAGCTCGTGGCGGAGAACATCGCGCTCCAGCTCGAGAAGCGCGTGGCCTTCCGCCGCGCGATGAAGAAGGCGGTCCAGAGCGCGCTCCGGCTCGGGGCGGAGGGGATCAAGATCGCCTGCGCGGGGCGCCTGGCGGGGGCCGAGATCGCCCGCCGCGAGTGGTACCGGGACGGGCGGGTGCCGTTGCAGACCCTACGCGCGGACATCGACTTCGGGATCGCGACGTCGCGCACGACCTACGGCACGATCGGCGTGAAGGTCTGGATCTTCAAGGGCGAGATCCTGCCCTCGCTGCGGAACGCGGACCTCGGATAGCCCCGGCCGATGCTCCAGCCCAAGCGCGTCAAGTACCGGAAGGCCCAGCGCGGGCGCATGAAGGGAATCGCGCTGCGGGGCTCGACGCTCGCCTTCGGGGAGTACGGGCTGAAGGCGATGGAGCCGGCCTGGGTCACCAACCGGCAACTCGAGGCCGGGCGCGTGGCGCTCGCGCGGGCGGTCAAGCGGAGCGGGCGGATCTGGATCCGCGTCTTCCCCGACAAGCCGTTCACGAAGAAGCCGGCCGAGACGCGCATGGGCAAGGGCAAGGGGAACCCGGAGTACTGGGTGGCAGTCGTGAAGCCGGGCCGGATCCTGTACGAGATGGAGGGCACCACGGAGCAGGTGGCGCGCGACGCCTTCCGGCTGGTTGGCCAGAAGCTACCGATCAAGACCAGGTTCGTCAGGCGGGAGAGGGCGTAGCGCCGTGCCGAGACGTTCTCGGTCCGGCGCAGTGGAGAGGGTGTAGGGGTATGAAGGGGAAGGCGAAGCTTCGGGATCTGAGCGATGCGGAGCTCGCGGAGCGGGCCCGGGAGCTCGGCGAGGAGCTCTTCAACCTGCGGTTCCAGGTCTCGATGACCATGGCCAAGAACCCGGCGAGGATCGGCCAGGCGCGGCGGGAGCTGGCCCGCGTCAAGACCATCCTCCGCGAGCGGGCGCTGGGTCTCGGGCGCGGCTAGGAGGCGGGTGTGCTCAAGACGCGGATCGGCGTGGTCGTGAGCGACCGGATGAACAAGACGCGCGTGGTGGCCGTCGAGCGCGCGTTCCGGCATCCCCGCTACGAGCGCGTCATCAAGCGGACGGCGCGCTTCAAGGCGCACGACGAGCGGAACGAGGCGCACGCGGGCGACCGCGTGCTGATCGTGGAGACCCGTCCGCTGTCCAAGGACAAGCGGTGGCGGATCAAGGAGATCCTCCAGCGGGGCTCGTGAGGGCCGCCTGGATGGACGAGACACGTCATGATTCAGCCGAGGACGATGCTCGAGGTCGCCGACAACTCCGGGGCCAAGAAGGTCCAGTGCATCCGGGTGATGGGTGGCTCGAACAAGAAGTACGCGACGATCGGGGATACGATCATCGTCGCGATCAAGGAGGCGACCCCTGAGGGGGCCGTCAAGAAGGGCGAAGTCGCCCGCGCGGTGGTGGTGCGCACGGCGAAGGAGATCCGACGGCCCGACGGGTCCCACATCAAGTTCGACCGGAACGCGGCGGTCCTCTTGAACCCTCAGAACAACCCGGTAGGGACGCGGATCTTCGGGCCGGTCGCGCGCGAGCTGCGGGATCGATTCATGAAGATCATCTCCCTGGCGCCCGAGGTCATCTGAGCCGGATGGCTGAAATACGCGGGTCAGGATCTGAAGGTCCTCGCGGGCCACGCGAAGCGCTTCGAGCGCGGGCTTTGCCCGCGCAATCTCGGGGGGAGGTTCGGTCCCCCGGCGGGGTGGCGCGGCTCGAGCGCAGCGTGCGAGAGACGCGACGGGGAGATGGCAAGGGGGGCGGAGCCCCCCTCCGAGGGTAGGCCATGACGAAGGCTCACGTCTCGATCAAGCGCAACGACACGGTGGTCGTGATTGCCGGCAAGGAGAAGGGCAAGCGCGGGAAGGTCCTCGTGGTCCTCCCGGAGAAGGAGCGCGTGATCGTCGAGCGGGTCAACTTCGTCAAGCGCCACCAGCGCCCCACCCAGAAGGTCAAGCAGGGGGGGATCATCGAGCGCGAGGGGTCGCTGCACATCTCCAACGTGATGCTGGTCTGCGGGAAGTGCGACAAGCCGACGCGGACGGGCGTCCAGGTGCTGGCCGACGGCCGGCGGGCGCGCGTCTGCCGCAAGTGCAACGAGATCGTCGACAGGGCGTAGCCGGGACGAGGGCACATGGCCAAGCCTGACAAGCCTCACGCAGCAGCCGCGAAGGGTGCGAGCCCGAAGGGCGGGGCGGCGCCGGTCAAGGGCGGCAAGGGGCAGGGGGCGCCCAAGGGGGAGCCGCAGGAGAAGGCGCCGCCGGCGCGCCCGCGCGGCACGGGGACGATCCCCCCGCGCCTGCGGGAACTGTATCGCCGAGTCGTGGTGCCCGCCCTCGTCAAGGAGCGCGGCTACCGGAACCCGCACCAGGCCCCGCGCGTCGACAAGATCGTGATCAACATGGGGCTGGGCGAGGCTCGGGAGAACGTCAAGGTCCTGGACCACGCGACGGCCGACCTCCAGGCCATCACGGGGCAGAGACCGGTGGTGACGAAGGCGAAAAAGTCGATCGCCAACTTCAAGATCCGGGCCGCCATGCCCGTCGGGCTCAAGGTGACGCTCCGCGGGGCGCGGATGTACGAGTTTCTGGACCGGCTGGTGAACGTGGCACTCCCGCGCGTGCGTGATTTCAGGGGCGTGTCGCCGAAGTCCTTCGACGGGCGCGGGAACTACGCGCTGGGCCTCAAGGAGCAGCTGATCTTCCCGGAAGTCGTCTACGACAAGATCGACAAGGTCCGCGGGATGGACGTGATCATCTGCACGACCGCGCGCAACGACGAGGAGGCGAAGGCGCTCCTCGCGCATCTGGGCGTGCCCTTCCGCGAGTAACGAGGACGAGGAGCGGCATGGCGAAGACGTCGTTGATTTACAAGCAACAGCGCCCCCCGAAGTTCAAGGCGCGGGCGTACACGCGCTGCCGGCTGTGCGGCAGGCCGCGGGGGTACCTCCGGAAGTTCCAGCTGTGTCGGATCTGTTTCCGAAACCTGGCGCTGCGGGGCGAGATCCCGGGCGTGATCAAGGCGTCGTGGTAACCGGACGGGGGGGCGACGGATGGCGTCGGTGACGGACCCGATCGCGGACATGCTCGCGCGGATCCGCAACGGGAGCATGGCCGAGCACGAGAAGGTGGACATCCCCGCGTCGCGGCTCAAGGTGCGGATTGCCGAGATCCTCAAGGACGAGGGATTCATCAAGAACTTCCGGGTGATCGACGACCGCCGGCAGGGGACCCTCCGCGTGTACCTCAAGTACGGCCCCGGCCAGGAGCGGGTGATCACCGGCCTCCGGCGGGTGTCCAAGCCGGGCCGCCGGCACTACGTGGCGGTGGACCGGATCCCGAGCATCCTCGGTGGGATGGGGGTGGCGATCCTGTCCACGCCGCGCGGCGTGCTGACCGACCGCGAGTCCCGGAAGGCCGGCGTCGGCGGCGAAGTCCTCTGCTACGTCTGGTAGGACTGCGGGGGCGACGCGGATGTCGAGGATAGGGAAGAAGCCGATCGCGATCCCGAAAGGGGTGCAGGTGGCCGTCAAGGGCCAGCAGGTGGACGTCCAGGGCCCGAAGGGGAAGCTGGGGCTCACCGTGCACGATCTCTGCTCCGTGCGGGTGGCGGACGGCAGCATCGTCGTCGACCGGTCGACCGACCACCGGTCGGCGAAGGCGCTGCACGGGCTGACGCGGGCGCTGGTGGCCAACATGGTGCGCGGGGTGACGGAGGGGTTCGAGAAGAAGCTCGAGATCGTCGGGATCGGCTACCGCGTCCAGGCGAGCGGCCGCACCCTGACGTTCAGCCTCGGCTACTCGCACCCGATCGTCTTCCCCCTGCCCGACGGCATCCAGGCCGATGTGGACAAGCAGACCCTCATCACCCTCCGCGGCGCCGACAAGCAGCTCGTGGGGCAGATGGCCGCGCAGATCCGCGCGCTCCGCCGCCCCGACCCGTACAAGGCCAAGGGCATCCGGTACGCGGACGAGGTTATCCGCCGGAAGGTCGGGAAGGCCGGAGCGAAATAGTGGGGAGAGCGGCGTGAGCGTCAAGAGCAAGACGGAGGGACGGGGGGTCCGGCATCGCCGGCTCCGCCGGGTCGTGCGTGGTACGGTGGCACGACCCCGGCTGGTGGTCTTCCGCAGCCTCAAGCACATCTACGCCCAGATCGTGGACGACGACCAGGGCGCGACGCTGGTCACGGCAGGGAGCCTCTCGCCCGAGCTCAAGGAACAGCGCCGGTCGGGGGGGAACATCGCCGCGGCGAAAGCCGTCGGGGACCTCGTCGCCCGGAAAGCCAGGGAGAAAGGGATCGCCGCGGTGGTCTTCGATCGGGCCGGCTACAAGTATCACGGGCGCGTCAAGGCGCTGGCGGACGCGGCACGCACCGCGGGCCTCAAGCTCTAGGGGTGCGGGGAGAGAGCATGGCGGAGACGCGCATTGATGCGGGCTCGCTCGAGCTGAAGGACCGGGTGGTCGCGATCAACCGCGTGGCCAAGGTGGTGAAGGGCGGCCGCCGGTTCTCCTTTACGGCGCTCGTCGTCGTCGGCGACGGAGGTGGCCACGTGGGCATCGGGCTCGGGAAGGCGCACGAGGTGCCCGAGGCCATCCGCAAGGCGGTCGAGCACGCCAAGAAGGACCTCATCTTCGTGCCGCTCCGGGAGACGACGGTCCCCTGCGAGATCACGGGCCGCTACGGATCGGGCCGCGTGTTCCTGAAGCCGGCGAGCCAGGGCACCGGCCTCATCGCGGGCGGAGCGGTCCGGGCGGTCCTCGGGGCGGCGGGGATCCAGGACGTGCTGACGAAGACCCTCGGCTCGCACAACCCCCACAACGTGCTGAAGGCCACGATCGACGCCCTGCGGCGGATCCGGAAGCTCCAGGACCTCCACGTGCTCAGGCGGAAGCCGGCGCAGGAGGCGGAGGAAGCGTCGCTTGCCAAGCAGGAAGCTTGACGAGAGGGGAGCGGCGTCGCGCGGGCCGCAGGCCGGCGCCGCCGCGACCAGATTGAGAGTCACGCTGACGCGGAGCCTGATCGGGCTCAAGCCGAACCACGTCCGGACCCTCCGCGCCCTGGGGCTCCGAAAGGTCCGCGCCACCGTGTCCCACGCGGACACGCCCGCGATCCGGGGCATGCTGGCCCGGGTGCCGTATGCCATCCGCGTGGAGGAGGAGCGGCAGGGATGAAGCTCGACGACCTCCGCCCCGCGCGGAGGGCGCGAAAAAAGGCCAAGCGTGTGGGCCGCGGTCCGGGCTCGGGCCACGGCAAGACGTCGACCCGCGGGCACAAAGGGCTCAAGGCCCGAGCCGGGGGTGGCAAGGGCCCGGGCTTCGAAGGCGGGCAGATGCCGCTGCACCGCCGGCTGCCGAAGCGGGGGTTCCGGAGCCCCTTCCGCCGGGCCTTCGCGGTCGTCAATGTGGCCGATCTCGCCCGCTGCTTCCCGCAGGGCGGCGAGGTGACCCCCGAGACGCTCGTCGGGGCGGGGCTCGTCAAGGCGAGCGCGAGCCGCCTGGTCAAGGTCCTCGGGGACGGTGAGTTGCGGACGGAGGCGCCGATGAGCGTGCGGGCGCACGCGTTCTCGAAGGCGGCGACCGAGAAGATTCAGGCCGCCGGCGGACGGGCCGAGGTGATCCCGGCATGATCGAGGTCCTCCAGAACCTCCAGAACGTCACCAAGATCCCGGAGCTGAAGCGCCGCCTCCTGATCACGCTCGGGCTCCTGGCGGCGTACCGGCTCGGCGCCCACGTGCCGACGCCCGGGGTGGACGGCGAGGCGCTGGCGCGCTACTTCGACAGCGTCCAGGGGACGCTGCTCGGGCTCGTGGACCTCTTCTCCGGAGGGAACCTGCGGCGCCTGACCGTGTTCGCGCTGGGGATCATGCCGTACATCTCGGCCTCGATCATCCTCCAGCTCCTCACGGTCGTGATCCCCGCGCTCGAGCGGCTCGCCAAGGAGGGCGAGGCGGGGCGGAAGAAAATCACCCAGTACACGCGCTACGGCACGATCGGACTCTCGGCCTTCCAGTCGCTGTTCATCGCGATCGGGCTCGAGGGGATGAACGACCCCTCCGGCGTGACGATGGTGCCGTATCCGGGCTGGGGGTTCCGCCTCCTGACGATGATGACGCTCACCGCCGGGACGGCGCTCATCATGTGGCTCGGGGAGCAGATCTCGGAAAAGGGGATCGGCAACGGCATCTCGCTGATCATTTTCGCAGGGATCGTCGTGCGCATCCCGTCGGCGCTCGTGGCGACGTACACGCTGCTCTCCACGGGCGAGATGAAGCCGCTCGTGGTGCTCGGCGTGGCGGTGCTCATGGTGGCGGTGACCGGGGCGGTCGTCATCATGCAGGAGGGCCAGCGAAAGATCCCGGTCCAGTACGCCAAGCGCGTGGTCGGCCGACGGGTCTACGGCGGCCAGTCGACCCACATCCCGCTCCGGGTCAACACGGCCGGCGTCATCCCGGTCATCTTCGCGTCCTCCATCATCCTGTTCCCGGCGACGCTGGCCCGCTTCATCCCGACCTGGTGGATGCAGAACATCTCGGACATGCTCTCGCCAGGACCGCTACCGCAGAGCACGCTCTACTACCTCCTCTACATGGGCTTCATCATTTTCTTCACTTACTTCTACACGGCGATCGTCTTCAACCCGAACGACCTCGCGGACAACATGAAGAAGTACGGGGGCTTCATCCCCGGGGTGCGGCCGGGGAAGCGGACGGCCGAGTTCATCGACCGCACGCTCACGCGCATCACCCTGCCGGGCGCGATGTTCCTCGCCCTGATCTCGGTCCTGCCCGACTTCCTGATCCGGCTGTTCAACGTCCCGTTCTTCTTCGGCGGGACGAGCCTCCTGATCGTCGTCGGCGTCGCCCTGGACACGGTCCGGCAGATGGAGTCGCACCTCCTGATGCGGCACTACGAGGGGTTCTTGCGCCGCCGCCAGAAGGTGCGGGCATGACCCAGGACCGATCCCCGTCGCATCTCTGCGTCCTCCATCTCGCCGGGACGCGCTCGGCCTGGGGCCTCGCTGGCGTCCCGTCCCTCCGGTGGGGGCGTCGCCGACCCTCGACGTACTCGGGTCCCGGTCCTGGGTGGCGGGCGTAGCCGTGCGGGTGATCTTCCTCGGCCCCCCGGGAGCGGGCAAGGGGACGCAGGCGCGGCGGGCGGCCGCGCGCTGGGGTGTCCTGCAGATCGCGACGGGCGACATCCTTCGCGAGGCGATGACCGCCGGGACCGAGCTCGGGCGCGAGGCAAGGCGGTACTACGACGCCGGGGAGCTCGTTCCCGACGACGTCATCATCGGACTCGTGGCGGAAGCGCTCGGCCGGCCGGAGGCCCGGAAGGGGTTCGTGCTGGACGGCTTCCCGCGCACGCTCGCCCAGGCCGAGACGCTCGATCAGCTGCTCGACGACCGGGGGCTGGCCCTGGACCGGGTCGTGCTTTTCGAGGTTCCGGAGGCCGAGCTCGTGCGTCGGCTGACCGGGCGCCGGATCTGCCGGCGATGCGGTCACAACTACCACGTCGTGTTCTCGCCACCCCGGCGTCCGGGGATCTGCGACGCGTGCGGCGGCGAGCTCTACCAGCGCAAAGACGACGACGAGGCCACCGTCCGAACCCGGCTGGCCGTCTACGAGCGCGACACGCGCCCGCTCGTCGAGCGCTACCGGCGCCGCGAGCTGCTCGAGGCGATCTCCGGCGAGGGGTCGGTGGACCAGGTCTTCGAGGCGGTCCTGCGGGCGACGGAGGGTGGGCGGTGATCGTGCTCAAGTCCCCGCGGGAGATCGCGCTCATGCGGGACGCCGCCCGCGTCGTGGTCGCCGCGCAGCGACTCTGTCGCGAGCTGTCACGCCCGGGCGTCTCCACGTTGGAGATCGATCAGGAGGTCGAGGGCCTCATCCGGAAGGCCGGGGCACGGCCGGCGTTCAAGGGTTACCGGGGCTTCCCGGCGACGATCTGCGCCTCCATCAACGAGGAGGTCGTCCACGGGATCCCGGCGGCGCACCGCCGGCTGAAGGAGGGGGACATCGTCGGCCTGGACCTCGGCGCCGTCGTGGAGGGCTACTACGCCGACGCCGCGTTCACGCTGGCGATCGGCGAGATCCCGCCGGAGGTGCAGCGGCTGCTCGACGTCACCCGGGAGTCGCTCGAGCTCGCGATCCAGCAGGCGCGGCCCGGGAACCGCCTGGGGGACGTCTCCGCCGCCGTGCAGCGTCGCGTCGAGGCGGCCGGGTTCGGGGTCGTCCGGGCCTTCGTGGGTCACGGGATCGGCCGGGAGCTCCACGAGGACCCGCAGGTGCCGAACTTCGGCGAGCCGGGCAAGGGCCCGCTGCTGCGCGCCGGGATGGTGCTCGCCATCGAGCCGATGGTCACCATGGGGCACTGGGAGGTCCGCGTGCTCGCCGACCGCTGGACGGCCGTGACCGAGGACAACAGCCTCGCGGCCCACTTCGAGCACACGGTGGCGATCACGGCCGACGGGCCCGACGTGCTCACCCGGGAGGCCGCCTGATGGCCCGCCGCCGCGGACGGATGCCGGATGAGCGGCACGAGAAGAAGCCCAAGGACGACGCGATCGAGGTGGAGGGAACGGTCGTCGAGCCCCTGCCGAACGCGATGTTCCGGGTCGAGCTCGACAACGGTCACCGGGTGCTCGCGCACGTGTCCGGCAAGATGCGGATGAACTTCATCCGGATCCTCCCGGGGGATCGGGTGAAGGTGGAGCTGTCGGCCTACGACCTCACGCGAGGTCGGATCACGTACCGGTTCAAGTAGCGGGGGCACGGGATGAAGGTTCGGCCGTCGATTCGGGTGCGGTGCGAGAAGTGCAAGGTGATCCGCCGGAAGGGCGTCGTGCGGATCATCTGCTCGAACCCGCGCCACAAGCAGCGTCAGGGCTGACAACCACGAGGAGCGGGACATGGCACGCATTGCCGGCGTCGACCTGCCGCGGGACAAGCGAGGCGAGATCGCCCTCACCTATATCTACGGAATCGGGCGCTCCTCGTCGCGGAAGATCCTCACCGCGGCGGGGGTGGACCTGAACCGACGGATCAAGGAGTGGGCCGAGGACGAGGTGACGCGCGTCCGCGACATCATCGAGCGCGAGCACAAGGTCGAGGGGGATCTGCGCCGGGAGGTGTCGGTCAACGTCAAGCGGCTCATGGACGTCAGCTCCTACCGCGGGCTGCGCCACCGCAAGGGCCTGCCGGTGCGGGGGCAGCGGACGCACACGAACGCGCGGACCCGGAAGGGGCCGCGCCGCGGCGTCGGGATCCGCCGGAAGCCTGCGGCGGGAAAGAACCCCACCACGGGTAAGGCGTAGGGTAGGAGGGCACGATGGCGGAAGCACCGGAACCGAAGCCGCGGAAGAGGGGCGGCAAGCGCAAGGAGCGGAAGGAGGTCCGCACAGGGATCGCCCACGTGCAGGCCACGTTCAACAACACGATCGTCACGATCACGGACAAGATGGGCGGGGTCGTCACCTGGTCGAGCGCCGGCAGCGTCGGGTTCAAGGGGTCGCGCAAGAGCACCCCGTTCGCGGCGCAGATGGCCGCCGAGAGCGCCGCGCGCAAGGCGATGGAGCTCGGTCTCAAGCAGGTGGAGGTCTACGTCAAGGGCCCGGGCGCCGGGCGCGAAGCCGCGATCCGCTCGCTCCAGGCCGTGGGGCTGGAGATCACGGCGATCCGGGACGTCACGCCGATCCCGCACGACGGGTGTCGGCCGCCCAAGCGGCGCCGGGTGTAGGAGGGAACAGCGTGGCTAGGTACACGGGCGCGGTCTGCCGGCTCTGCCGCCGGGAGGGGCTCAAGCTCTTCCTCAAGGGGTCGCGCTGCTTCACGGACAAGTGCGCGATCGAGCGGCGGAACTACCCGCCTGGCCAGCACGGGCTCGGGCGCTCGAAGCAGTCGCCTTACGGGCAGCAGCTCCGGGAGAAGCAGAAGGCGAAGCGGATCTACGGCCTTCTCGAGGGGCAGTTCCGGCGGTATTTCGCCCGCGCCGAGCGGGAGAAGGGGATCACGGGCGAGAATCTCCTCCGGTTCCTGGAGCGGCGGCTGGACAACGTGGTCTTCCGCTTCGGCTTCGCGGCCTCGCGCGCCGAGGCCCGGCAGATGGTTCGCCACGGCCACGTCCATGTGAACGGCCGCAAGGTGTCGCTCCCGTCGTTCCTCGTCAAGGCGGGTGACCAGGTGCAGCTCCGGCCCAGCTCGACCCTCCAGCAGCGCGTCGCCGACAACCTGTCGGCGGGGCGCGGCCAGGTGCCGCAGTGGCTCGAGCTCTCCGCCGCGGACAAGCGGGGCACGGTCCGGAGCCTCCCGCTCCGCGAGGACATCCAGATCCCGGTTCAGGAGCAGCTCATCGTCGAGCTGTACTCCAAGTAGGGGGACCGATGCCGAGGTTGATGTTCCAGCGGCCCCGCCGGATCGAGTGGGAGGAGCTCAGCCCGCGGTTCGGACGGATGGCCGCCGAGCCGTTCGAGAAGGGGTACGCGCTCACCGTCGGGAACTCGCTGCGCCGCGTGCTGCTGTCGGTCATCCCCGGGGCGGCCCTCGCCTGGGCGAAGCTCGACAAGGTCAGTGCCGACGGGACGCGCGCCCCGGGGATGCAGGAGGACGTGACCACGCTCCTGCTCAACTTGAAGAAGGTGGTCGTCCGCCTCCCGGACGACCGACCGGTGACGACCCGCCTGGAGGTGAAGGGGCCGAAGACGGTGACCGCGGGCGACCTCACGGGGGCGGGGCTCGAGGTGGTGAACCCCGAGCTCCCCCTGGCGACGGTCGACGGCGGCGGCCGGCTGGCGCTCGAGGTCGGTGCGCGCGTGGGCCGCGGCTACGTCTCCGCCGACCGGCACGCGGAGCCTCCCCCGAGCGGGGCGACTCCCCTCGACGCCGCCTTCTCGCCGATCCAGCGCGTCAACTACACGGTGGAGATGTCCCGACTCGGGAAGATCACGGACTACGAGAAGCTCGTCCTCGAGATCTGGACGAACGGCACGATCGCGCCGGACCAGGCGCTCCTGCGTGCTTCGCAGCTTCTGCGGGACCACTTCGACCTCTTCACGCCCGCCGGGGCCGAGGAGGAGGACGAGGAGTCGCCCGGGCAGGCGGCCGTCTCCGGCGAGGCGACCACGCGGACATGAGACACCGACGCGGCGGCTCCAAGCTCGGCCGGGTGACGGCTCACCGCTGGGCACTCTTCCGGAACCTCCTGGCGGCGCTCTTCCAGCACGAGCGCATCCTGACGACCGTGGCGAAGGCGAAGGCGCTCCGGCCGCTGGCCGAGCGCGTGGTGACGCTGTCGAAGCGCGACGATCTCCACGCGCGGCGGCAGGTCCTGAGCCTGGTCCCGGACACGGCCGTCGTGCGCAAGCTCTTCGACACCGTGGCGGCCCGCTACGCCGACCGTCGGGGCGGGTACACGCGGATCATCAAGGCCGGGGTGCGGCGTGGCGACGCCGCGCCGTTGGCCATCCTCGAGCTCGTCGACCGGCCCGAGGCGCCGAAGGCGAAGAAGACGAAGGAGAAGAAGGCCGAGGCGGCGCCGAAGGGCGCGCAGGCCGGGAAGCAGCAGAAGGCCGCGGCGGCCGCCGCCGGCGCCTAGCCCGCGCGTGCGAGCCTCTCTCCGACCTACTTCAGGTGCTGGCGGAAGAAGGTGAGCGTCCGCCGCCACGCGTCCTCGGCCGCCGCCTTGCTGTAGACGTCGGGCCGGTCGTCGTTGAAGAACCCGTGGTCCACGCCCGGGTAGATGTGGATCTCCGACGGCTTGCCCGCCTTGCGGATCGCGGCGTCCAGCTCCCGGGCCACCTGCGGGGTCACGAAGCCGTCCTTCTCCGCGAAGAGCCCGAGCACCGGGCCCGCGAGCTTCGTGTAATCGGGCTTGACGTTGGGGTGGACGCCGTAGAAGTTCACGCAGGCGCCGATGGACGGGTTGAGGGTTGCCGCGAACAGCGCGAGCTGGCCCCCCATGCAGAACCCCACCGCGCCGAGCTTCGCCGTCGAGGAGTGCCCCGCGAGGTACTGCGCCGCGCCGCGGAGGTCCTTCTCCGCCTGGGCGATGTTCAGCGCCATGAAGAGCTTGCCGGCGCCGTCGGGCTCGGTCGCCGTCTTGCCGTGATACAGGTCCGGGGCGAGCGCCGTGAACCCTTCGGCGGCGAACCGGTCGCCGACGTTCTTGATGTGCTGGACGAGCCCCCACCACTCCTGGATGACGAGCACGCCGGGGCCCTTGCCCGCCCCGGGCGTCGACAAATAGCCGGACGTCGCCCCGCCGTTCGCCGGGAACTGCACCTGTTTTCCCGCCATGGTTGTGCGCCTCCTTCCGCTGGGTGTGATGTCGCTACGGGGACGGTGACGCGCCCGGCGCCGGCGGCCGGGCCTTGACCTTCGCCTTGAGGATACGCCGCTCGTCGGCGTCCACGACCGTCAGCTCGAAGCGATCCACCGTGATCTGCTCTCCCGGTCGGGGAATGCGGCCGAGGACCGAGAGGATCAGGCCGGCGACCGTCTCATAGTCCTTCTTCGGGAGGTCCCACTCAAGGGCCTCGTTCAACTCGTCAATGTTCATCCGGGCGGGGACGAGGTAGCTCCCGTCGGGCAGGGGCGTGAGGGGCGAAGGCCGCCGCTCCGGGGCGTCCTCGATCTCTCCCACGATCTCCTCGACGATGTCCTGGACCGTCACGATGCCCTCGCTCCCCCCGTACTCGTCCACGACGACCGCGAGCTGGATCCGCTGGCGCTGCATCTCGCGGAGGAGCTCGTCGATGCGCTTCGTCTCCGGGACGTAGGGGGCGGGGCGGAGCAGGGCCTGGACGGTCTCCTCCTCCGCGCCGCGCTGCAGGATGTCCAGGACCGTGACGATGCCGATCACGTTGTCGATCCGCTCCCGGTAGACGGGCAAGCGCGAGTGGCCGCTGGCCTGGAGCCGGGCGGCGGCCTCCACGACCGTGGCCTCCTGGGGGATCGCGACGACGTCGACCAGCGGCACCATGACCTCGCGCACGGCGGTCTCGCCGAGGTCGAAGATCCCCTCGATCATCTCCCGCTCCTCTTCCCGCACGTCCGTCGGCCCGTCGGGCTCGACCTGGAAGAGCAGGCGGAGGTCGTCCCGCGAGACGAACGGGTCGTGGCGCTCTCGGCGTCCGAGGCCCCGCAGGATGGCGCCCACGATCGGGTGGGCGACCCAGAGCAGCGGCGTCAGGAGCCAGGCGGCACCCCGCAGGGGGTCGAACGTCCAGAGGGCCACGCCCGTCGCGCGCTGCTGGGTCAGCGCCTTCGGGAGGATCTCGCCGAAGACGAGCATGATCGGGGTCAGGATCACGGTCGCCCAGAACGGCGCCGTCGCCCAGAACGGCCCGCCCTCGCCGAGCCAGCGGAGCAGGAACGCCGTCGTGAGCGCGGACGCCGAGACGTGCGCGATCGTCACGCCCATCATCGCGGCCGAGAGGAGCCGCTCGGGGTGCTGGAAGGCCTCCATGTAGCCGCGCGCGATCCGCACCCCCTGCTCGGCCATGTGGCGGAGACGCACGCGGTTGGCGGCGATGAAGGCCATCTCGGCGGCCGAGAAGAACGCCGAGGCGAGGACCGCGGCCACGACGACGGCGAGGCTCACGGCGCTACCCTGTGGGCAGTAAGGTGGCCGTGACCGGCCCGGGGGCCGCTCACGGCGCGGCCTTCTCGCCTGCGGGCGGCGCCGGCAGTCGGACGACGACCTCGAGGATCCGCGCCCGGTGCACCTTCTCGACGACGACGCGGATCCCGCCGGCCTCGAGGCTCTCGCCGCGATGGGGGACGCGCCCGAAGAGGTCCAGCACCCAGCCGCCGACGGTGTCGAAGTGCTCGTCGGAGACGGCCAGCCCCGTGACCGCGTTGAAGTCGGGGATCGGCATCTTCGCGGCGACGCGGAACGTTCGCTCGTCGAGGGGCTGGGCGAGGCGCTCCTCCGTCTCGAACTCGTCCCGGATCTCCCCCACCACCTCCTCCAGGATGTCCTCGAGCGTCACGAGCCCGGCGGTGCCCCCGTACTCGTCCACGACGATGGCCATCCGGAGGCGCTTCGCCCGGAATTCGCGGAGGAGGGCGTCCGCGCGCTTCGTGAGCGGCACGAAGTAAGCCGGGGTGAGGAGCCGGCGCAGGTCGAAGTCGGGCGGGAACCCGCGGTAGTAGGGGAGGAGCGCCTTCGTCGAGAGGATCCCGAGGACGTTGTCGAGGGTGCCTTCGTAGACCGGCACCCGGTGGTGGAGGTTCGCCCGGAGCTCGGTCAGGAGGCGCGCGGGGGGTGTCGCCACCTCCACGGCGAAGACGTCCGTCCGCGGCCGCATGATGTCGCCGACCGTGGTCTCCCCGAGCTCGAACACGCCGTGGATCATCTCGCGCTCGGTCCGCTCGACGACACCCTCCCGGTGCCCGACCTCGACCATCGTCCGCAGTTCGGCCTCGGTGATCGCCGTCTGCGGCGTCTCTTCCCGAGCGACGCGGCGCTCGATCAGGTTCGTGAAGGCCCCGAGGAGCTTCCGCACCGGGGTGAGGAGCCAGGCGAGGGCGAGGACGGGCCGGGCCGCGACGAGGCCGAAGCGCTGGGGGGAGCCGACGGCGATCGTCATCGGCAGCACCTCGCCGAAGACGACGATCAGGAAGACCATCACGGGAATCGCGACCGCCACGCCCCGCGGGCCCAGGAAGCTCGTGGCCACCGCCGTCGCGAGAGCCGAGGCGGCGATGTTGACGAGCGTGATGCCGACCACGATCGTGATGAGGAGGTCGTGCGGGTTCCGGAGCAGGCGCGCGAGGAGGGTCTGGCCGGGCGGCCCGTCGTCCTCGCGCGGCGCCGTCCCGAGGCGGTTGAGCGAGAAGTACGCCGCCTCGGCCCCGGCGAGGAGAGCCGACCCGGCGAGGAACAGGAGGAGCAGGATCAGATCGAGGAGCAGCCGCTCCACCGCTCAGGCCCCTGCTCGGGCCGTCGTCGAAACCCGAGCTGCCCTGGGACGCACGGAGGAGGTGTCCCGAGGCGTACGACCCGGCCCGCCGGGGGCGGGACCGGGTACCCCGCAAAGGTACGGGGCACCGACGACCCCACCGGAGGGGCGGGACGCCCGCGAGGCCGCAGGCCGAGCGCGTCCCGGCGAGCTGGAGGACGACGGGCTGCGACGGGGGTCGGCCACGGTATCAGGCGAAGTGGTCGAAGCCGGGCCGCACCGCCACCGGCCGGCCGGCGTCGTCCAGGAAGCGGACCCCGTCGGCGGCCGGCCGGACCTCGCCGATCGCCGTCGCCGGGGTGCCGGTGACCTCGGTCACCCGCGCGGCGAGCGCGGCCGCCCGGTCGGGCGCGGCCGTGAACAGGAGCTCGTAGTCCTCGCCGCCGCTCACCGCCCACGCCCAGGGGTCCGCGTCCAGCGCGCGGGCGAGCGCCCGCGTCGCCTCACTGAGGGGCAGGGCGGGGAGCCGCACCTCCGCGCCGACGCCGCTCTCCCGGGCGATGTGGGCGAGGTCGGTGGCGAGCCCGTCGGAGAGGTCGATCATCGCGGTCGCGGCGCCGGACTCTCGGATCAGGCGGCCTTCGCGGACCCGGGGCTCGGGGACGCGGTGCGCCCGGTGGAGGGGGGCCGTCACCTCGGGCGGCACGGGGAGCCGCCCGCGCTCGAGGGCGGCGAGGCCAGCCGCAGCCGCGCCGAGCGCGCCGGTGACCAGGATCCGGTCGCCGGGCCGCGCCCCGACACGCCGGAGGGGTGGCCCGGCGACACCTCCCACGAGCGTGACGGTGAGGACCATGCGGTCGGGGTCCGCGCAGGTGTCGCCGCCGACCAGCGCGACGCCGTGGCGGCCGGCCATCTCGGCGAGCCCCTCGTAGAGGTCGTCCACGTCCGCGACGCGGGTGGCGGGCGGCAGGGCGAGCGCCAGCAACGCGAACCGCGGCTCGCCGCCCATCGCGGCGATGTCCGAGAGGTTGACGGCGAGGGCCTTCGCGCCGATCTCGCGGAAGGTCGCGGTCGCGCGCCGGAAGTGGACATCCTCGACCAGCGTGTCCGTCGTCAGGAGGAGCCGGGCGCCGTCGGCGGCCACGAGGGCCGCATCGTCGCCGATCCCGATCAGAACCCCCGCCGGTGGCGTCCCGAGGCGGCGTCGCACCCGCTCGATCAGCCCCCGCTCGCCGAGCTCCCGCAGGGTCACCGCGCGCCCCCCGTGCGCGGCGGGGTCCCCCGTCCTCAGGCGACCGCGTCCACCCGCTTCTTGATCTGTGCCTTCGGGACGGCTCCGATCACCTGGTCGACGACGCGGCCGCCCTTGAAGAAGAGGAGGGTGGGGATCGAGCGGACCTGGAAGCGTGCGGCGAGGCCGGGGTGCTCGTCCACGTTCACCTTGGCGACCGTGAGCCGCCCGGCGTACTCCTGCACGAGCTCCTCGAGGACCGGCGCGATCGCCTTGCACGGGCCGCACCACTCGGCCCAGAAGTCCACGATCACGGGCTCGGGATGCGCCGCCAGGGTCTGGTCGAACGACTCGTCGGTCAGGTGCACGATCGTCTGGCTCGCCATGGGGTCCCTCCGGATAGGGTCGGGCGACTAGGGCCGGCCGGCCCGTCGCGTTCGGGGGAGCACCGGACGGGTGTCCATCACGGGCTGGATGGGTTCACGCTAGCACAGGCGCGGCGGATACGCAATCGGGGTGCGCGCGGCGCAGCCACGGGCTCAGAGGCCGAGGAAGACCCGCTTGACGTCTTCGGAGACGAGCAGCGCCGCGGCGGTCCCGTCGAGGAGGACGCGCCCCGACTCGAGGACGTAGCCCCGGTGCGCGAGCGAGAGGGCGAGCTGGACGTTCTGCTCGATGAAGAGCAGCGTGATCCCCTCTTGCCGGTTCAGGCGGCGCAGCACCTCGAGGATCTCCGAGACCACCCGTGGGGCGAGCCCGAGGGTGGGCTCGTCCACGAGGAGGAGCCGCGGCCGGGACATGAGCCCCCGGGCGATCGCCACCATCTGCTGCTCACCGCCGGAGAGCGAGTGGGCGAGCTGGCCGGCGCGCTCCCGGAGCATCGGGAAGATCGACTCGACCCACGCGAGGGCCTCGGCGCGGCGCGGTCGGGCCTCGCGATGGTGGGCCCCGAGGAGGAGGTTCTGGCGCACGGTGAGGTACGGGAACAGGCGCCGCCGCTCGAGGACGTGGGCGAGGCCCGCGCCGACGCGCTGGTGGGCGGGGACGCGCTCGAGCGGCCGGCCGCGGAAGGCGATCCGCCCGCGTCGGGGCGCGAGCAGGCCGGACACCGTGTTGAGGAGCGTGGACTTACCGGCCCCGTTCGGGCCGACCAGGGCGACGATCTCCCCCTCGCCGACCGAGAGCGAGACGTCCCAGAGGACCTGGAAGTCGCCGTACGCGACGTCGAGCCGTTCGACCGCGAGCAGCGGCTCAGGCACGGGGCGCGCCGCCTGGGCTGGAAGCCCTCGCGCGCTCGGCAGGTCCGAGCGCCATCGGACGGTCCACTCCGAGCGCGGGCTTTGCCCGCGCAACCCTGGGGGGAGGTTTGGAAGGGGGGCGTAGCCCCCCTCCAAGTCTAGGCATACGCGGCGCCCAGGTAGGCCTCGATCAGGTCGCGGTTCCGGACGACCTCTCCCGGGGATCCGTCGGCGATCTTCCGCCCGAGGTGCAGCGCGACGATCCGGGTGGCGACGCTCATGATGACGCGCATGTTGTGCTCGATGACGACGAGCGTGACCCCTGCGTCGCGCAGGCGCCCGAGCAGCGCGACCAGGGCAGGGATCGAGCGCTGGTCCACGCCGCCCGTCACCTCGTCGAGCAGCAGGACGCGGGGGCGGGTCGCCATCGCCCGGGCCATCTCGAGCCGCTTCCGCTGCCCGGTGGACAGCTCGCGCGCGAAGGCGTCGGTCTTGTCGGCGAGCCCGACCAGCTCGAGGCAGCGCCGCGCCTCCTCCCGGGCCCTCCCGGGGTGCGGCTCCCGCGCGAGGGCTCCGACCATGACGTTCTCGACGACCGTCATCCCCGCGAACGGCCGGAGCTTCTGGAAGGTGCGGCCGATGCCCCGCCGGTTGATCTCGTCGGGTCGGAGACCCGTGATCCGCTCCCCCCCGAAGCGGACCTCGCCGGCCTCCGGCCGGTAGAAGCCCGTGATGACGTCGAAGAGCGTGGACTTGCCCGCGCCGTTCGGCCCGATCACGCCGACGATCTCCCCGGGCGGGACGGCGAAGGAGATGTCCGCGTTGGCGACGAGTCCGCCGAAGCGCTTCGTGACGCCCGAGACTTCGAGCAGCCGGGCGGTCATCGCGAACCACCCGGCGCGGCGGCCGGCATCGCCGAGGGGCCCGGCTCCGACGTGCCGCGGCCGACCCGCGCGAGGAGGCCCGCGAGCCCGGCGGGCTGGAAGACCGCGACGAGGACGATGAGGCCGCCGTAGATCATCAGGTCCACGGCCTTGCCGGTGCCCCCGAAGTACACGCGGGTCGCCTCCGAGAGCGGGATGAGGATCGCGGCGCCGAGGAGCGGCCCCCAGAGGTTGCCGACGCCGCCGAGGACCGCCACGAGGCAGACGAGGATGGAGAGCGAGAGCGGGAAGACGGACTCGGGGTCGATGAAGAGGACGTACTGCGCGTAGAAGGAGCCGGCGGCGGCCGTGAAAGCCGCGGAGAGCGCGATGGCGAGCAGCTTGTAGCGCGTGAGCGGGACGCCGAGGCTTGCGGCGGCGTCGGGCTCCTCTCGGATCGCGCGGAAGTAGTACCCCGCGCGCGAGCGCTCGACGAGTGCGGTGACGCCGAAGACGCCGGCGAACAGCCCGAGGGCGATGTAGTAGTAGGGCCACTTCGCCCGGTGGAACTGGAAGTCGAAAAGGGTTTCGGGCTTGATCGGGAGCTGGAGCCCCCGGGCGGCGCCGATGGCGTCCCAGTTGAGCGCGATCGTCTGCACGATCTCGCCGATGGCGATGGTGGCGATCGCGAAGTAGTGGCCGCGCAGGCGGAAGCACGGGAAGCCGATCGCCTGCGAGACCAGGACGGCGAGGGCGCTGCCCGCGAGCATCCCCAGCCACGGGGACCACCCCCACCAGACGAGGAGGATCGAGGACGTGTAGGCCCCGATCCCGAAGAACACGGCGTTGCCGAGCGAGACCTGGCCGCAGTAGCCGCCGAGGAAGTTCCAGGCCTGGGCGAGGAGCGCGTAGAGGAAGATCTTGATCATGACGTCGCGCGGGTAGGGGAGCGTGAAGACGGCGGGGAAGGCGAGGAGCGCCGCCCCCAGGACGATGAGGCCGCCGATCCGCCACGCGTGACCCGGCATCGCTAGAACTTCCCGAACAACCCTTGCGGTCGCCACAGCACGACCGCCAGGTACAGGCAGAACACCCCGACGTACTTGAACGCGGGTGCCCAGAGCCCCGAGAGCACCTCGACCAGCCCCACGACGACGCCAGCGGCGAGGGTCGCCGGCACGTTGCCGAAGCCGCCGAGCGCGACCGTGACATAGGCGATCAAGGCGAAGACGCTGCCGACGTCCGGGAAGACGTAGTAGAAGTTCGCGAGGAGCGCCCCCGCGACGCCGAGGCAGCCGGCGCCGATCCCCCAGCCGAGGGCGAACATCCACTCGGTGTCGATCCCCATGAGCTGGGCCGCCTGGCGGTCCTGCGCGGTGGCCTGGAGCGCGAGCCCGGTCTCCGTGCGCGTGATGAACCAGTAGAGGGCGCCGAACGCGGCCAGCGCCGCGACGGCCGCGGTGAGCTGCGGGGTCCCGATGAAGACCCCGGCGAGCGAGAGCCGGCCGGTGACCCAGGGGTTCTGGACGAGCCGGAAGTCGGGGGTCCAGAGGAACTGGGCCGCGCTCCGAAGGAAGACCGCGAGCCCGAACGTCGCGAACACCTGCGCGAGCATCGGCGCCTCGAGGATCCGGCTGATGATCCCCTTGTAGACCAGGACGCCGAGGACGAAGAGCATGGCCGTCACGCCGGGGAGCGCGAGAAGAGGGTCGGCGCCGCCGAGCGCCCACGCCCAGAAGGTGGCGAACATGGCGAGCATGAGGAACTCGCCGTGGGCGAAGTTCACGATCTCCATGAGGCCGAAGATCAGGGAGAGGCCGGCGGCGATCAGGGCATACACGAACCCCATGAGGAGGCCCGAGACGATGCCCTGGATCAGGATCTCGGCGGTCACGATACGCGCCTGCGGAAGGACGGGTCGCGGCGAGGATCGTAGCAGAGGACGGCGGACGGCCGCAAGCGCACCGGTTGACACGCGGCTGTTGGTCTCCGCCCCTACCGTGACGGCCCGCCCGCGCTGCCCTGAGGCGTCGCGGCCGCTTCCCCCCTTGACACGGACCCGGGGGCTACCCTACAAAGGAGTCGCGCTCTTGTGATTCGCGGAACAAGCGGGGCGGGGTGAGGCAGACCCCCTCGGTGTCCCGGTCCAACTTCCTACGGAGCCTCTAATTTAGCGCGATTCCTGTGCGACCACGCCGCGCCCGCGCCCGAGTCAGGCTTCTCCCGATATTCCTGGTCCTGGCAGGGCTCTGCCTCGCCGCGATCCCCGCCCTCGCCCAGGAGCAGAAGGAGGTCGCCTACCGCGCCTTCCCCTACGTCGGCTCCCGCCTCGCCGTCTGGGTCATCGCCCAGATCCACCTGAACTTTGCCGCCTTCATCCTTGGCGTGCCGATCTTCGCCGTCATCATCGAGTTCATGGGGTGGCGGACCGGGACGGACCGCGAGGAAGGCCGGCGCTACGACTGGCTCGCCCACGAGTTCGTGAAGCTCACCTTCGCGGCGTTCTCGACGACGGCGCTCCTCGGCGGGCTCCTCCTTTTCCTCCTGATCACGCTCTACCCGAAGTTCTGGACGTACATGAGCCAGATCTTCGCGCCGACGATGTGGCTCTACGCCCTCCTGTTCATCCTCGAGACCTTCACGGTCTACCTCTGGTACTACGGCTGGGACTGGCTGTCGGGATCCCGGAAGTGGATTCACCTCTCCCTCGGCGTCCTCGCGAACCTCTTCGGGACCGCCATCCTCGTCGTCTCGAACTCCTGGGTGACCTTCATGGTCTCGCCGGCCGGGGTGGACGAGACGGGCCGGTTCGCGGGGACGCTCTGGCAGGCGATCAACAACTTCACCTGGATGCCGCTCAACATCCACCGGCTGATCGCGAACATCGTCTTCGGCGGGACCATCGCCGCCGCGTACGCGGCGTTCCGGTTCCTCGGGGCGCGGAGCGACGCCGAGCGGGCGCAGTTCGACTGGATGGGCTACGTCGGCAACTTCGTGGCGATCTCGGCGCTGATGGTGCTGCCGTTCGCGGGCTACTGGCTGGGCTTCGAGATCTACGGCTTCAACCAGACGATGGGCATCACGATGATGGGCGGGTTCATGTCCTGGCTCTGGATCGTCCAGGCGATCCTCATCGGGGTGCTCTTCCTCGGGTCGAACTACTACCTCTGGCTCGGGATGGAGCGGATCCCGGGGTCCGAGCGCTACCGTCCCTGGATCAAGTACCTGCTCTTCGTCATCGCCGTCGGCTTCATGGTCTGGGCAACGCCCCGCACCCTCATCGTCTCGCTCGAGGAGGTGCGGCGGATGGGAGGGACCTACCACAAGATGCTCGGCGTGTTCGGCGTCATGTCGGCGAAGAACACGGCCGTGAACCTGATGATCCTCACGACCTTCCTCTCCTACCTCCTCTACCGGCGCGCGAACAAGGAGTCCACCCGGCCGTGGGTGCGCGCGGGGATGGCCGCCCAGTGGGCGGTGCTCGGGCTGGCGGCGGCCATCGTCGTCGGGCTTGGGGTCGCCGGTTATCACCCGAAGGTCGAGCCGATCGTCCGGATTACGAGGCTCTCCCCGCTCCAGGTCCTCGCGGTGCTGGCGGCCATCGTCATCGTGATGGCGATCGACATCCCGATGTTCAAGGGCGCGCGGTCCACGGGCGCCATCCGGTGGGGGGGCATCGCGCCGCGCTCCCAGTACGTGCTGATCCTGCTGGCCGTCTCGTTCACCTGGCTCATGGGGCTCATGGGCTTCGCCCGCTCGGGGATCCGGCAGCACTGGCACATCTACGGGGTGATGCGGGACACCTCGCCCGACGCGGTCACGCCGGCCCTCGGCTACGCCGCGAACGTCATCACGGTCACGACGGCCCTGTTCCTCGGGATGGTCATGTTCATCTTCTGGCTGGGCGGGCTCGGCGCGCGGCACGAGGAGCCCCACGGGGTGGCGCCGGCCGGCAGGGCGCTGCCGATGGCGGGCGGCGCCGACCCGGGGAGTGGGATGCCGTGACGGTGCCGGTGACGGTGCGGGTGAGCGTCTTTGCCCTCGCGGTCATGGGCGTCTACACCTGGTACGCGAACTCGATCCCCCAGCTCGAGTCGAAGCCGCCCGAGGAGCTTTCGCTCGAGGGCGGCAGCGTCACGCCGGAGCAGCTCGTCCAGGCGGGCGAGAAGATCTTCGGCGAAAAGGGGCAGTGCGCGACCTGCCACGGGATCGGCCGGGCCGGGCGTGGCCCCGACCTGGCGGGGGTCGGCGGGCGCGCCGGCACGCGCAAGCCCGGGACGAGCGCGAAGGCCTACCTGGTCGAGTCGCTCCTCACGCCCTCGGCGTTCGTCGTGCAGGGCTTCCCCGACATCATGCCGCGGATCGACCGCGCGCCGATCGGGCTCAACCGCAGCGAGCTGTGGGCCACGGTCGCCTACCTCGAGAGCCTCGGCGGCGCGGTGGACGTCAAGCTCGAGGACATCCCCACGACGGCCGGCGCGCAGGTGGGCGGCCCGGCCGCGGCGCTCCAGCTCCCCGGGGACCCGAAAGCGGGCCAGGTGGTCTTCACGGGCAAGGGCGGCTGCTTCGCCTGCCACAAGGCGGGCGCCATTGCGGGGACTCCGTTGGGCCCTGATCTGTCGAACCTCGCCGGGAGCCAGACGATCGAGTACATCATGGGGAAGGTCCTCAACCCGGCCTCCAAGGGCGTGGTCTCGGGGTACCCGCCCGGGGTGATGCCGCCGACGTTCGGCAAGGCGCTGACGGCGCAGGAGTACGTGGACCTCCTCGCCTTCCTCATGACGCTCAAGGGGGGCGCCGCGGCGCCCCCGGCGGCCCCGCCGAAGTAGTCCTCGCGACGCCATGGCGCGACCCCGCGGGAAATTCCTCCAGGCGGTCCTGGTCCTGGTCGTCGCGTTCCTGATCTTCGAGTACGGCGTGCGGCCGCCGATGCCGTTCAGCCTGCTCTCGCTCTACATGGCCATCACGCTGCTGGCCGTCCTGGTCTACGTCTCCTCGGACTCGGAGTCGTGGCGCGCCTTCAAGGCGCCGATCTGGGCCACCCTGACCGAGCCCGGGCGGCGGCGCCGCCGGCTCGGGCTCGGGGTGCTGCTGCCGCTCCTGGTCGGGTACTACGCCTACTCGCAGGCCACCGCCAAGACCGAGGCGCCCGTCGAGCTCCGCGCGATCCATCCGGCCCCCCCGACCTCCATCGCGTTCCGCGGCAAGACCATCGACCTCCAGGCGACCGACACGCCGGTCCGGAAGGAGATCGCCCAGAACCCGGCCAACCGGGCGAAGCACCTCCAGGCGGGCGGCGCGGTCTACATCCGCAACTGCGTCTACTGCCACGGCGACAACCTGGACGGGAAGGGGCATTTCGGCCACGGCCTCAACCCGGCGCCGGCGGACTTCACCGATTCGGGCACGATCGCCCAGCTCTCCGAGGGCTTCCTCTTCTGGCGGATCGCGAAGGGCGGGCCCGGGCTGCCCAAGGAGTCCACGCCGTGGAACTCGGCGATGCCGGCCTGGGAGGACCGGCTGACGGAGGAGCAGATCTGGCAGGTGATCTACTACCTCTACGAGACCACCGGCTACCCGCCGCGCGTCATGGACCACGCGGCGGTCCCGCCCGCACCCGGGCCGGCGCGCGTCGCCTCCCTCTTCGGCCGCGGCACGGATGTCCTCCAGCCCCGGGAAGCCGGGGCCCAGCCGGCCGACCTCGCGCGCGGGAAGTCGCTCTACGAGGCCAAGTGCGCGCTCTGCCACGGGGTCTCGGGCAAGGGCGACGGGCCCGCCGCCGAGCTGCTCCTGCCGCGGCCGCGCGACTTCACGGCCGGCAAGTACAAGATCCGCACGACGGCCTCGGGCCAGCTCCCCACGGACGACGACCTCACCCGGGTCATCCGGGAGGGGATGCCGGGCACCTCCATGCCGGCCTGGGGGAGCGTGATCAAGGACGCGAAGGAGATGCAGGCTCTCGTGGCCTACGTCAAGAGCTTCGCCGAGGGCTTCAAGGGCGCCCGGCCCGAGCTCACGAAGCTCCCGCCCGAGGTGAAGTCCTCCGACGCCTCCGTCAAGCGCGGCCAGGAGATGTTCGAGGCGATCGAGTGCCACAAGTGCCACGGCGCGGCGGGGCGCGGAGACCCGGCCCCCGGCTCGGACCTCAAGGACGACTGGGGGACCCCGGTGCGCCCGGCGAACCTGACCAAGCCCTGGACCTTCCGCGGCGGGCCCGAGCGGAAGGACGTGGCGGCACGGCTCGGGACCGGGCTCATGGGGACGCCGATGCCCACGTTCATCGACTCGGTCGAGAAGCCCGAGGACATCTGGCACCTCGCCAACTACGTCCGCTCGCTCGCCCCCGATCGCCCGAGCTGGGCGGCGCTGCTCCAGGTGCGGGCGGCGAGCGGCGAGGTCCCGTCGGACCCGAACCATGACTTCTGGCGGAGGATCCCCGGCGCCAACTTCCCGCTCGTCGGGCAGGTGATCGCCGACCCCCGGAACTTCAACCCGACGGCCGACCTGATCACGGTCCGGGCCGTCCACACGCCGGGCGAGGTCGTCTTCCACCTGACCTGGGACGACCCCACCCCCTCGGAGCCCGCCAAGGGCGCGCCCAAGCCGGACATGATCGCTCTCCAGTTCCCCGCGGGCGGCCTCGCGGAGCGCCCCTACTTCCTGATGGGCGACGGGGCCAAGCCGGTCTATCTCCTGACCTGGACGCCCGGAGCGGGAGCCGGGGAGGCGACAGCGGCGGGGATCGGCAAGCTCACGCCGCAGAGCGGGGAGGCGGTCCAGGTCAAGGGCCAGGCTGTCTACGACGCCGGGCAGTACCGGGTCGTCCTCCGGCGGGCGCTCAGGACACCGAACCAGGCGGACTTCCAGTTCCCGCCCGGCGAGTTCTTTCCGATCGCGTTCTGGGCCTGGGACGGCTCGGAGGGGGAGGAGGGGGCCAGGGCGGCGGTGTCGTCGTGGTACTATGTGCGCTTGGAGGCACCGCCGTCCGCGCGGCAGTTCGTCATCCCGCCCATCGCGGTCCTGGGGGCCGTCCTCGTCGAGCTCGGGTTGGTGCGGTGGGCGCGGCGACGCGGCCGCGGAACGGTGTAGGCCGGACAGCCCATCGTCAACGAAGGAGGAAGGAGTAACATGCGGATGCCCAGCATCGCCAGTATGCTCGTCGTGGCCCTCGTGGCGACGGCCGCGCTTCTCGGGGGCGCCGCCCCCGCGGCCGCGCAGGGCGGCTCGATCGTCGGCGAGGTGAAGGTCACCGGGACGCCGCCGGCGCCGAAGGTGATCAAGGTGAACAAGGACAACCAGGCCTGCGGCGATGAGAAGAAGATCGCCGAGGTGATGGTCGGCCCGGGCAACGGGCTCGCCAACGCCGTCGTGTCCGTGACCGACGCCAAGGGGGCGAAGCCCGCGAAGAAGCCCGTGCTCGACCAGAAGGGGTGCGAGTTCCGCCCGATGGTGGTGGTCATGCCGCCCGGCGAGCTCGAGATCCTCAACTCGGACGGTGTGCTCCACAACATCCACACCTTCTCGACGGCGAACCCGTCCATCAACAAGGCTCAGCCGAAGTTCAAGAAATCGATGACCGAGAAGTTCGACAAGCCCGAGGTGATCAAGATCCAGTGTGACGCGCACAGCTGGATGCTCGGCTGGATCGTGGTCACGGAGAACCCGGCGGCGCTCACCGACGGCAAGGGCGCCTTCAGGCTCGAGAACGTGCCCCCGGGCAAGCACAAGGTGGAGGTCCTCCACCCGGTCCTCGGGAAGCAGTCGAAGGAGGTGGAGGTCAAGGCCGGCCAGGAGGCGAAGGTCACCTTCGAGCTCGCGGCCAAGAGGTAAGGCACCCCCCGGCGCGTCGGAGGGGGGCCCCCTCCCTCCGACGCATCAAACTTCGCGCTTGACAGGGCCGGCCCCCCGGCGATAATGAGAAGTGGTCTAAGTCGGCATTTTTTCAGGGAACTCCGGCCGTTGTGAAAGGCCGGACAAGAGGCCGGCGCAAATCCCGACCCCATTCAAATGGATCAGGGCAGGTAGACGATGGACATGATGAGCTGGCTCCCGGAGAACATCGCCACCTACGGGCCCGAAGTCGACTGGCTCTTCTACCTCATCTACTACATCACCGGGGGCGTCTTCGTCCTCGTGACGGTGGCGATGCTCGTGTTCGTCGTCCTCTACCGGCACCGCGAGGGCCGGCGGGCGGTCTACACGCACGGCCACACGGGGCTCGAGATCGCCTGGACCGTGGCCCCGACCCTGATCCTCGTCGTCCTGACCGCCATCTCGGTCCCGGCCTGGACGAAGATCAAGAGCCGGATCCCCGAGTCCGACCTCCACATCCGGATCACCGCCAAGCAGTTCAACTGGGAGGTCACCTACCCGGGGCCGGACGGGAAATTCGACACCGAGGACGACCAGACCTTCGACAACGAGATCCACGTCCCCACCGGCAAGCCCGTCGTCCTGCACCTCCGGTCCAAGGACGTCATCCACAGCGTGTTCATCCCGTGGGCGCGGTTCAAGCAGGACGCCGTCCCCGGCCGGGAGATCGAGCAGTGGCTCCAGGTGACCAAGCCGGGGAAGTACGAGGTCCCGTGCGCGGAGCTGTGCGGCTTCGGGCACTCGGGGATGAAAGGGTTCCTGTTCGTCCACACGCCCGAGCAGTTCCAGCAGTGGCTCAAGGAGAAGTGGCCGTCCTGAGGCCGTTCCCTTTGGACGTGACCGGCAGAGGGAGATAGCGAGCGATGGCGAATCCGGCAGCGGCGGCGGCGACCGCGCACGAGGTCCACCTGGCCCACGAGCTGGGCTTCTGGCGCACGTACATCTTCTCGACCGACCACAAGATGATCGGCCGGCAGTTCCTCTTCATGGGCCTGTTCATGCTGCTGATCGGCGGCTTCCTCGCGATGCTGATCCGCTGGCAGCTCGGCTGGCCCGAGACCCCCGTGCCGGGGTTCCGGTGGCTGTTCGCGGAGAGCGAGGGCGTGATCCCGCCCGAAGTCTACAACATGCTCTTCACGATGCACGCCACCCTCATGATCTTCTTCGTCGTCATGCCGGTCATGGTGGGGTGCTTCGGGAACTTCCTGATCCCGCTGATGGTCGGGGCCCGGGACATGGCCTTCCCCCGCCTCAACATGCTCTCCTTCTGGATCGGCGCCCTGTCGGGGATCCTGATGCTGGCCGGCTTCTTCGTGCCGGGCGGCCACGCGGCCTCGGGCTGGACAGCCTACGCGCCGCTCAGCGCGGTCCCGACCTACCAGGGCGTGAACTGGGGGCAGAACCTCTGGCTGATCAGCCTGTTCTTCCTCGGCGTCTCCTCGATGATGGGCTCGATCAACTACATCACCACGATCGTGAACATGCGGTGCCCCGGGATGACCATGTTCCGGATGCCGCTGGTCATCTGGTCGCTCTTCATCACCGCGATCCTCCTCCTGCTCGCCCTCCCGGTGCTGACCTCGGCGGCGGCCCTGCTCCTCTTCGACCGGACGCTGGGGACGCACTGGTTCGACCCGCAGGGCGGCGGTGAGCCGCTCCTCTGGCAGCACCTCTTCTGGTTCTTCGGCCACCCGGAGGTCTACATCCTGGTCCTGCCGGCCATGGGGGTCACCTCCGACGTCCTGTCGGCGTTCTCCCGGAAGCCGATCTTCGGGTACCGGGCGATGGCCTTCTCGATGATCTCCATCGCGTTTCTCTCGTGGATCGTCTACGGCCACCACATGTTCATCAGCGGGATGCACCCCTCGCTGGGCACGGCGTTCATGGTCACGACGATGGTCATCGCCGTGCCGTCGGCGATCAAGACGTTCAACTGGCTCGGGACGCTCTGGGGCGGGTCGATCCGCCTGACGACCCCGATGCTGCACGGGCTCGCGTTCCTCTCGACCTTCGTGATCGGGGGCCTCTCGGGCATCTTCATGGCGAACACCCCGGTGGACATCTTCATCCACGACACCTACTTCATCGTGGCGCACTTCCACTACGTGGTCGCCGGGATCATCTTCGCGATGTTCGCCGCCATCACCTACTGGTTCCCCAAGATCTTCGGTCGGATGATGAACGAGCCGCTGGGGAAGATCCACTTCGCGTTCACGTTCGTGTTCTTCAACCTCGTCTTCTTCCCGATGCACTTCACCGGGACTGCCGGGATGATGCGGCGGATCTACAACCCGCTCCAGTACGACTTCCTGCAGCCGCTGCAGGGGGTGGGCGTGTTCATGTCGGTCTCCGCCCTCATTCTCGGCGCCTCGCAGATCTTCTTCCTCGCCAACTTCATCTGGAGCCTCTTCGCCGGCCCGAAGGCCGAGCGGAACCCCTGGCACGCGAACACGCTGGACTGGAGCGCGCCCTCGCCCCCGCCGCACCTGAACTGGGGGGCGACGCTGCCCGTGGTCTACCGCGGCCCGTACGAGTACAGCTCCCCCGAGGTCCCCGAGGACTACCTGCCCCAGGACCGGCGGCTCGCGACGGCCGGGACCTCGGCGCACGCACACTGACGATGGCGCGCGCGCCCGTCTCTGGGGCGCACCGGCTGGCATTGGTCACCGCGGGGGCCACGGCCGTCCTCATCGTCGCCGGCGGCCTCGTCACCAACACGGGCGCCGCGCTCGCCGTGCCGGACTGGCCGACGACGTTCGGCCAGAACATGTTGCTCTTCCCGTGGTCGGGGATGGTCGGAGGGGTCTTCTACGAGCACACGCACCGGCTCGTGGGCGCCCTGGTCGGGGTCCTCACGCTCGCGCTCGGGGCGGCCCTGTGGCTCACCGAGTCGCGTGCGTCGGTGCGGGCGCTGGGCCTCCTGGCGATCGGCCTCGTGGGCGCCCAGGGGGTGCTGGGGGGCCTGCGCGTCCTGCTGGCGCGTGACGCCCTCGCGATCGTCCACGGCTCGGTCGCCCAGGCCTTCTTCGGGCTCCTCGTGGCCCTCCTGGTGGTCACGGGCCCGGGGTGGACGGCCGCCGCGCCCCGGCCGGCGGCGGACGTGCGCGGGCTCTCGTGGCTCGCCCTCTGGGTCACGGCC
Source organism: uncultured bacterium (assembly GCA_964416315.1). Lineage (GTDB taxonomy): Bacteria > Methylomirabilota > Methylomirabilia > Rokubacteriales > DASRDR01 > CAYQDR01. The sequence goes on from CAYQDR010000014.1 coordinate 49,570, forward strand.
GCCACCTACCTCCAAACCGTCCTCGGGGCCCTGACGACCCATGCCGGGTGGGTCCTGCCCCACGTGGCTGGGGCGGTCGTGGCCGCAGCGGGCGGGGTCGTGCTCGCGGCCCGGGCGCTCGGGCACCCGTCGGCGCGGCGTGAGGTTGCCGGACTGGCCCGGGCGCTCGCGCTCCTGCTCGGGGTCCAGCTCACCCTGGGCGTCGGCGCCTACGCCGCGCGGTTCACCGGGCTCGCCGTGCCCGGCGGCGTCACGGGCGTCCTCGCCCTCCCCGTCACGCATCGGCTGACCGCCGCGCTCCTCCTCGGGACGACGGTCGCCCTCACCCTCCGGCTCTGGCGCCTGCGCCTCGCCGGGGATGCCGTCCCTGCCGCGCGCCGGGCCGTCGTCGGGACCGGGGTCGTGTCCGAACGGGTGCCGGCGTGACGTCGCGCACGGACGCGCTGGCCGCCGCGCGCCCGGCGGCGTCCGCGCTCGCCGGTGAGTGGCGACGTGTGGCCGACTTCGTGACGCTGACGAAGCCGCGGGTGGTGCTCATGGTGGTGGTGACGACCTTCGTCGGGTACTACCTGGGCTCGGCCGGCGCCCAGGACTACCTCCGGCTGGTGCACACGCTCCTCGGCACCGCCCTCGCGGCGGCCGGCACCCTGGCCCTCAACCAGTTCCTGGAGCGGGACGTGGACGCGCGCATGGAGCGGACGCGGGGCCGGCCGCTTCCCGACGGGCGGCTCCAGCCCGGGGAGGCCCTCCGCTTCGGCGCCCTGACGACGGCGGGAGGGCTCGTCTACCTCGCGCTCGCGGTCGGGGCGCTGAGCGCGGGGGTGACGGCCGCGATCGTCGCCCTCTACCTCTTCGCGTACACGCCGCTCAAGCTCGTGACGCCCCTCTGTATGCTGATCGGGGCGGTCTCGGGCGCGCTCCCCCCGGTGACGGGCTGGGTCGCGGCGCGGGGCGAGCTCGGCGTGGGGGCGGTGGCCCTGTTCGCGATCCTGTTCCTCTGGCAGCTCCCGCACACGCTCGCGATCGCGCGGCTCTACCGGGAGGACTACGCGCGGGCGGGGATCCGGGTGCTGCCGGTCGTGGACCCGGACGGGGCGAGCACCGAGCGCCAGATCGTCGCGGGCTGCCTCGCGCTGCTCGCGGCGGGGCTCCTGCCGACGCTGGTCGGCCTGGCGGGACCGATCTACTTCGTCGGCGCCCTGGCGCTCGGCAGCGGGTTCCTGGCCTGCGGGATGGCGCAGGCGGTCGCGCCCTCGGTGGGGGCGGCGCGGCGGCTCCTGCTCGCGTCGCTGGTCTACCTGCCGATGCTGCTGGCCCTGATGGCCCTGGACAAGGCCGGGTAGCGCCGTGCCGATCACCGTCGCATCTCTGCGTCCTCGGCCCTCCGGGTGCCTCAACGTATGCGGCATACGCCTCGGCACCCGTCTGGCCTGCGTCCTTGATCTGCTCGGTGCTCGGCGCGGCGCTAGGGGGTGAGCCGGTGCGGGCCGTGACGGACCGGCGCAAGGACCGGCGGGACCTGGCGGCGCGGAACCGCCGGACGGCGGGCTGGCTCCTCGCGTGGGCCGCCCTCCTGGCCCTGGCGTCGGTCGCCGTGATCTGGCTGAGGAACTGATGCCGGTCGTCGAGCAGGACGCCCCGCGGCGGACCGACCGGCGCCGCACCGGCGTCGGCCGGGACTGGGACGCGCGACCCCCGCTGCCGCCCCCGGACGGTGGGGGCGAGCCCGGGCCCGCACCCGAGGCACGCCCGCCGCTGTCGAACGCCCGGCTGGGGATGTGGATGCTGCTCGTCGGGGAGACGATGTTCTTCGGCGGGCTGGTCGCGGCCTTTCTCGTGCTCCGGACAGGGGCGCGTGCGTGGCCGCCGCCGCTCCAACCCCGGCTCCCCGTCGAGGTCACGGCGGTGAACACGCTCGTCCTGCTCGCATCGAGCTACGTGCTCGCGCGGGCGCTGCGCGCCGTCCGCCGCGGCGACGCGCGTGGGCTCGTCGGCTGGCTCGCCGGGACCGCGCTCCTCGGCGGCACGTTCCTCGCCGTGCAGGGGCTCGAGTGGGTGCGGCTGGTCCGGTTCGGCCTGACCGTCGCATCGGGCGCCTACGGCGCGACGTTCTACACGCTGATCGGCGTCCACGGGGCGCACGTGCTCGGCGCGCTCACCTGGCTCGCCCTGGTCTTGCTGGCGGCCGCGCGGGGACGCTACTCGAGCCTCGGGCACGAGGGCCTGGTGGTTTGCGCGATGTACTGGCACTTCGTCGTGGCCGTGTGGCCGATTCTGTACGTCCTCGTCTATCTCGCGTAGCTACCGGAGAGGAGAGCTGACACGTGAGTGAGGTGGCCCTGCACCATCCGGGCGTCGAGCCGGCCGAGTCGCCCCTGACCCCCGAGAGCTGGGGCAAGCTCGGGATGTGGATCTTCCTCGCGGGGGACGCGGTCGGCTTCGGCGTGCTCCTCGCCTCCTACGGCGCGGCGCGCGCGTCGAGCGGTGACTGGCCGCCGCCGGCGGTCCACCTGGGGATCAACATCCCCGGGATCATGACCTTCCTGCTCATCTGCTCGAGCGTGACCATGGTGAAAGCGCTCGAGGCGATCAGGCTCGGGCGGCTGGGTGCGGCCAGGCGCTTCCTGCTCATGACGATCGCGGGCGGCCTGCTCTTCCTCGGGATGCAGGGGTACGAGTGGACGCATCTCATCGAGCAGGGAATGCGGATGTTCGGGAATCCCTGGGGGGCGGCGCTGTTCGGGGCGAGCTTCTTCATCATCACGGGGTTCCACGGCCTCCACGTCACGGGCGGGGTCATCTACCTCGGGGTCGTCACGGCCGCGATCTCGCGGTTCCCCGACCGGGAGTACGACTACATGATCACCGAGGTCGCGGGGCTCTACTGGCACTTCGTGGACCTCGTGTGGATCATGGTGTTCACGCTCATTTACCTGCTCTAAGGGGGGTGAGGGACTGCGATGGCTGACACGCACGCGCACAAGAGTCCGAACTACATGGCGGTCTGGGCGTGGCTCGCCATCCTCACGGTCCTGGAGATCGGGGCGTACTTCATGCCGCCGCCCTCCAAGTACCCCATCCTCCTCGCCCTGGCCCTCGCGAAGGCGGCGCTGGTCGCCCTGTATTTCATGCACCTCCGGTTCGACGTGAAGACGCTGAGCGCGATCGCGGTCACGCCGTTGCTCATCGCGACCCTCCTGGTGTTCTTCCTCATGCCGGACCACCGGGGGGTCGAGCACCGCACGGCCGAGTCCGCCAAGGCTGCCGCCCCCAAGCCCTGAGCCGTGAGGGCGCTCGTGGCCGGTCCGAGAAGCGTGCGCCGCGTGCTCGTCGGCGCCCTCGTGGTGTTCCCGCTCGCCGCCCCGGGATACGTCGAGGCGCCGGTCCCCGACGGCGGGACGCTCGTCGGCCACGTGCGCTTCGCGGGGGAGGCGGTCCAGGGCGAGCCGATCCCCGTCCGGAAGAACGCGGACGTGTGCGGGGGGACGAAGCCCTCCGAGGCCCTGCTCCTCGGGCCGGAGCGGGGCGTGAAGAACACGGTCGTCTACCTCGAAGGCGTCGAGCGCGGGAAGCGGGCACCCGAGCTGGAGCTGGACAACGCCCAGTGCGTGTTCGTCCCGCACGTCTCGGTGGTGGCGGCGGGGGCGCGGACGCGGGTCAAGAACGCGGATCCCATCCTGCACAACACCCACGGCTTCCAGGACCGGGTGACGGTGTTCAACGTGGCGCTGCCGAACAAGGACCAGGCGGTGGACATCACCGCGCGGCTCCGCAAGCCCGGAGCGATCGAGGTGCTGTGCGACGCGCACACGCACATGCGCGCGTGGGTCCTCGTGCGCGAGAACCCGTACTTCGCCGTCACCGACGAGAGCGGGCAGTTCCGGATCGCGGAGATCCCCCCCGGCCGGTACCGGGTGGTCGCCTGGCACGAGGGCTGGGTCGTGACGGGCCGCGACAAGGACGGCCGGCCGGTCTACGAGCCTCCGCGGCTCCTCAGCCAGGAGGTCACGGTGCCGGCGCGGGGCGAGGTGACGCTCAACTTCGAGCTCCGGTAGGCGGATACTACCGTCCCGGGGAGGCCTCCCCATGTTCCAGAGGATCTACGTGCCGGTCGACAACTCCGACTACTCGAACCGGGCCATCGACCTGGCCGTCGAGCTGGGGAAGGCGTTCGGCGCCCGGCTCACCGGGTGCCACGTCTACGCCGCGCGGCTCCACGACTACCGGTTCAAGCAGATGGAGTACACGCTCCCGGAGGAGTACCGGGACGAGACGGAGCTGGAGCGGCAGCGGAAGATCCACGATTCGCTCATCGCGATGGGCCTCCAGCTCATCTCGGACTCCTACCTCGACGTCATGGCGCGGAAGGCCGAGGCGGCCGGCCTCGCCTTCGAGCGCCGGATGATGGACGGCAAGCACTACAAGGCCCTCATCGACGACGTGCGGGGCGGGGACTCCGACCTGGTCGTCATGGGGGCGCTCGGCCTCGGCGCTGTCCGGGACAGCCAGCTCGGGTCGGTGACCGAGCGCTTCGTCCGACGCGTGCCGATCGACACCCTCGTCGTCCGGAGCCTCGATCCCCTGGAGGCCCAGCAGGGGGCGATCGTCGTCGGGCTGGACGGCAGCCCGCAGTCCTTCCACGGCCTCAAGATCGGGATCGCGCTGGCCAGGGCGCTCCGCCGGCCGCTCCAGGCGGTGGCGGTGTACGACCCCTACCTCCACTACGCGATGTTCAATGGCATCGTGGGCGTCCTCTCCGAGAAGGCCTCCAAGGTCTTCCGGTTCAAGGAGCAGGAGCAGCTCCACGAGGAGGTCATCGATACCGGGCTCGCCAAGATCTACCAGTCGCACCTCGAGATCGGCCGGAAGCTCGCCCGGGATGAGGGGGTGGACCTGGGGATCACGCTGCTGGACGGCAAGTGCTTCGAGAAGCTCCTCCAGTTCTGCCGGAAGGAGCACCCCTGGCTCCTGATCCTCGGCCGGGTCGGCGTCCACTCGGACGAGGCGGAGACCGACCTCGGGTCGAACACGGAGAACCTGCTCCGCCTGGCCCCGTGCAACGTGCTCCTCACGGCCGGGAAGTTCTACCCGCCGCTCGACGTCCGGGCGGAGGAGATCATCGCCTGGACCGACGAGGCGACGGCGCGGATGTCGCGGGTGCCGGCCGAGGTGGCGGGCATCGCCCGGACGGCCCTCCTCCGGTACGCGATCGAGCAGGGCCACACCGTGATCACCTCGAAGGTCATCGACGAGGCGATGGCGATCTTCATGCCGGGCCGGATGGCCGAGAAGATGCAGATCCTGGCGGAGGACCTCGCGGTGGCGAAGCTCCGGGCCGAGGCGGCCCCGGTCACGGCCATCTGCTCGGTCTGCGGCTACACGGTCAAGGGCCCGAACCCGGTCGTGAAGTGCCCGGTGTGCGGGGCCGGCGCCGAGAAGTTCGCCGTGATCGACCGCCGGGCCGTCGAGGCGATCGCGACGGCCGAGGGCGGGATCGCCGAGGAGGAGGTCATGCCCGGCGTCTCGGTCCGGTGGGCGAACGACGCCCGGGAGGGGCTCCGGGAGGTCACGGACGCCTACCTCCGCCGCCGGGCCAAGGCGCGGATCGAGAAGTACGCGCGCGCGCGGAAGATCCCCGTCATCACCCGGCAGCTGGCGTTCCCGCTCATCGAGGAGACGGTGGGCCGGGAGAAGCTGGGCGCGGGCTGGGACACGCTCATCGCGGCGACGACGTTCGCCCCCGCCACGTTCCAGGAGGTGACGACGCCGGGCGGCGAGTTCACCTGGACCGAGGACGCCGTCGCGCGCCTGAACCGCGTGCCGGCGGGCTTCATGCGGGACATGACGCGGGAGGAGATCGAGGGGGTGGCGCGGGCGAAGCAGGTCGGCGTCATCGACCTCGCCCTCTGCGAGGAGGGGATCGGCCGCGCCCGGACCACCATGAACGAGGTCCTCGCCGGCTACATCCGGCAGAAGGAGACCAGCTAGACCGGCCGGCAGGGCCTGTCGCCGGGCTCGCCCCGCGCGCCCGGGCTCCGGGCCCCTTTCTCACGCGCCTTCCGCAATTCTGGCGAATTGCGGAAGGAGCGCCGTGAGGGGACCCCCATCCGCCCGGGACCCCGCGGGGCTCACCCGGCGCCACCCGCCGGCCGGCCTGGGCTGGCCGAGCATGAGCTACAAAGCGTACGCGGTCTCCTGGAACCTGACTCAGCGCTGCAACCTCCTCTGCGCCCACTGCTATCTCAGCGCCACCCCGGGCGCCGACGCGGCGGGCGAGCTCTCGACCGAGGAGTGCCGCCGGGTGATGGCCGACATCGCCCGCGTCAACCCCCACGTCTTCCTGATCCTCACCGGCGGCGAGCCGCTCCTCCGGAGGGACATCTACGCCCTCGCCGCCCACGGCCGCGACCACGGGTTCACCGTCGTTCTGGGGACGAACGGGGTCCTCCTCCGCGAAAAACAAGCGCGGCTCCTGCGAGAGCACGGAGTCCAGGGCGCGTCGCTCTCGCTGGACTCGACGGACCCGGCCCGCCACGACGCGTTCCGGCACCTCCCCGGGGCCTGGCAGGGCGCCGTCCGGGCGACCGAGGCGCTCCGCGCCGAGGGGCTCGACTTCTCGATCCACATGAGCGTCACCGACTGGAACGTCGGCGAGATCCCGGCCATGATCGACCTCGCCCGCGACCGCGGGGCGCGCGTGCTGAACTTCTTCTTCCTGGTCCGCACGGGGCGGGGCCAGCGGCTCACCGACATCACCCCCGTCCAGTACGAGGAGATCCTCACCTACCTCGCGCGCGTCCAGGGCGCAGGCGACGAGGCGGCGGGGCCGCCGCGCTCGGTCTTCGACGGCGCGGAGGACCCCTGGAGCGTGCCCGCCGGGCGCGCGGGCGGGCTCCTGATCCGGGCCAAGTGCGCCCCCCACTTCCGCCGGATCCTCTGGCAGCTCGACCCCGCCTCGCCGCTCCTCGCCAACTATGCCCACGGCTCCTGCCCCGCGGGGAAGCACTACTGCCGGATCACCCCCGAGGGCGACGTCACGCCGTGTCCCTACATGCCCGTCTCGGCCGGGAATCTCCGCGAGGTCGGCTTCGCCGAGCTCTGGGAGCGGGGGCGGGTGTTCGCGGACCTCCGGGAGGCCCGGCTCGGCGGGCGCTGCGGGGCCTGCGAGTTCCGGGAGATCTGCGGGGGCTGCCGCTGCCGGGCGTACGCGAGCTTCGGCGACTACCTGGCGGAGGACCCGGCGTGCGCCTACCAGCCGGGGCAGTACGGGGGCACGCTCTTGCGCCTCCCCGCCGAGCAGACCTTCGGCCTCGAGGTCGAACCCACGCTCCCGTGGGAGGCCGAGGCGCGGGCGCGGCTCGACGCGATCCCCGCGTTCGCGCGCGGGATGGTCGTCCAGGCGGTCGAGGCCTACGCTCGGCAGGCGGGCCGCGCGACGGTGACCCCGGCCCTCCTGGCGGAAGTACGGAGCCGGTGGGGCATCAACCCCGCGCGCCCCTTCACGCCGCGGGCGCCGGCGGGGTAGCGGGTCGTGGCGACGCGCGACGCGCGCTTCCGCCAGGCCGCGATCGCGTACCTCGTCTACGGGATCGTCTACATGGCGGGGGCGATCTACCTGGTCAGCCAGGGGATCGGCGTCCGGGGGATGACCGGCCGCGCGGCCGGGATTGTCTGGTTCGTGCTCGGGGCCCTGTTCATCGTCGTGTTCCCCTGGCTCATCGCCAAGGGCGCTCAGGGACGCGGCTACCTCTGGTTCAGCCGAATCCTGACCCTGCTGGTGGCGTATCGCGCCTTCGAGGTCGGGCGGGTCGCGCTGAACCCCAAGGTCACGGCCGTGCCGCTGCCGGGTGGCGGCGAGATCTCGATGGCGACGGGCGCCTGGATCTTCTTCGTCGTCACGCTGGGGACGATGGTCATGCTGGCCCGCGCTTCGTGGAGCCGCAGCCCGTGAGCGAGTGCCCCGCGGCGGGACCTGGCGGGCCCCCCGAGCCCGCGCCGGGCGACGTCACGTGGACCCCTGAGGCGGAAGCGCGCCTCCTCCGCGCCCCCGCGTTCCTCCGCGGCATGGTGCGCCGCCTGGCCG
>CAYQDR010000015.1:0-56760 GCA_964416315.1 uncultured bacterium
GTTGAGGCGGGCCGACGACCGAGGACGACCCGGGGCGACGGGCATCGGCCCGGGGAGCATCATGCCGGGGCACCCGGGCGGCGCTGGAACACCACCGCCTGGCCGTCCTCGTAGGCGACGCTCCAGCCTGGCGCCTCCCGCAGGAGCGCCGCGAGCGCGGTCCGGGCGCGGACCAGGACGAGCCCGATGCCGCGACGCTCGAGGGCCTCCCGCCACCCGGGTCTGGCGCTGTTGATCGTGAGGAAGTCCTCCCGGACGTCCGGCGCGTAGATGGCCACGCGCCCGTCGATGAAGACGCGGTAGCGCGGGTACAGGCGCCAGGTCAGGTACCCGCCCCAGCCGTAGTCGTTGAACAGGGGCCCCGGGAGGGGGTTCGCGAGGAGGAACGCCGCCGCGCGCGCGGGAAAGATGTCGGCCACGCCCCACTCGGGCCGGAGGCTCTCGATCCTGAGCCGCCCCAGGTCACGCCCGCCCGCGAGCGGCAGCAGGAGGCCCAGGCCCACCGCCGCCAGGATGCGCGGCCGCCCGGCGGCCCCGAGGGCGTCGGCGGCGGATCGGAGACGCGCCCAGACCTCCACGCCGGCCCGACCCGCGAGCGGCGTGAGGACGATGACGAACAGCGGGATGTTCCGGGTCGCGTCCAGCGCGAGGTGCACGAACACGACGAGCAGGAGGACGTCCGCGAGGCGCACGCGGCGCCGGACGGCCGGCAGCGCGACGAGGAAGAAGAGGAGCAGGCCCTCGAAGAGCCGGAGCTGCGGGTACTGGAACGCCGGCGAGAACCACTCGATGATCAGGTCCTTCGCCGCCCGGTCGGCGGCCACGTCCAGCGGAAAGGTGAGCGCGTGCACGTGGAAGGGGTTGAGGAGCGCTGCCCCGACGCACGCCGCCCACACGGCCGCCATCCGGCCGACCCGCGGCGCGCCCGGCTCCGACTCGCCGCCGTCGAAGAGCCGGTCCGCCGCCTGGCCCAGGGTCACGAGCCCGAGCACGGCCAGCGCGATGAAGAAGCCGCCGTGGAGGTTGACCCAGACGGCCGTGAGGGCCGGCAGCCACCAGAGATGGTCCCGGCGGCCGGCCCGGTACTCCCACACGACCGCCCACAGGACCGCCAGGCCGAGGTACGTGACGATCTGGGGCCGCGGCGACCAGAACCCGCGCGTCGCCAGCGCCGCGAGCCAGATCAGCGCGACCGCCCAGGTGACGGGCGTCGCGTCGCGCCGGAGGGTCCAGTACATGACCGCGAACGTCGCCAGCGCCGCGAGCGCCTGGAGCGCGACGAGCCCCGTGAACCCCGAGGCGGCGTACACCCCGTAGAGGAGGAGCTCGAACCCCCAGGTGTGGTTGAGCCAGGGCGCGCCCTGGGCCGTCCAGGAGAACGGGTCCACCCGGGGAAACGTGCGCGTCGCGACCATGTGCTCCCCGGTCTTGAGGAGCCACCAGAGGTCGAGATCGGTGATCGGGGTGACCTGGACGAGCGCCGCCGCTCCCACGGCGAGCGCGGCCGCGAGGGTCCGCGCGCTACGGCGCATTGCTCAGCCGGTAGATCTTGATGATGGGCCCCGGACGCTCCCGCGCGAAGACCTGACTCGCCGGGGCGTAGATGTCCCCCACCCAGAGCGGCCGACCCTCGGCGATCGGCCGGACCTCGTGGACCAGCGTCGCGCGCGCGTCGAGGTCCCGGTAGAAGCCGCAGGCCACCGGGAACGTCCCGCAGGCGTCCACGTAGCGCTTGTACATGAAGCTCGAGAGCACGACGTACTCGATCCGGTGCGTCCGCAACACGTCGAGGTCGTACTCGAACTCGAACGCGCCCAGGGCGTACACCCGAACCCCGCCCGCCGGGGACGCCTCCGGCTGGGACCGGCGGAGCCGCGTGGGGATGTTCACCTGCGGGCTCGTCGCGCGGTGCAGGCCGCGGACCTGGTCCACGACGCTGCCCGCGATCGGCAGGGAGTACGGTTCGATCGCCACGCGCGCCCCCGGACTCACGTTGCGCTCGATCCACGCGCCGGCCAGCTCCCGGCTGTCCGGGCGCGTCAGCAGGACCTCGAAGTAGAGGACGCGGGCGACCACGGGGGCGGCGACGACCAGCGCCGCGACCGCGAAGGCGAACCCCCGCCGGGCGGGGGCGAGCGTCGGGAGCCGCCACGTCGCCGCCGCCAGACCCAGCGCCGCCAGGATGCTCGCGAACGGCAAGAGCGGCACCGCGTAGCGCTCGAACCGAGAGGCCCACGTGCCGATGATCAGGAGGTACGGCAGCGGAAACGCGAGGAGGAGCCAATCCTCCGGGGCGCGCCGCCGGAGTGCCACGACGAGCCCCAGACCCACGCAGAGGAGCGGGGCCACCCCCATCGCCTGCGGGAGCGAGTGCAGGAGGTGGAAGAGGAGGCCGGGCAGGTCGCCCTCGTTGCCGAGCTGGACCGTGCTGATGGCGCGCACCTCGCCGAAGAGGCCGCGCGCGAACTCCCGGGGCGCGAGCGCGGCGAACGGCGTGCCGGCGAGGAAGCCGAGCAGCGCGCCCCCGAGCCAGACCGGGATCACGCGCGAGCCGAGGGTGGCGCGCCATGGCGCTCCGGTCTCGCGCGCCCGCAGGAGGTGTGCCACGACGAACACCACGCCGACGAGCCCGCCGTTGTACTTCGCCGTCGCGGCCAGCCCCCCGAGCAGGCCCGAGAGGAACCCGTCCCGCGCCCGCCCGCGCTCCCAGTACCCCACCGACGCGAGGACCGTGGCCAGGACGAGGAAGGTCACCGGGATGTCGGTCGTGGCGAAGTGCGAGTCCACGACGTGCTGCAGGTTCACCGCGAGGAAGAAGGCCGCCGCGAGCCCGATCGCCCGACCGCCGAGGCGCACGCCCGCCAGGTACGTGAGGCCCACCGTCACGGTCCCCAGCAGCGCCGCCACCACGCGGGCGAGCAGATAGAAGCCCGCCGGATCGCGGACGAAGGCGGCGACCGCCGAGGCGCCCTCGGTCAGGCGCAGCGCGACGCCGTACGCCGCGAAGACGCCCGCCAGCACGTACATGTACAGGGTCGGCCAGTTGAAAAAGTGGGGGTTCGGATCCCCCGTGAAGAAGCGCATCGCCACGGGGACCACGATGCCTTCGTCCGGGTGGACGAAGTGGGGGAGGCCGTACGGCAGGCCCCAGACCCGCAGCGCGATCGCGAGCCCGAGGACGCCGGTCAGGCCGAGGCGGACGCGCCGGTCAGACAGAGGCGACGACGATGAGCCATGGAAAGGCGCCGACCGTCCGGTCCACCCGGAGGTGCCGGGCGGAGAAGGCCTGGAAGGCACGCTTCCCCCAGTGCTGGACGTGATCGGGGGGATCCCCGAACCGCCCGAGGTTCTTGCCGCGGAGGACGTTGCCCAGGCGAAAGAACGGCTCATGCGGCACGCTCAGGATGACGCGCGCGCGCGACACCCGCCGGAGCTCCGCCAGCGCCCGCTCGGGCTCCGGCAGGTGCTCGAGGACCTCCAGACAGAGCACGAGGTCGTACGCGCGGCTGCGGAGCCCCAGCGCGTACAGGTCCCCCTGGAGGAGCAGGCTGCCCGGATTGCGCGCCCGCGCCCGGTCGAGCGCCTCCCGGTCCAGCTCCAGGCCGTCCACCCTGAGCCCGGGGTGCCGGTCCATGAGGTAGCGCATGACGACCCCCTCGCCACACCCCGCCTCCAGGATCCGACGCGGGCCGGCTTCGGCGACCAGCCGGCTGACCCGAGCGAGGAAACGGGCGACGAGGTGCCGGACGACCGGATTCCGGGAGCGGTACTTCGCCTCGTTGTCGCTGCGGAAGCCGGGGCGGGTCAGCAGCGTGTCCGGGGGCCGAACCTCGCCGGCGCGCAGCCCGGTCTTCCTCGCGATCCCGCGCGAGCCAGGAAGCCATGAGCTGGCCCGGGCCGGGGCCCGTCGCATCTCGGCGTCCTCGGCCCTCGCCAGCGCTCAACGTATGCGGCATACGCCACGCGCCGGCTCGGGCCTGCGTCCTGGAGCTGCTCGGGCCGCGGCCCGGTCCCATGCCCGGTCACAGTCGCGCCGCTTGCCCGAGGGTAGAGCAATGAGCGGGCATCGCCCCGACGGGTTATCCGAGCCGGGAGCGGATCGAGACGTCTTCGCTGCTGCGGGCCTGGAAACTCAGGACGAGCTCGCTCAAGAGCCCGAGCGAGACGAACTGGATCCCTACCAGGATGCAGAGCACGCCGAAGGCGAGCAGGGGTCGGTTCCCGATGGGACGCACGCCGGCGAGCCACAGGGCGGTCAGGTACAGGTTCGCCAGCACCCCGATGCTCAGGCTGAGGAGCCCCAGCCCGCCGAAGAGGTGCAGCGGCCGGCGGGTGTACCGGGTGAGGAAGAGCACCGTCAGCAGGTCGAGGAACCCCCGGACGAACCGCGCGACGCCGTACTTCGACCGGCCGAAGCGGCGGGGCCGGTGGTTCACCGGGATCTCGCCGACGGCGAAGCCCCGCCGCGACGCCAGGACGGGGATGAAGCGGTGCAGCTCGCCGTACAGGCGCAGCTCCTCGACGACGGGCCGCCGATAGACCTTGAGCCCGGAATTGAAGTCATGGAGCCGGAGCCCGGTCAGCCGGCCGGTCACCGCGTTGAACAGACGCGAGGGCCAGCGCTTCGAAGCCGGATCCTGCCGCTGGACCTTCCAGCCCGACACGAGGTCGTAGCCGTCCTCGAGCGCGTCGAGGAGGCGCGGCAATTCGGCCGGATCGTCCTGGAGGTCCCCGTCCAGCGTCGCGACGATCTGCCCCCGCGCATGCGCGAACCCCACCGACAGCGCGGCCGCCTTCCCGAAGTTCCGGCGCAACTGGAGCACCCGCACGCGGTCGTCCTGCCGGTGGAGCTTCTCCAGGATGCGGAACGATTCGTCCCGGCTGCCGTCGTCCACGAAGACCAGCTCGTACGGCCGCCGGAGCGCCTCGAGAACGTCCGTCAGCTCCCGGTAGAGGAGCGCCAGGCTTCCGGCCTCGTCGAGCACCGGGACGACGACGGAGATTTCCGCGGTCTGGTGCTGGCTCATCCGAGGTCTCGACCCGAGAGGCTCACGGCGCGGCGAAGGAGCGCCGAACCAACGTCTATGGACAGTCGGTGACGTCGTTCGCCGACGTGATCTTGAGGTCGCCGGTCGGCTGCGTGTAAGTGTACGTGAGGTTCACGCACTGGAACGGCGGCGGCGTCGGGTTCACGTAGAGGCCGGGGCTCGCGGGGAAGTTGCCGTTGTGCTGGCCGTAGTAGATCGAGATCGCCGACCGCAGCGAGGAGATCACGGCCTGATCCGCCGCCAGCCGCGCCTTCTGCTGGACGCCTTGGTACATCGAGATGGCGATGGCCGCGATGATGGCGATGATCGACACGACGACCATCAGCTCCACCAGCGTCACACCGCGCTCGCGTCGGACCGTCGTGCTCATAGGAGACCTATCGCCTCGTGTGAATCGCCGGCCAGGCGGCCCCGGTGGGGCCGCCTGGGCAGCAATGCCGACAGGTTACGGGCAGTCCGTGATGTCGTTGGCCGACGTGATCTTCAGGTCGCCGGACGGCTGCGTGTAGGTGTACGTCAGGTTCACGCACTGGAAGACCGGCGGAGTCGGGTTGACGTACGCGCCGGGGCTCGCGGGGAAGTTCCCGTTGTGCTGGCCGTAGTAGATGGCGATCGCCGACCGCATGGCGGCAAGCGTCCCCTGGTCTGCGGCCAAGCGCGCCTTCTGCTGGACGTTCTGGTAGAGCGTAATGGCGATGGCCGCGATGATGGCGATGATCGCGACCACGACCATGAGCTCGACCAGCGTCACGCCTCGCTGGTTACGTCGGAACATGCTGTTCCTCCTTCTGCTAGGGTGATGGGCCAACCGTCCTGCCAATCTGCCGACACCTGCCTTGTGTCAGCAATTCCTGTGCCCCGGGAAGAACCCTCGATTTTCCGCGGACTTCTGCAGGTCGATGCCCCCACCGGTGGAACGTCCCGGGGCATCCCCAGTCGGCAAAAGCGAGCCGGCGGTCCCGCCTAAGTGCCCGCCACGACTGCCGATCATGTCGCAGTCGCCGAAAACCCGCACGACCTGACGAAATTTGTCACTCACTCCCGGTCCATCCCGTACTTCTGGAGCCGGTAGCGGAACGACCGGAAGCTCGTCCGGAGAAGTTGCGCCGCGCGGCTCTGGATCCCCTTCGCCCGGCGCAGCGCCTGGCTCAGGAGGTCCCGTTCGACCCGCTCCATGAGCGCGTCCAGATCCAGCCCCTCCTCCGGCAGCTTGATCGCCGGAAAATCCGGCTCGTGCAGCTCGCGGACGGCCTCCGGCAGGCTCTCGACGCGGATGACGGGGCCGGGCTCCAGTGTCACGGCGCGCTCGATCACGTTCTCCAGCTCACGCACGTTGCCCGGCCACGGGTAGCGCTCGAGCGCGGAGAGCGCCTCGGGGGAAATGAGCTTGGGTGAGCCGTCGGTGGGCGCGAATTTCTCGAGGAAGTGGCTGACGAGGAGAGGAATGTCCTCCCGGCGCTCCCGCAGCGGTGGGAGGTGGAGCGAGATCACGTTCAGCCGGTAGAAGAGGTCCTCGCGGAACGCCTTCGCCTCGATCGCCCGGGAGAGCTCCCGGTTCGTGGCCGCGATGATCCGGACGTCCACGCGGACCGGCTTGACCCCGCCGACCGGCCGGATCTCCGGGTCCTCGAGCACGCGCAGGAGCTTCACCTGCAGATTCAGCGGCAGCTCGCTCACCTCGTCCAGGAATAGCGTGCCGGCGTCGGCGACCTCGAAGAGCCCCTGCTTGGCGGACACCGCCCCGGTGAAGGCGCCCTTGACATGGCCGAACAGCTCGGACTCCATCAGCTCCTGCGGGATCGCCCCGCAGTTCACGGTGACGAAGGCCCGGTCCTTCCGGTTCGAGTTGAAGTGGATGGCCTTCGCCGCGAGTTCCTTCCCGGTGCCGCTCTCGCCGGTGACGAGCACCGTCGCCTTGCTGTCGCCCAGCCGTCCGATGGTGGAGAACACCTCCTCCATCTTCGGGCTCTTGCCGATCAGATTCCCGAAATGGTACCGGAGCTCGACCTCGCGCCGGAGCCGGAGGTTCTCGCCGCGCAGGCGGCGTTCGTCCAGGGCTTTCTGGACGAGGTGCCGGAGCTCGTCCACCTTGAAGGGCTTGATGATGTAGTCGTACGCGCCCTCCTTCAGGGCCTGCACGGCGGTCTCGGCGGTCGCGTAGGCGGTCATGATGATGACCGCGACGGCCTCGTTGGCCTGCTTCACGCGGGCGAGCGTCGCGAGACCATCCATGCCGAGCATCCGCAGGTCCACGAGCGCGAGGTCGATCGACGCCCGTTCGAGCACCTTCAGGGCTTCCTCGCCGCTCGCCGCGGCCTCCACCTCGAAGCCGTCCTGCGAGAGCGCGATGGTCAGCCACTCGCGCATGCTCTGCTCGTCGTCCACGACGAGGATCCGCTCGACCACCGCTATGCCCCGATCCCCGGCAGGATCGCCACGAACCGGGCGCCCCCGCCCGCGCGGCTCTCCACACGGATCTCGCCCCCGTGCTCCTCGATGATGCGATGGACGATGGCGAGCCCGAGCCCGGTCCCGTCCGGCTTCGTCGTGTAGAACGGCTCGAAGATGTGCGACCGGTGCTCCGGCGCCACCCCGCGCCCCGTGTCCTCGACGGCGATCTCGACGACGCCGCGGCCGTCGGCCCCCTCCCCCTTCCCCGCCTGTGCCACCACGCGGAGGGTCCCGCCCTGGGGCATCGCATCGAGGGCGTTCCGGCAGAGGTTCCAGAGCGCCTGGCGGATCTGGCCCGGGTCCACGTAGGCCTTGGCGCTCCCGTCCGGGTACTCCTTG
The DNA here is from genome assembly GCA_964416315.1 of uncultured bacterium. Lineage (GTDB taxonomy): Bacteria > Methylomirabilota > Methylomirabilia > Rokubacteriales > DASRDR01 > CAYQDR01. The sequence goes on from CAYQDR010000015.1 coordinate 7,839, forward strand.
ACGATCCGGAGGCGCTCCCCCGCCTGATGCCCGAGGAGCAGCAGCACCTCATCGATGACCGCCGTCACGTCGGTGAGGGCCGGGGACAGCTGCCGGGGTCGCGAGAACTCCAGGAACTCCGTGATCGTCCCGTCCAGGCGGTCGGACTCGCGCAGGACGATGTCCATCAGCCGCCGGTCGGCGCCCTGGGGCTTGAGGTTCTGGCGCAGGACTTCGATCGAGCCGCGGATCGAGGCGATCGGGTTCCGGATCTCGTGGGCCAGCCCGGCGGCGAGGCGGCCGATCGCGGCCAGACGGTCGGCGTGGCGCACCTGCGCCTCCATGCGCTTGATCTCCGTGAGGTCCTGGAAGGAGCAGATGACCCCCATCGGCTCCCCCGAGCCCCGCCGGAGCAGCGAGGCGCTCACCCCCACCGGAATCGCGCTCCCGTCCGCACGGAGGAGATCGGCCTGGAAGCGGTACGGGACGCGCATCCACGCGCGGAGGCTCTCCCAGACCTGTCCGAACGGCGGCGCCTGCCGGAAGATGCGCTCCCACGGCTCGAGCCGGAGCGCCTCCTGCGAGCGGCCACCCAGCGCCTCCACCGTCCGGTTCGCCGTCAGCACGCGGCCGTTCCAGTCGAAGGTCACGAGCCCGCTGGAGACGCTCTGGACGATGTCCTCGTGGAGCACCTGGAGCTCGGCGAGGCTGGCCTCCGTCCGGCGCGCCTGGGAGCGGACCTGGCGGACCTGCTCGCCCAGGTATGCCGCCAGGTACGCCACGGTGAAGGAGGCGCAGGTGTTGGCCGAGATCAGCAGGATCGCGAATCCCCCCGCTTCCTCCGCGGCGAACGTTCCGGGCGGCTTGATCACCTGGAAGAACTGGAGGTCGAGGAGCAGCCCGTGGAGGAGGACGCTCACGGTCGCGGTGACGAAGCTGTGACGCGGCGCGACGACGATGCTCGAGGCCAGGATCGAGAAGAGGTAGATGAATGCGAACGGGCTGAACGTGCCCCCGGTCGCGTAGATCAGCGCCGTCTCGAGGAGGACGTCGAGGTAGATCTGGAGCTTCGCGAACCCGGGTGAGGCCCCCCGCCAGCGGAGGTACCCCCACGAGACGAGCGCGAGGACGTAGCTCGCGGCGACGACCCAGGCGAACTGCTGGAAGGGGAAGACGAGGCGCCCCCACAGGGAGACGCCCCCGACGGAGACGAGCAGCAGGGTCGTCACCCCCGCCCGCATGACGATCAGCCAGCGGACGGCGTTGTGCGACTCGGCCTGCTGGGCCATGACAGCCGCCGGTCGCCCGGCGCGGCGCTACTTGACGAGCGTGACGATCTGGAAGATCGGGAGGTACATCGAGATGACGATGCCCCCGACCACGATGCCGAGGAACACGATCAGCAGCGGCTCGAGCAGGGCCGTGAGCCCGGAGACCGCCACGTCCACCTCGTCCTCGTAGTAGTCGGCGACCTTCGCCAGCATGGTGTCGAGGGCGCCGGTCTGCTCCCCGACGCCGATCATCTGGACCACCATGGGCGGGAAGACCCCGGTCTCCTTGAGGGGCTCGCCGAGGGTCTGCCCCGCGGTCACCCGCTCCCGGGCCACCATCACCGCGTTCTCGATGATCCGGTTCCCGGAGGTCTTGGCCGTGATCCGGAGGGCGTCGATGATGGGCACGCCGCCCCCCAGGAGGGCCGAGAGGGTCCGGGTGAACCGGGCGACCGAGATCTTCCGGATGAGCGGGCCGAAGATGGGGGCCCGGAGGAGGAAGGCGTCCACGGTCGTCCGCCCGGCGTCGGTCTGGTACCAGTAGCGGAACAGGAAAAACCCGCCCGCGATCCCGCCCAGGGCGAGCCACCAGAAGGAGAGGAGGAAGTGGCTCAGGCCGAGGACGATCCGGGTCGGCAGGGGGAGCGGGACCCCGGCCTTCAGGTAGAACCCGGCGAAGATCGGGATGACGAACATGAGGAGGAAGGCCACCACGAGGATCGCCACGGTGATGACCAGGACGGGGTAGATCATGGCCATCTGCACCCGGTGGCGGAGGGCGGCCGCCTTCTCCAGGTAGATGGCGAGGCGGGCGAGCATCGTGTCCAGCACCCCGCCGATCTCCCCCACGTGCACCAGGTTGACGTACAGCTCGTTGAAGACCCTGGGGTGGCGCCCGATGGCCTCCGAGAGGGTGGCCCCGCCCTCGACGTCCGAGGCGATCTTGCCGATGATCTCCTGGAAGCGCTTGCGCTCCGTCTGGGCCCCGAGGGCCTGGAGGCACTGGACCAGGGGCAGGCCGGCCGCGATCATGGTGGAGAACTGGCGGGTGAAGACCGAGACGTCCTTCGTGGACACCCCCCCCAGGAAGGGGATGTTCAACGCCTGGGCGGCGGCCTTGGGCGCCAGATTGGTGACCGTGATCCGTTGCACCCGGAGCTGCCGGGCCGCCGTGCGGGCGTCCGGGGCCTGGACCTCCCCCCGGACCTGACCCCCGGCCGCCTTGACCCCCCGATAGACGAAGGTCGCCATGTGTGCTCTCCTAGCGCGCCGCCGCCTGACTGAGCGACTGGTCGAGGAGCCGGATCAGCTCCTCGGGCATGCCGGAGCGGTCCAGGGCGTCCTGCCGGCTGATCAGGCCCCGCTGGACCACCTCGGCCAGGGACTGGTTCATGGTCTTCATCCCGAACTTCTGGCCGGCCTGGATGGCCGAGTAGATCTGGTGGACCTTCTCCTCCCGGATGAGGTTGCGGATGGCCGGGGTGGCGACGAGGATCTCCATGGCCAGGGACCGCCCCTTGCCGTCCCTCCGCGGGATCAGGAGCTGGTTGAACACCGCCTCCAGGACGAGGGCGAGCTGGGCCCGGACCTGGGACTGCTGGTGCGGCGGGAAGACGTCGATGATCCGGTCGATGGACTGGGCGCAGGAGTTGGTGTGCAGGGTGGCGATGGTCAGGTGGCCGGTCTCCGCGATGGTCAGCGCGGCCTGGATGGTCTCCAGGTCCCGCATCTCGCCGATGAGCACCACGTCGGGGTCCTGGCGGAGGACGTACTTGAGCGCGGCCGGGAACGAGTGCGTGTCCGCCCCGACCTCGCGCTGGTTCACGAGCGATTTCTCGTGGGTGTACAGGTACTCGATCGGGTCTTCGACGGTGACGATGTGGGTGTCCCGCGTCCGGTTGATCTTGTCGACCATCGCCGCCATCGTCGTCGTCTTCCCCTGACCGGTCGGGCCGGTCACGAGGATCAGCCCCTTGTGCCTCTGGATCAGGGTGTTGCAGATCTCGCCGGGGAGACCCAGCTCCTCGAACGTCTTGGGGTTGTGCGGGATCGAGCGGATCGCGATCCCCACGGCGTTCTTCTGCTGGTAGACGTTGACGCGGTACCGGGACAGACCGGCGATCCCGTACGAGAAGTCGAGCTCGTGGTTCGCCTCGAAGCGCTCGCGCTGCTCGGTCGTGATCATGCTGTACGCGAGCGCCTTGGTCTGCTCGGGCGTGAGCGGCGGGAAGTTGAGCTTGGCCAGGTGGCCGTGGACCCGCAGCGTCGGCGGCGCCCCTGCCGTGATGTGAAGGTCCGAGGCGTTACGCTCGGCCATCGACTCCAGCAACTCCCGCATGGTCACGGTTGGCTCGCCTCCTTCTCTCGACCGATCCGCCGACCGCGTCTGCCTAGATCCTCGGAGGGGGGCTATGCCCCCATCCGATTCCTCCCCCTTCGATTGCGCGGGCAAAGCCCGCGCTCGGAGCGCTCCGGTGAGCGTTGCGCGGACCGGCCAGCCCCTGTTGCCTCTTTCAGCATCCGCCTAGTCGGCGAACGTCACCCGGATGATCTCGTCCAGCGTCGTCAGGCCCATCGCCACTTTGCGGAGGCCCGACTGACGGAGCGTCCGCATCCCGTGCTTGGTGGCGATCTCCTTCAGCTCGTTGGCGGGCCGCTGCTTGACGATCCCCTCCTGCAGCTCCGGGTTGATGTAGAGGATCTCGTGGATCGCCATCCGGCCCCGGTACCCCGTGTTGGCGCAGTTGGAGCAGCCCACGCCCTTGAAGACCTTGACCCCCTCCGCCTCCTCCGGCTTGAACCCCACGTCGAGCAGGACGGACAGCGGCATCTCGATCTGCTCGCGGCAGTCCGGGCAGATCCGTCGGCAGAGCCGCTGGGCGACCACCATGAGCAACGACGAGGAGACGAGGAAGGGGACGATGCCCATGTCCAGGAGCCGCGTCACGGTGCTCGGGGCGTCGTTCGTGTGGAGGGTCGAGAAGACGAGGTGCCCCGTCAGCGCCGCGCGGATCGCGATCTGGGCCGTCTCGGTGTCGCGCATCTCGCCGACCAGGATCACGTCCGGGTCCTGGCGGAGGAAGGAGCGCAGGGCCAACTGGAACGTCATCCCGATGTCCTCGCGGACGTGGACCTGGTTGACGCCGGGCAGGTTGTACTCGACGGGATCCTCCGCCGTCATGATGTTGATCTCGGGCGAGTTGATGGTGGAGACGGCCGCGTAGAGGGTCGTGGACTTCCCGCTCCCGGTCGGGCCGGTCACGAGGATCATCCCGTACGGCGTCAGGATGACCTTCTTGAACCGCTCCATGTCGTCCTCTTCGAAGCCGAGCTTCGCCAGGTCGAGGACGACACCCGACTTGTCCAGGATACGCATGACGATCTTCTCGCCGAAGATCGTCGGGAGCGAGGAGACGCGGAGGTCCACCTCTTTGCTGGAGAACTTGACTGAGATCCGGCCGTCCTGGGGCAGCCGCCGCTCCGCGATGTCCATGTTCGCCATGATCTTCACGCGGGAGAGGATCGCCGCCTCCATCTGCTTGGGCGGCGCCATGACGTCGTGCAGCACGCCGTCGATGCGGTACCGGACCCGGAAGACTTTCTCGTACGGCTCGAGGTGGATGTCCGAGGCGCGCTTGCGGATCGCGTCCGCGAGGATCAGGTTCACGAAGCGAATGACCGGGGCCTCGCCCGCCTCCTCCGAGACCTCGCTGAGGTCGACCTTCTGGGCGCCTCGGTCGACCAGCTCGAGGGCGTCGGCCCCGACCTGCTTCTCGGTCTTGAGGAGCTCGTCCAGCTTGGCGGCGCTGTCCACGTAATGCTTGTCGATGGCCTCGCGGATGGCCGTATCCGAGGCGAGCACCGGGATGACGTGGAGCCCCGTCGCGAACTGGACGTCATCGATGGCCAGGACGACCGTGGGGTCGGAGAGGGCGAGCGTCAGGGTGTTCCCGACTTTCCGCACCGGGAACACCTGATATTTCGCCGCGATGTCCTTCTTGACGAGCTTGGTGATCTCGTCCGTGACCTCGACCCGCTGGAGGTTGATCACCGGAATGCCGTACTTCCGGCTCAGGAAGTCGAGGAGATCCTCCTCACTGAGGTACCCGAGGCGCTTGAGGACCGCGCCGAGCCGCTCGCCGGTCCGGCGCTGCTCGGCCTGGGCCTTCGACGCCTGTTCGTTCGTCAGGAGGTTTTCCTTGACCAGCGTTTCAAGCAGCCGCGGGTTCATGGCAGCCTCGCTCCCCCCCCGATCCAGCCGGTCCGGCCCTCAGGAAACCTCCGCGCAGGTGCGTTATTATGGATCACCCTTGCCGGCCATGCCAAGGGTTTTGTTGACCAGCTCGACGAAGCGATCGAGGCCCGATCCCTTCTCGAAGAACCCCACGTCCGCGTAGTGCTCGAGCTTCTTCCCGATGTGCTCGGGGGCCAGCCCCGTGATCAGGATCACCGGCATCGTCCCGTCCAGCTGCCGGATGGATTCCAGCACGGCGAGGCCGTCCACGTCCGGCATCATGATGTCCAGGACGGCGAGCTGGGGGCGCGTGTCCTGAAACTTCCGGAGGGCCTCGCCGCCCGAGCTGGCGCGGATCACCTCGTGCCCCTCCTTCGTCAGCACGTCGTCCAGCACGTCCAGGACGGCGGGGGCGTCGTCGGCGACGAGGATCCTGGCCATGTCGCGCGAGCCGGCCGGTCACCCGGCGCGGCGGGCCCCCGTCAGGCCGAGCACCGCGCCGAATGCCTGGTGCGTCTCGTCCTGGAAGAGCACGAGGTGGATACGCCGGAGGCTCGAGCCCGGCATCTCGGCCAGGTGCGCGCGGAGCGCCCCGACCATGGCCTCGGCCGAGTCTTTCGGCGCCATCCGGCCCACCCCGGTGCCGAAGGCCGGGAACGCGAGGCTCTGGAGCTTCATCTCCTCCGCGCGCCGGAGCACCGCCAGGGTGGCCCGGCTGACCAGCTCGGGAGCGGAACGGAGGTCCTGCCCCATGACGGCCGCGTGGATCACGTAGCTCGCGGGAAGGTTCCCCGCCGTCGTCACCACCACGTCCCCGACCTCGATCGGACCCTGCCGGACGGCATCCTCCTCGATGATGGTGCCACCTTTGCGTTTGATCGCGCTGGCCACGCCAGCCCCCATCACCAGGTGGTTGTTCGCCGCGTTGACGACGGCGTCGACCTCGTACTCGGTGATGTCGCCGCGTTCGAGGACGATGTCGGTGTGGCCGACCCTGACCTTCATCGCGCCCTCTCCCTAGAGACTCTCGCCCCCCGCCCGCCTGAAGCCGTCCGCCGTCGCGACGCCCGTCAGCGCCCGGGCTGCTGGGACTTGGCCTCCACCCAGAGACGCTCCATTTCTTCGAGGGTGAGCGCGCGGAGTTCGCGGCCATGCTCGTCGGCAGCGTCCTCCATCCGCTGGAACCGCTCGCGAAACCGCTCGATCGCGCCCTGGAGCGCGGCCTCGGGGTCCGTCCCGGCCAACCGCGCGACGTTGACGACGGCGAAGAGGAGGTCGCCAATCTCGGCGCTGATCTCCTCCTCGGCGCCGGCGCGGAGCGCTGCCTCGACCTCCGCCACCTCCTCTCGCACCTTGTCGAGGGCGGCGAGGGGATCCTGCCAGTCGAAGCCCACGCGCGCCGCCCGGTGCTGGACGCGCTGGGCGCGAAGGAGACCGGGGAGGCTCCGGGGGATGCCATGGAGGGCGGAGCGCCGTGGGCCGGTCCCCTCCGCTTGCTTGAGCGCCTCCCATTGGGCGAGCGCTTCGGCCGGGGTCCGGATCACGCGGTCGGCGAAGACGTGGGGATGGCGCCGGACCATCTTGTCCACCAGGGCGGCCAGGAGGTCGTCCATCGAGAACTCGCCGCGTTCCCGCGCGATCTCGACATGGAACACCACCTGGAAGAGGAGATCCCCGAGCTCCTCCATGATCGACGCGGGGTCGCCGCGCTCGAGGGCCTCGAGCACCTCGTACGCCTCCTCGACGAGGAAGGGCCGGAGGCTCGCGCGGGTCTGCTCGCGGTCCCAGGGGCAACCCCCATCACCACGCAGGCGGGCCATCACGGAGAGCAGCTCCAGAAACCGCTGGCCGGTGTCCGGGCTCCGCATGCGTGCCTCATTATACTCGGCCGCCCGGTCAGCCTCTAGTCTAGGAGCGTGCGTTCGCCGAAGGGCGAACGCCCCGGCTTTGCCCGGAGGGGGGCAGAGCCCCCCTCCGAAGATCTAGCAGCCTCCTGGGTCCGCCGCGCCCGGTGACCGACCCGCCGGGGGTCTCGGCCGGTTCCTTGCCGCACCCGACCCCCCGTGCTACCGTGAACTCGGGGCGCAGGTCAGCGCCGGACCTGGCCGAGGAGGGGGGCCCGTGCTCGATCCCGACAAGGACAGCGACCCGGGCTTCACCGTCGTCGACCGGCGGCGGCGTGGTGAGGAGGCGCCCGAGGCGCGGCCGGAGGGCCCCCCACCGCGGTCCCCCGCAGCCTCGCCGGGCCCCGATCTCCCGGGTCCGCCCTCGGGGGCTCCGCGGCCGGATTTCGCCTCCTTCTGCGTCATGCTCTACAGTGACGCCCTCATCCAGCTCGGCCAGGCCCCGGACCCCGTGACGGGCGAGCGGCGGCAAGACCTCGACCAGGCCCGCTTCACCATTGATCTGGTCGCCATGATTCGCGAAAAGACCGAAGGGAACCGGACGCCCGAGGAGTCGGCCGTCCTCGACGAGATCCTGACCAACCTCCGCATGGCCTTCGTCCGCGCGAGCCGCCTCCGGTAGGCGCGCTGGCGCGACGGGTCAGCCACCCCCGGGACGCGTGTGGACGACCACGCGGCCGCGCTGGACCTCGATGCGCTCCACGACCCGCGGAACCCGCCAGCGGAGGATCTCGCGCGGGTCGACCCCGAGGAGGCCCCAGAGCCAGCCGGGCGGCACCGGTTGGCGGCCGACCCGGGCCTGTTCCACGGCGAGCTCGGCCTGCCCGTCGTGGACGAACAATCGACCACGCACTGAGAGCCACACCTCAGCGTCGAGCGGTGCGCCGGGGAGGAGATCGATGAGGCTCTCCCCCGCGGACCCTGAGAGGAGCTCGCGCACCGACGTCCGGCCCCCGATTTCGAGCTGACCATCCCCTCCCCGGACGACCACGGGCCTCAGACCGAGGCGGCGACTCTCGAGGTGGCGCGAGAGGAACGCGTTGAGCTCCGTGGTCTCGAGCACCACAGGATCGACCCGGCGGGAGGCTCCCCCCTGGCGCAGGAGGATCTCGCCCAGGCTCTGTTGAGCCCGGAAGCCGGCCCCGGGGTCGGAGGGCCCGCCCGTGGGGACGAAGTCGGGACGGGCGAAGAGCCGGACTCCCAGAGCGGCGCCCCCCAGTCCTGCCAGGAGGATCAGGCCTCCGGCGACGAGCCGTGACCAGCCCATAGCCCAACCATAGGCGCCTTCCGGTGACGGGTTCAAGATCGGTCTCCGGCCGACCAGAGGCGATCTCTTGACAGATCCGATATCAGATGTTATGAGTATGCATGACTCAAGCTAACCACCGTCGCGGGGGCCGGACCGCGCGGACCGCGCGGTCCGGCCCCGGCGCGCGGCGACTGACCGGACGAACACGGAGGAGAGCACCCGACATGGCCAAGGTGATCGGCATCGACCTGGGGACGACCAACTCCGTGGTGGCGATCGTCGAGGGTGGGAACCCCGTCGTCATCCCGAACGCGGAGGGCAGCCGCCTGACCCCGTCCGTCGTGGGATTCACCAAAGAGGGGGAGATCCTCGTGGGCCAGGTGGCCAAGCGGCAGGCCACCACGAACCCCGAGAACACGGTCTTCTCGATCAAGCGCTTCATGGGCCGCCGCTACGACGAGATCCTCCACGAGATCAAGCTGGTGCCCTACAAGGTCGTCAAGGCCCCGAACACCGACGCCCGCGTGGAGATCCGCGGCAAGGTCTACTCGCCCCCCGAGATCTCGGCCGCCATCCTCCGGAAGCTGAAGGAGGCGGCCGAGGCATACCTGGGCGAGAAGGTCACGAAGGCCGTCATCACGGTGCCCGCCTACTTCAACGACAGCCAGCGCCAGGCGACCAAGGACGCCGGCACCATCGCCGGCCTCGAGGTGCTGCGGATCATCAACGAGCCGACCGCCGCGTCGCTCGCGTACGGCCTGGACAAGAAAAAGGACGAGGTCATCGCCGTCTACGACCTGGGGGGCGGGACGTTCGACATCTCGATCCTGGAGATCGGGGACGGCGTCTTCGAGGTGAAGGCCACCAATGGGGACACGCACCTCGGGGGCGACGACTTCGACCAGCGGATCATCGACTGGATCGCCGACGAGTTCCGCAGGGAGCACGGCATCGACCTCCGGAAGGACCGGATGGCCCTCCAGCGGCTGAAGGAGGCCTCGGAGAAGGCCAAGTGCGAGCTGTCGACGACGCTCCAGACGGAGCTCAATCTCCCGTTCATCACGGCGGACGCGAGCGGGCCCAAGCACCTCGTGATGACGCTGACACGCGCCAAGCTCGAGTCACTCGTCGCGGACCTCGTCGAGCGGACGGCCGAGCCGTGCCGTCAGGCGATGAAGGACGCGGGCGTCACGCCGAAGGACATCGACGAGGTCGTCCTGGTGGGCGGGCAAACCCGGATGCCGAAGGTGCAGGAGCTCGTCCGCGAGCTGTTCGCCAAGGAGCCGCACAAGGGCGTGAACCCCGACGAGGTCGTCGCGGTCGGGGCCGCCATCCAGGCCGCGGTCCTGGCGGGCGAGGTCAAGGACGTCGTGCTGCTCGACGTCACCCCGCTCTCGCTCGGCATCGAGACCCTGGGCGGCGTCATGACCGTCCTGATCACGCGCAACACGACCATCCCGAGCCGCAAGTCGGAGATCTTCACGACCGCCGCGGACAGCCAGACCTCGGTCGAGGTCCACGTCCTCCAGGGGGAGCGCCCGATGGCCCGTGACAATCGGACCCTGGGCAAGTTCCACCTCGTCGGGATCCCGCCGGCACCGCGCGGCGTGCCGCAGATCGAGGTCGCGTTCGACATCGACGCCAACGGCATCCTCAACGTCGCCGCGAAGGACCAGGCGACGGGCAAGCAGCAGGCGATCACGATCACCGCGTCCTCGGGCCTCACGAAGGACGACATCGAGAAGATGGTGGGAGAGGCCGCGGCGCACGCCGAAGAGGACAAGACGCGGCGCCAGGAGATCGAGATCCGGAACCAGGCGGACTCGCTCGTCTACACGACGGAGCGGACCCTCGGCGAGCACGGCGACAAGATCCCGGCCTCCGACAAGAGCGCCATCGAGGACGCGCTGAAGGAGGTCCGCGAGGCCCTCCAGGGGGACGACATCGATCGGATCAAGCGTGCCTCGGAGGCGCTCACGCGGGCCTCGCACAAGCTCGCGGAAGTGCTCTACCGCGACGCCCAGGCGAAGGCCCAGGGGGGGGCGACCACGGGCGCCGGCTCGGCGCAGGGGAAGGCGAAGACGGCGGAGGGTGAGGTCGTCGACGCGGAGTTCGAGGACCTCGGCGGGAAGCAGTAGGAGCCGCACCCGGGAGGCCGGGAGCCAGGCATGTCGAAGCGGGACTACTACGACGTTCTCGAGGTCTCGCGGCAAGCCACGCTGCAGGAGATCCGTCGGGCCTACCGGCGCCTCGCGCGCCAGTACTCCCCGGACATCAACCTCTGGGATGTGCGCGCCGCGGGCCTGTTCGACGAGATCGCCGAGGCCTATCGCGTCCTGACCGACCCCCCGGCGCGGGTGCTGTACGACCGGCTGGGACACCGCGCGTTCGACCCGGGCATCGCGGATGCGGGGGCGCAGACCGGCCGGGGCGACGACCTTCACGTCCCGATCGAAATCGACTTCGAGGAAGCGCTCCGCGGCGTCTCGACGAGGCTCGAGGTCACGCGCCAGGAGCCGTGCGGGGCGTGCAGCGGGACCGGGGGGGCCGGGGGCCGCTTCGCGACCCGCTGTCCCGCCTGCGGGGGTCGGCCGCTCCGCATCGTGGTGGACGGCGACGTGCCGGTGCCCGTGCGGTGCGAGGCGTGCGGCGCCAGCGGCTGGCACCTGCCCGAGCCGTGTCCGGGGTGCGCGGGACGCGGCACCCTGCCGCGCCGCGTCCGCATCGCGGTGGAGGTGCCGCCCGGCGTCGACACGGGCGCCCAGATCCGGCTCCCCGGCGAAGGCGACGCGGCGCCGGCCCCCGGGCGGCGCGGCGACCTCGTCGTCATCACGCGGGTCCGGCCGCACCGCTTCTTCACCCGCAAGGGGGACAACCTGTACTGTGAGGTCCCCCTCACGGTGCCGGAGGCGGCGCTCGGCGCGCGCATCCAGGTCCCGACGCCGGACGGCCCGGCCGTGGTGACCATCCCCGCGGGCACCCAGAGCGGGCAGGTCTTCCGGATCCGCGGGAAGGGCTGCCCGCGGCTCGACCGCGACGGGCGGGGTGATCTGTTCGTCGTCGCGCGCGTGACGATCCCGCGGAACGCGGACCCGACCCTCGAGGAAGTGCTGCGGGCCCTGCAGCGGCTCTGGCCCGAGAACCCGCGGGCCGAGCTGTGGGGGGCGTCCGGGGGTCAGGCGTGACGGACCCCGGCAAGCCCTTGTACCTGATCGGGGTGGTGGCGGACATCCTGAAGATCCACCCGCAGACGCTTCGTCTGTACGAGCGGAAGGGGCTCATCCGCCCGAGCCGCACGGTGGGGCGCACGCGGATGTACTCGGCCGAGGACGTGGACGAGATCCGCCGCATCCTCCGCCTGACGCGGGACCTCGGCGTGAATCTCGCGGGCGTGGAGATCCTTCTGAAGATGAGACGCCAGATGCTGGCGATGCAGCAGGAAGTGGAAGAGCTCGCGGCGCACGTGCGGCGCGAGCCCGGCCCGACGGGCCGCGACGGCGAGACCGCCGAGGCGGCGCTCGTCCGTGTGGCCGACCGTCGGCTCCGCAAGGCGGATGTCTTCTGACGAGGAGAAGTCAGATGCCACGGACACGTTCGGTGAAGCGTGCAGCCCCGATGCATGCCCGGCTCAAGGCGATGCTGCTCGAGAAGCGGGTCGAGCTCGTGAGCAAGCTCCGCGAGGAGTGGGAAGGCCGACGCGGGACCGCCCCTCAGCACGAGAAGATCGAGGGGACGCCCTTCGGCGACCGGCCGGGGCTGAGCCCCGACGACGAGATGGGCTTCGTGGTCGCCGATCGCCGCGCCGCGACGCTGGCCCAGATCGACTTCGCGCTGAAGAAGATGGACGAGGGGACCTACGGCCGCTGCGAGACGTGCGACGAGGAGATCGCGCTCGCGCGACTCCGCGTGCAGCCCTTCGCGGTCCGCTGCACCGGGTGCCAGGAGGCCTGGGAGCGCGACCGGTCACGCCTCGAGACCACGGGGATCCGGGGTCGCGGCGCACCCGACGACGCCGTATGAGCGCCAGAATGGCGGCCATCGAGGCCAAGGGCCCGGAGGATCTCGCGCGGCCGGCCGTGCCAGGGGAACTCCCCATCCTCCCGCTGCGCGAGGCCGTGCTCTTCCCGCAAGCCGTCCTCCCGCTGGCCGTGGCGCGTCCCTCGTCCGTCCGGCTCGTCGACGAGGCGGTCCTCGGCGCCCGCCTCGTCGGCGTCGTGACGCAGCGGGACGCGGCAGAGGAGAACCCCGCGCCCCACGACCTCCACCCGATCGGGACGGTCGCTGTCATCCACAAGATGCTCAAGCAGGCGGACGGCACGATCCGCCTGGGCGTCCAGGGGCTCGAGCGGTTCCGCGTCGTCGAGTTCACCCGGACGACGCCCTACTTCAAGGCGCGCGTGGAGCGCCTCGCCGACGTCCTGCCGGCGGCCGACGACCTCGAGGCGGAGGCGCTCGAGCGGCAGGCCGTGACGCTGTTCCAGCGCATCGTCGAGCTGTCCCCGATGCTCGGCGACGAGCTGGTCGCGCTCGTGGCGAGCGCGGGAGACAGCGGTCGCATGACCGACCTCATGGCCGCCACGCTCCCGTCGCTCCCGGCCGAGACGAAGCAGACGCTCCTCCAGACCCGCGAGGTCAAGGGGCGGCTCCGGACGCTCGTCGCCGCCCTGACGAAGGAGGCGGAGGTCCTCGAGCTCGGCTCGAAGATCCAGTCGGAGATGCAGAGTGAGATGACCAAGACCCAGCGGGAGTTCTACCTCCGCGAGGAGATGAAGGCGATCCAGAAGGAGCTCGGGGAGGGCGACGAGCGGGGCCGGGAGATCGCCGAGCTGGGGCAGAAGATCGAGGCCGCCGGCATGTCGGAGGAGGCGCGTCGGGAGGCCCTTCGCGAGCTGGACCGTCTGGCCAAGATGCCACCCGCGGCGGCCGAGTACACCGTGGCGCGCACGTACCTCGAGTGGCTGGTCTCCCTGCCCTGGCAGAAGGAGAGCCGGGACGAGATCGACCTCGCGCGCGCTCGAGCGGTGCTCGACGAGGACCACTGGGGTCTGGAGAAGATCAAGGACCGCATCCTGGAGTACCTGGCCGTTCGCAAGATCCGGCCCGAGGGCAAGGATCCGATCCTCTGCTTCGTGGGGCCGCCCGGCGTGGGCAAGACGTCCCTCGGCCGCTCCATCGCCCGGGCGCTGGGCCGGACGTTCCACCGGATCTCGCTCGGCGGGATGCGCGACGAGGCCGAGATCCGGGGTCACCGCCGCACGTACATCGGGGCGCTGCCCGGCCAGATCATCCAGGGCCTGCGCCGGGCCGAGTCGAAGAACCCGGTGTTCATGCTCGACGAGGTGGACAAGCTCGGCCACGACTTCCGCGGGGACCCGGCGTCCGCGCTCCTCGAGGTGCTCGACCCGGAGCAGAACGCGACGTTCCGGGACCACTACCTCGACGTCGCCTTCGACCTCTCGCGGATCCTGTTCATCACGACCGCGAACCTGCTGGACCCGGTCCCGCCCGCGCTCCGCGATCGCATGGAGGTCATCCCCCTCGCCGGCTACACCGAGGACGAGAAGGTCGAGATCGCTCGGCGGCACCTCTGCCCCAAGCAGGCGATCGAGCACGGCCTCGTGCTGGATCGCGACATCGTCTTCCCGGAAGAGACCCTTCGCCTGCTCGTGCGGAGCTACACGCGGGAGGCCGGCATCCGGAACCTGGAGCGCGAGATCGCCTCACTCAACCGGAAGGTGGCGCGGCGCCGCGCGGAGGGAGACAGCGGGTCCGTGACCATCACGCCGGAGCGCGTCGTCGCGCTCCTCGGGGCACCCCGGTTCCTCGTGGAAGAGGAGGTCGAGGAGCGGACCCGTGTGCCCGGCGTGGCCGTGGGCCTCGCCTGGACGCCCGCCGGGGGCGACATCCTGTTCGTCGAGGCCTCGCAGATGCGGGGCGGGAAGTCCCTGACGCTCACGGGCCAGCTCGGCGACGTCATGAAGGAGTCCGCGCAGGCGGCGGTCTCGTGGGTCCGTGCGCACGCGGCCGGGCTCGGCATCGACCCCGGCTTCTGGAGCGAGTACGACATCCACCTGCACGTCCCGGCCGGCGCCATCCCCAAGGACGGCCCCTCGGCCGGCATCACGATGGCGACGGCGCTCGTCTCCCTCCTCACGGGGCGACCGGTACGGCCCCGGCTCGCGATGACGGGCGAGATCACGCTGAGCGGGCGCGTCCTCCCGGTCGGTGGGATCAAGGAGAAGGTGCTCGCCGCCCACCGCGCGGGGATCACGACGGTGATCCTCCCGCGCCTCAACGAGAAAGCCCTCGTCGAGGATGTCCCAGCCGAGGTCCGCGCGCGAATCTCGGTCCACCTCGTCTCCACGATCGACGAGGTGCTGCGGCTGGCCCTGGCGGACGCCCCCGCGTGGCCGGCCCGGGCGGGCGAGCTCGCGGGGCTCCTGGTCGGCCACAGCTCGTCCTGACGCGGAGATCCCGGAGATCCCGTGCAGCTTGACTTTCGGCGGCGCCGTTTCCTAAAATGGCGGCCCATGCTCGGAGCGGGCGTCGCGAGGGCGCGCTGGCTGGGGCTCCTGGGGAGCGTTCTGCTCGTCGCGTCGGCCGAGGCCGGCACGTACCGCTTCGTGGACGAGTCGGGCATCGTCCACTACACGAACGCGCCCTCCGATCCTCGCTACCGCCGCCTCGTCGGCTGGCCGGACCCCCCGCCCACGCCCTCGCGGGTGAGCCTGTCCCGCCTGCTCGCGCGATACGCCGACCTGATCCAGGCGGCCGCCGAGCGCCATCGCGTGGACCGGCGCCTCGTCGAGGCCGTCATCTGGGTCGAGTCGGGCGGTAACCCGACCGCCATCTCCCGCAAGGGCGCCCGCGGTCTCATGCAGCTGATGCCGCAGCGCTCGGCCCAGCTCGGCGTGCGCAACCCGTTCGACCCGCGGCAGAACGTGAGCGCGGGCGTGCGACACCTGCGCGCCCTGCTGGACCAGTTCGGCGACGTCACGCTCGCCCTGGCCGCGTACAACGCCGGCGCCGATGCCGTGCGCGCCCACGGGGGCGTCCCGCCCTACGCCGAGACCGAGGACTACGTGCGGCGCGTCCGCGCGCTCTACGACGGCGGGGAGCCCTTGAAGCGGTCGTGGGCCGCCGGGGAGGCCCCCCAGCGGATCTACCGCCGCGTCGCCGAAGACGGCACCGTGATCTACACGAACGTGCCGCCCCACCCCTCGGCGACGGTCACCGGCCGGTTCTAGCCCAACCCGAGAGAATCCGGACGCGGCGCGACTGAATTCGCCCCTCCCCCACTTGGGGGAGACGGACGCGGGGCTATTTGAGCAGCGGCGCCAGGGCCCGGAAGTCGTCGGTGTCCGCCTGACCCAGGAGCTGGAAGAGCACCGTTTCCGTCGTCGTCACGATCGCACCCTGGTCGCGCAGGAGATCGAGGCCGGACGCCCAGTTCTGGCGGCTCCGCGAGGCCGTGGCGTCCCCGGGCACATGGACGGCGAACCCCTCGGCGAGGAGATCGAGGGCCGTCATCAGGACACACACGTGTGCCTCGAGGCCCACGAGGACGACCGCCCGCACGGCGTGGCGCTTCAGGCGTTCCGTGAACCCCTCAGCGGCGCAGCAGCTGAAGGCCACCTTGCTGATCGGCTCGACGGCACCCAGCGCTTCCCGAACCTCGGGGAGGGTGTGCCCGAAGCCCTTCGGGTACTGCTCCGTCACGACGACCGGCAGGCCGAGACGGCGCGCGCCCGTCGCGAGGATCTTCAGGTTGCGGACCATCCCTTCGCGCTGCTCGGGGTCCATGGCCCCGAACAGCCGCTCCTGGACGTCCACGACGACCAGCGCCGTGTGCCGGCGGTCCAGCCGGGCGCCCTCGGGCATCACTCCCCCCGCCGCGCGCCTCCTCACGCGGGCGGTTTCGGCCGCCGGGGCCCCGTGCTCGGCGAGCCGAGCGCAAAGCGGTCTTGCAGGAGGTCGACCAGCTCGTCGGGCACGACGTCGGTCGCGCCGTCGCAGTACTGGCAGACGAGGCGGACCTTGCCGGCCTCGAAGTCCCGCCAGAGCGCGACCTTATGAAACATCTCCACCGTCCTGCTCGGCCGGTCCCAGGTGATGAGGTGGAGGTGGCAGCTCGGGCAGAAGTACTGGTTGGCGTCGAGCCTTCTGGGCGCCATCGGTCCTCCCCGGCGCCGCGACCGTGACTGGCGGCCGCGGGGCCCGTCCGCCCGCATTAGACCACACCGCGTGTTGCGGTGCACGCCCGCTTCCGGCCAGATCATCCCCGCATGCCCTATCCCGTCCAGCGATCCAGCCGCCGGTACCGCAACGCCTCGGCGAGATGCTCCACGGCGATCGCCTCCTGCCCCGCCAGATCCGCGATCGTGCGGGACACCTTGAGGACCCGGTCGTGGGCGCGCGCCGAGAGGCCGAGGCGGTCCACCGCCTGGCCGAGGAGCTGCCGGCCCTCCACGCCGAGGGCGCAGTGGCGGCCGACCTGGCGCGGGGTCATCCGCGCGTTCACGCGCACCCGGCCCCGCCCGAAGCGTACCCGCTGCCGCTGCCGCGCGGCGACCACCCGCCGGCGAATCTCGGCCGAGGCCTCGCCCCCCGGGCCGGCCGCCTCCAGCTCCCGGTACGCCACGGGCGGCACCTCCAGGAAGACGTCGATCCGGTCCAGCAGCGGGCCGGACAGCCGCGCCAGGTACCGCGCGCGCTCGCCCGGCGTGCAGGCGCACTCCTCCAACCCGCGACAGCCCCGGCGGCAGGGGTTCGTCGCCGCCACGAGCTGGAACTCCGCGGGAAACGTCACGCTCCCGCCGGCGCGCGCGACCACCACCTCGCCGTCCTCGAGGGGTTGGCGCAGCGTCTCGAGCACGTGCTGGTGGAACTCGGGCAGCTCGTCGAGGAAGAGGACCCCGAGGTGGGCCAGGCTCGCCTCTCCGGGGTGCGGCCCGCGGCCGCCGCCCACGAGGCCCGCGTCCGACGTCGTGTGGTGCGGCGCCCGGAACGGGCGCCGGAGCACGAGCCCGTGCGGCGGCAGGAGGCCGGCCACGCTCCAGACGGCGCTCACCTCGAGCGCCTCGGCGAGCGCGAGCGGCGGCAGGATCGTCGGGAGCCGCCGGGCGAGCATCGTCTTGCCGGTCCCCGGGGGCCCGAGCATGAGGACATTGTGACCGCCGGCGGCCGCGATTTCGAGGCCCCGCTTGGCGTGCGCCTGACCCCGGACGTCGGCGAAGTCCGCATCGTCCTCGCGGCCGGCGCCGAGCAGACGCTCGCCGTCCGCCGCGGCCGGCTCGACCACCCGCTCCCCGTTCAGGAACGCGGCCGCTTCGGCCAGCGAGGGCACCGGGTAGACGGCGAGCCCGTCCACGACCGCCGCCTCCGCGGCGTTCCCCGGGGCCAGGAGGCAGCCCGGGAGCCGCCCGCGCGCGGCGGCGAGCGCCATCGGCAGGACCCCGCGGACCGGGTGGATCGTCCCGTCGAGGGCGAGCTCCCCGGCGACCAGGAGCGCCGGCAGCCGGTCAGATCGGATCGCCCCGGAGGCGGCGAGCAGGCCGAGCGCGATCGCGAGGTCGAAGCTCACCCCCTCCTTCCGGAGATCCGCCGGGGCGAGGTTCACGGTGATGCGCTCCTGGGGGAAGGCGTAGCCGGAGTTCCGGATCGCGGCGCGAACGCGGTCCCGGCTCTCGCGGATCGCCGGGTCCGGGAGGCCCACCGTGGCGAAGCTCGGCAGGCCGTGACTGACGTCGACCTCGACGCGGACGAGGGCGGCCTCGATGCCCAGGAGGCACGCGCACACGACCCGCGCCAGCATCGGCGCCTCACCCCGGCCAGCCGTCGGCCGCGAACGCGCCCGGAAAGTATTCGACGCGGGGCGCCCCGCCATCGGCATCGAGCGTCACGGCGACGACGTCGAAGCGGCAGGCGAGGTCGCGCAGCCACTCGCGGGCGAGGTAGTCCAGCGCCAGGCGGGCCAACCGCGCCCGCTTCCGCACCCCGACGGCGGCCTGCGGCGGATCGCCGCCCGGCCCGAGGCGCGTCTTGACCTCGACGAAGACGAGCACCCCGCCGTCCCGCGCTACGAGGTCCAGCTCGCCGAGCCGGGAGCGGAGGTTGCGCGCCAGGATGCGGAGGCCGCGGGCCTCGAGGTACCGCGCCGCGATCGCCTCGCCGGCCTGGCCGAGCGGGCGCGTCGACCCGTGCCGCCCCGAGCGAGGCTCCCTCGCCGCCATCGCCCCCGGAGCCTGCAAGCAGGCCACCAACTCGCCGGAGCGCAGCCGGGGCTCGTCGCCGCACCGGGTTAGCGGTCGCGGCGACCCCTGGAGCCCGCGCGCGGCCGCTCGCGGCGAGATACGGGGCGTATCCCGCCGGAGAGGGAGAGGAGGAGTCGGGAGGCCATCCCCTCGACCGGCGCAAGGGCCGCCCCCCGCGGTCAGGACGGCGGGAGCGGGAGGAAGCCGGGGGGCCCGGGCTCCGCGGGACCGGCGAGGGCGACCGTGCGGAAGCTCCGCCGGTGGAGCGGGCACGGCCCGAGCCGGGCGAGCGCCTCGAGGTGCGCCGCCGTGGCGTAACCCTTGTGGCGGCGGAAGCCGTAGCCCGGGTACCGGCCGTCGGCGCGAACCATGAAGGCGTCCCGCGCGACCTTGGCGAGGATCGAGGCGGCGGCAATCGACGCGCAGCGGCGGTCGCCGCGGACGATCGCGCGCTGCGGCCACGGCAGCCCGGGCACCCTGAGGCGCCCGTCCACGAGCACGAGCCCGGGTGCGACGCGGAGCCGCCCGAGCGCGGCGCGCATGGCGCGCCAGGTCGCCTCGAGGATGTTCACCGTGTCGATCCGCCCCGAACCGACGCGGCCGGCGGCGCAGGCGAGCGCCTGGGCCCGGATCACCCGCGCCAGCCGCTGGCGCTGCCGCGGCGTGAGCTGTTTCGAGTCCCGCAGGCCCTCGATCGGGCGCGAGGGGTCGAGGACGACCGCGGCCGCCACGACGGGGCCGGCGAGGGGGCCGCGCCCGGCTTCGTCCACCCCCGCGACGTGGAGGCCGCGCGCCCAGGCGGCCTGCTCCTGGGCGTAGAGGCCCTCGGCGAGCGCGAAGAGCGCTTCCTGGACGGGCGCCGACGCCCTGGGGCGCACGCCGGGTCCGCGCCTACGCCTGGGGGATCCGCTTCTCCCGGAGCCGCGCCGCCTTCCCGGTCCGCTCGCGGAGGTAGTAGAGCTTGGAGCGGCGCACCTGTCCCGACTTCACCACCTGGATCCGCTCGACGCGGGGGGAGTGGAGCGGAAAGGTCCGCTCGACCCCGACCCCGTACGAGACTCGCCGGACGGTGAAGGTGGCCCGCGCCCCCTCGCCGCGCTTCCGGATCACGACGCCTTCGAATACCTGGGTCCGCTCCTTCTCGCCTTCGACGACCTTGACGTGGACCCGCACGGTGTCGCCGGGCCCGAACTGACCCCGGTCCCGCCTGATGATCCCGGCTTCGACGACCGAAATCGCATCCATGGCTGTCACTCCCTCGCTGGTCTTCGGCTCACGAACCGCTCGCACCGCGCCCCGCGGCGCGGACATCCTGTTCGAATTCCCTGAGCCACTCGCGCTCCTCCGCGGTGAGCACCGCCGCGTCCAGGAGGTCGGGCCGCCGCTCCGCCGTGCGCCGCAAGGCCTCCCGGCGCCGCCAGGCCGCGATCCGCCCGTGATCGCCGGAGAGCAGGATCTCCGGGACCGCGAGGCCCCGGTACTCGGCCGGCCGCGTGTACTGCGGGAAGTCCAGGCGGCCGGCGGCGAACGAGTCCTTGGCCGAGGCCTCGGCGTCGCCGAGGACGCCCGGCACGAGACGCACCACCGCGTCCATGACGACGAGCGCGGGCAGCTCGCCCCCGGTCAAGACGTAGTCCCCGATCGACAGCTCCTCGTCCGCGAGATGCGAGCGCACCCGCTCGTCCACGCCCTCGTAGTGCCCGCAGAGGAGGACGAGGTGCGGGAGCGCGGCGAGCCGCGCCGCCGTCGCCTGCGTGAAGGCGGCGCCCTGGGGGCAAAGCAGGACGACGCGCGTCCCGGGACGCCGAAGCGCCTCGACCACGCGGAAGAGCGGCTCGGGTTTCAGGATCATCCCGCCGCCCCCGCCGAAGGGGTAGTCGTCGGTGACGCGGTGCCGCCCCTCCGCGTAGTCCCGCAAGTTGACGACGCGGATCTCGACGAGGCCCCGGTCCTGCGCGAGCCGCAGCATCGACTCCGACAGGGGGCCGTCGAGCATCCGCGGGAAGAGCGTCACGACGTCGATGCGCATGCGTGCCTATGGTTCACCTGGTCGCGACGCCTCGGGCTCGCGCCCTCGGGACGTCGCTCCCTTCCTGTTCTACGCCTCCAGCTCCAGCAACCCTTCGGGGGGGCGGATCACGACGACACGGCCCGCCAGATCCACCCGCTCCACGATGGCGGACACGGCCGGGATCAGGCACTCGCGCCCGCCGGCCCGCAGGACCCAGAAGTCGTGGCCCGGGCCCGCCCACACGTCCGCGAGCTCGCCGAGCCGGGCGCCGTCCGGCGTCATCAGCGCGCACCCGACGAGATCGAACGCGTAGAAGCGGTCCGGGGGAAGCGGCCGCGCCGCGGCGCGCGGGATCGCGACGAGCCGTCCCACGACCGCCTCGGCCTCGCCGATGTTCTCGACCCCGCCCAGCTTCATCACGGGAACGCCGCCCTGGAACCAGACCCGCTCCACCACCCGCCGCTCCCCCGTCTCGGGCGGCACGAGGTGGCACTCGACCAGCTCCGCGAGGCGCCGCGGCTCGTCTGTCATCGGCTCGACCCGGACCTCGCCCCACCGGCCCTGCGGCCGCACGATCCGTCCGACGGCGATCAGATCCATGCGCCGGCCCGGCCTACTCGAGCATTTCCAGCACGGCGCGCTTGCGGAGCTTCGCCGCCGTCGCGTTCAGGCGCGTGCGAATGGCACGCGCCGTGCGTCGCTGCTTGCCGATCACCTTGCCGAGGTCGCCCGGCGCGACCCGGAGCTCGATCACCGGGACCTTCTCCCCGTCCACCTCGTTCACCCGCACCGCCTCGGGCTCGTCCACCAGCGCCTTCGCGATGACCTCCACCAGCTCCCTCATGCTGCACCCCCGAACGCCCGCCTCGGGGCCCTGCGGATCAGCCGGCGCGCACCCCCGCCTGCGCGAGCAGGTGCCGCACCGTGTTGGAGGGGAGCGCCCCCTTCCGGAGCCACGCCGCGGCTTTTTCCGCGTCGATGCGGATCACGGGCGGATCCGCCAGCGGGTTGTAGTAGCCGATGATCTCGATAAAGCGGCCGTCGCGCGCGGCGCGCGAGTCCGCCACCACCACGCGATAGCTCGGCCGCTTCGTCGTGCCCGTCCGTCGCAACCGGATTCGAGCCGCCATCTACCCGGTCCCTCCTCTCTCAGCCATCGAGAAACGGGAGCGCGCGGCGGAGCTGTTTCGGCCCGAGCCGCCCGCCCATCCCCTTGAGCCCCTTCATCATCTTCCGCACCTGCGCGAACTGCTTGAGGAGCCGGTTCACGTCCTGCACGGTGGTCCCGCTGCCGCGCGCGATCCGGAGCCGCCGGTCGCCGTTGACGATCGCCGGCGTCCGCCGCTCCTCGGGCGTCATCGAGCCGATGATCGCCTCGAACTTCCGGAGCTGGCGGCTCTCGGCGTCGAGCTCCCCCGCGTCGAGCCTGGCGCCGCGGAAGAGCGGCACCATCTCGAGGAGCTCCCCGAGCGAGCCCATCCCACGGACCTGCCGGAGCTGCTCGGCGAAGTCCTCGAGGGTGAAGCTCTCCTCCCGGATCTTGCGCGCCAGCTCCTCGGCCTTCGCCGCGTCCACGGTCGCCTGCGCCTTCTCGACCAGCGACAGGACGTCGCCCATCCCGAGGATGCGCGAGGCCATGCGATCGGGGTGGAACGACTCGAGCGCGTCCACGCGCTCCCCGATCCCGCAGTAGACGATCGGCCTCCCCGTCACCGCGCGGATCGACAACGCCGCCCCGCCCCGCGCGTCGCCGTCCAGCTTCGTCAGGATCACGCCGTCGTAGCCGACCTCCTTGTCGAACCGCTCCGCCATCGTCACCGCGTCCTGCCCAGTCATGGCGTCCACGACCAGGAGGACGTGGTGCGGCTTCAGCTCGCGCTTGAGCACGCGGAGCTCCTCGACCATCGCCGCGTCGATGTGCAGACGCCCCGCCGTGTCGAGCAGGACGGGGTTCCACCCCTCCGCCGCCGCCCGCTCGACGGCCTCGCGCGCGAGGTCGCCCGGCCGGCGCCGCTCGGCGCCGTGCACCGGCAGCCCGAGCTCGGCCCCCAGCACGCGGAGTTGCTCGATCGCCGCGGGTCGCTGGACGTCGGCCGCGACGAGCAGCGGCCGGAACCCTTCTCGCTGGAAGTGCCGGCCGAGCTTCGCGACCGTCGTCGTCTTGCCGGAGCCCTGCAGCCCGATCGCCATGACCACCGTCGGCGGCCGGGCGGCCATGGTCAGCCGGTGCGCGCTGCTCCCGAGGAGCTCGACCAGCCCCCCGTGGACGACCTTGACCACCTGCTGGCCGGGCGTCAGGCTCCGCAGCACGTCCTGCCCCATCGCGCGCTCGCGGACGCGCTCGACGAACCCCTTCACCACGCGGAAGTTGACGTCCGCCTCGAGCAGCGCCACGCGGACCTCGCGCAGCGCCTCCTGGATGTTCTCCTCGGTGAGGCGGCCGGCTCCGCGGAGGCGGTCGAAGATGGCTTCGAGGCGGCGCGTCAGGGTTTCGAACATCTCGGCACGCTCAGGGCTCGGGCGCCCGGAAACGCTGAAAGCACCCTAGATTATCGGTGATCGGGCCCCTCGTCAACCGCCGAGCCTCGGCAGGAGCTAGGCCCCGAGGGCTGCCGCGCGCAGCCGCCGGACCTCCGCGGCGGGGTCGAGGGCGCCGAAGATCGCGGAGCCCGCGACGAGGGTCGTCGCGCCCGCCTCGACCAGCGGCCGGCAGTGCTCCACCTTCACCCCGCCGTCCACCGAGACCTCGAGCGCGCGCGCCCCGAGCCGCCCCTTGAGATCGCGGAGCTTCGCGTAGGTCGAGGGGATGAACGCCTGGCCGCCGAACCCGGGGTTGACCGACATGACGAGGACCAGGTCCGCCCGGTCGAGGGCGTACTCGAGCGTCGCGGCCGGGGTCGCGGGGTTCAGCGCCACGCCCGGCCGAGCGCCGAGCTCGCGGATCCGGCCGAGCGTCCGGTCGAGGTGCGGGCACGCCTCCACGTGCACCGTGAGCGCGTCGCCGCCGGCCCTGACGAACGCCTCGAGGTAGAGGTCTGCGTTCGCGATCATCAGGTGCAGGTCGAGCGGCAGGCGCGTACGCTTGCGGATCGCCTCGACGACGGGGACGCCGATCGTGATGTTGGGGACGAAGTGCCCGTCCATGACGTCCACGTGAATCTGATCGGCGCCGCCGGCCTCGACGCGGGCGATCTCCTCGGCGAGGATGGCGTAGTCGGCGGCGAGGATGGACGGGGCGATCTTGATCATGCGCGCCTCCTCAGGCGGATGGCGGTGAAGCCGTCGGTGTCGTGGCGGTGCGGGAAGACCCGGAGCATCTCCGGTGCCGCCAGGCACCCCCGGGGCACGCTGGCCGGGATCGGGTCCGGCACGAACTCCGGGTGGCGCGCCCGGTGGCCCGCCACCACGGCCTCGTTCTCCTCGGGCTCGAGCGAGCACGTGGCGTAGACGAGGACGCCACCCGCCCGCACGAGGCCGGCGGCCGCGTCGAGGATCGCCGCCTGCGCGACCCCGAGCGGCGCGAGGTCGGCCTCGCCCCGCCGCCACTTCCCGTCCGGGTTGCGCCGGAGCACTCCGAGGTTCGAGCAAGGAGCGTCCACGAGCACCCGGTCGCAGCGCGGCCCCACCTCGCGGGCGAGCCTCTCCACCCCGGTCTCGCGCGCCTCGACGATCGTGGCGCCGAGGCGCCGACACGCCTCCCGGAGCAGGCCGAGCCGGCCCGGGTGGGGGTCCGCGGCCAGGACCCGGCCGCGGTTGCCCATGAGCTGGGCGAGATGCGTCGTCTTCGTCCCAGGCGCCGCGCACACGTCTGCCACGGTCTCCCCGGGCTCGGGGGCGAGGACGTGTCCCACGAGGATCGCCGCCTCGTCCTGGACCGCGCACCAGCCCTCGCGGAGCGGGCCGAGCGCGCGGGGGTCGCCGGCTCCGGTCACGACCAGGCCTTCCGGGGCGAACCGGCAGGGGGTGACCGCCGCGCCGTGGCGCCGGAGGGCCTCGGCCACCGCCTCGGGTGTCGAGCGGAGCGAGTTCACGCGGACGGTGAACGGCGGCCGCTCGTTCATCGCGCGCGCGAGCGCCTCGGCCTCCGCCGCGCCATGCCGGGCGACCCAGCGGCGCACGAGCCAGGTGGGATGGGAGGTCCGGAGCGCCAGCGCCTCGTCGGGATCATCGTGCGTCGGCGGCGGCCACGGGCGCCGCGTGGCGGCCAGAGCCCGGAGGACGCCATTGACGAACTCGGCCGCGCCGCGAGGCCGGCGTCGCTTCGCCAGCTCGACGGCCTCGTGGACGACCGCCCGCGCGGGAATCCGGTCGAGGAACGCGAGCTGATAGGCCGACAGGCGCAGGAGCGCCCGGACCCACCCCGCCAACTCGGCGAGCGGCCGGTGCGAGACCCGGGCGAGGTGCCAGTCGAGGAGCCGCTGCCAGCGGAGCGAGCCGAGAACCACCTCCGTGACGAGGGCCCGATCCCGGGCATCGAGGCCAGCCTGGCGGGGCAGGTGCTCGAGCAGCCGGTCGGCGTACGCGGCGCGCGCCTCGACCCGGCCGAGGATCTCCAGCGCGACCGCGCGCGCCGGGGTCCGGGCCGGGCCGGCGGGGCGACTCGGGGCGGCCTCAGCGGACCGGGGCATGGGCCGCGAGCGCGGTCCCCGGCGCGAGACGCGCCCCCCGGAGGAATGCCTCCCAGCTCACCGCCCGGCGGTTCTCCGGCTGCACCTCGAGCGGCCGGAGGAGCCCTTCGCCCGTGCCGACGGCGAGCGTCCCCGCCGCGGCCGTCAGGATTCCGGGCTCGCCGGAGCCGGCCACGGCGCGGGCGCGCCAGACGAGGAGCCGGCCGACCGGGCTCGGCGTCGTCGCGCCCGGCCACGGATTCACGCCGCGGACGCGCGCCGCCAGCTCGACGGCCGGCCGCCGCCAGTCCAGGATGCCATCGGTTTTCGCGAGCCGCGGGGCGCGCGTCGCCAGGCGCTCGTCCTGCGGCTGGGGCGTGAGCGCATCGAGGCGCTCGAGCGTGTCCAGGAGGAGCCGGGCGCCGAGGTCGGCGAGTCGCGCCCCGAGCTCGCCCGCCGTCTCCTCGGGCCCGATCGGCGTCGCCTGCTGGAGGAGGATGGGCCCCGTGTCCATGCCCTCGTCCATGAGGAACGTCGTGATCCCGCTCTCGCGCTCGCCCCGGATGATCGCCCAGGCCACGGGCGCCGCGCCCCGATAGCGGGGAAGGAGCGAGGCGTGGACGTTGATCGAGCCGCGTCGCGGCACGGCCAGGACCTCGCGCGGGAGGATCTGGCCGAAGGCGACGACCACCGCGACATCGGGATCGAACGGGCGCAGCCGCTCGGCCCACCCCGCGTCCCGGACGCGCTCGGGCTGGAGGATGGGCAGCTCGCGGTCGGCGGCGAGCCGCTTCACCGGGGAGGCATGGGGATGCTGACCGCGGCCCGCGGGGCGGTCGGGCTGGGTGACGACGGCGACGACGGTGTGGCGCTCGACGAGGGCGCGCAGCGTGGGAAGCGCGAACGCGGGGCTCCCGTAGAAGAGGACGCGCATCCGACGACCGGCGGAGGCGGCGCGCAGCCTAGAGCGCGAGGGCGCCTGCGGGCGCGCCTTCCGGAAAGCCTTCTTTCCTGATCCGGCGTTTGATCCGGTCGCGGGTCACCTTGTCGAGTCGGTCGATGAAGAGGATCCCGTCCAGGTGGTCGATCTCGTGCTGGAAGACGCGCGCGAGCAGACCGCTCGCCCGCTCGCGGATGGGCGCCCCGCGCCGATCCTGCGCTTCGACGACGACCCACTCCGCCCGCTCGACCTCGGCAAAGATCCCGGGGAGCGAGAGGCACCCCTCCTCCTCGACCGCGCGCCCCCCCTGCTCCACGATGACCGGGTTCACGTGGGCGCGCGCAACGCCCTTGCCCTCGTCCACCACGAGCAGGCGCAGGGGAGCGCCGACCTGCGGAGCCGCGAGCCCGATCCCCACCTGGTCGTACATCGTCTCGACCATGTCGTCGAGCAGCGTCTCCATCTCCGGCGTCACGGCGGCCACCGGCTCCGCCCGCCGGCGAAGGATGGGGTCGCCGTAGAGTCGCACGTCGCGGATCGCCATGCCGGCCTCCTTCGGTCCCCTATTCTACCCCGCGTGGCAGGTCAGAGCAGGTCCAGCGGGTCGACGTCCACCGTCAGCCGAACGCCGCCGACGCGCCGGCGGCCCCGGGAGGGTTCGAGCACGTCGGCCAGCGCCCGCGGCAACTCGCTCCCACCCTGCAGGATGAGCTGGACCCGCGCGCCGGGCAGCGCGCTCGGCCCAAGGACCGCGATCCCTGCGGCGCGGCAACGGCCCGCGACGTCCGCGATGACGCGGCTCGCCGCCCGCCCCGCAGCCAGGAGACGCGCCAGCCGCCGCGCCGGCGGGTAGCCGAGCTCCTGGCGCTCCGCCCACTCCCGACGGTAGAAGGGCTCTCGCGCACCCAGCGCGACCGCCTCGAGCGCCGGGTGGTCCGGGTAAAAGGACTGGAGCCAGAGGCTCCCGCCGGGCGCGACCCCCTCGGCCAGGTGCCAGGCGAGCTGGAACGTCCGCTCCGCGGCGCGGAAGTCGGGCAGGTTGAGGGTCGCGTCGGCGAGCACGAGCGCGGCGAGGCCGACGCGGGTCTCCCCGGTGAGCCTGAGCGCCATCTGGGTGCCGACGACGACGCGCACCCCGCCCGCGCGGAACGCCTCCCGAACGGCCGCCGCGCGGCGCGGCGGCACCTCGCCGTCGTACCGTCCGACCCGCGCCTCCGGGAAGGCGGCCGCCGCCTCCGCTTCCAATCGCTCCGTCCCCCAGCCGAGTGGCGCCAGCCGTCGCCCGCGGCAGCGGCCGCAGAGGCTCGACGCGGGCTGGCGGGTCCCGCAGAGGCGGCAGGCCAGCACCCGCGCCCGGAGGTGGTACGTCAGCGCGACCCGGCAGGTCGCGCAGCGGCGCACCGCGCCACACTCGGCGCAGCCGAGCGCCCGGCCGTAGCCGAGACGGTTGACGACGAGCAGGGCCGACTGACCGCCGGCGAGCGCCGCGCGCACGGCCTCACGCAGGGCTGGCGAGAGGCCGGCATCCGGGGCCGCCGCCCGGAGGTCGACCCGGTGGACCGCGGGCCAGCCGTCGCCCTTGGCCTCCTCCGCGGTGGCCTGCCCCGACTGCGCCCGCACCCAACTCTCGAGGCTCGGCGTCGCGCTCGCGAGCAGGCAGCTCCCGCCCTCGAGCCCGACTCGCCTGAGCGCGACGTCGCGGGCGTGCCAGCGCGGCGCGTCGGGCGCCTTGTGGGCCGGGTCGTGCTC
This sequence comes from uncultured bacterium, assembly GCA_964416315.1. Taxonomy (GTDB): domain Bacteria; phylum Methylomirabilota; class Methylomirabilia; order Rokubacteriales; family DASRDR01; genus CAYQDR01. Next base: position 36,036 of record CAYQDR010000015.1, read on the forward strand.
GTCCACGATGATCGCCGCGCCGAGCGGCGCGACGGGGGCGAAGGCGGCCGCGCGGGTTCCCACGACGAGCCGCGTCGCGCCGCGGCGACAGGCCCACCATGCCTCCCAGCGCTCGCGCGGGCTCTCCTCGCTCGTGAGCAGGGCGACCGGCTCGCCCACAAGCTGCCCGAGCCGCGCGGCCCACCCGCGCGCCGTCTCGATCTCCGGCGCGAGGAGGAGGACGCCCCCCGCGGCCCGGGCCGCCACCGCCTCGACGAGCCGCGCGCGCGCCGCGCCGTACCCGACGACGACGGTGCCGGGTGGCGCAGGGGGCGGCGCCGGGGGCAGGGTCGCCGGCGCGGCGACCCGGCTGGCCGGCGGGAGCGCCCGCGCCACGGCTTCTCCCCAGGCGCTGACGGTTTCCTCCGCCGCCCAGCGCGCGAGCTGGAGGAGCGCCGGGCTCAGCGCGGGCACGGGGTCGATCGGGGCCTCGACGGCTCGGAGCCCGACGACCGGCGCGCTCGCGAGCGCGACGACCACGCCCTCGCGCGGACGACCGCGGAACGACACGCGCACCCGCTGGCCCGGCGCGAGCCGGCCCACGAGCGCGGGCGGGACGGCGTAGCTGAAGACGCGAGGGACCGGGAGGCCGACGACCACCTCGGCGACGGGGCCCTCGACCGGGCGGGCTCCCGCCGGGCTCGCCTCCGCGGTCGCGACCCGCTCGCTCACCCCTCGGCCGCGCCCCGTGCCGCACGGGTCCGGTCGTACTCGCGCCGGATGAGCTTCAGGTCCTCCCAGGCGAGCCGCCGGTAGGTCGGCCCCGGATTCCGGAGGAGGAACGCGGGATGGAAGGTCGGGATGAGGACGGCCGCCCCGTAGGCGTGGATCTGGCCCCGCAGTCGGCCGATCGGATCCCGGGTGCGGAGCAGCGTCTGGGCCGCGAAGGTCCCGAGGGCCCCGATGACGCCGGGCCGGATCGCGGCGAGCTGCCCCTCGAGGAACGGGGCGCACGCGGCGATCTCGTCCGGCTCGGGGTTGCGGTTGCCGGGGGGGCGGCACTTGACGATGTTGCAGATGTAGACCTCGTCCCGGCTGATGCCGACCGACTCGAGCATCTTCGTCAGGAGCTGGCCCGCCCGCCCCACGAAGGGCTTGCCCTGCCGGTCCTCCTCCTCGCCCGGTCCCTCCCCGATGAGCACGAGCCGCGCGCCCGGGCTGCCGCTGCCGAAGACGATGGTCGTGCGCCCTCGCGAGAGCTTGCAGCGGGTGCAGCCCTCGATGGCGGCCTCGAGGCGGCGGAGCCCCGCTGCCGGGCCGGCCAGGTGCTCACCCCGGAGCGGGAGATCGCGCACGCCGAGAGCCTGGTGGAAGCGCAGGTGCTCGGCGAGGGCCCGCGCGGCGTCGGCGAGCAGGTGGGCCGGCTGCTCCACGGACTACGTCTTCGGCGCGAGCGACGCGGCCCGGCGGAGGGCTTGGACGCGGTCGAGGATCGCGTCGGCGACCTCGAGCTTCGGCCGGCGCGAGACCTCCACGACGCCACCCCAGCGATCCAGGAGGAGGACCTCGTTCTCCTCGGCGTCGAAGCCGATGTCCCCCCGACTCACGTCGTTGGCGACCATCAGGTCCACGCCCTTGGCTTCGAGCTTGGCCCGGGCGCCCGCCGGGGCATCCGCGGTCTCGGCGGCGAAGCCGACGAGGAAGCGCGCGCCCTTCGCCCGCCCGAGCTCGCCGAGGATGTCCGGGGTCGGCTCGAGGTCGAGCGCGAGACGCGGCTGCTTCGAGCGGATCTTCTCCGGGGCCGGACGCGCCACGCGATAGTCGGCGACGGCCGCGGCCTTGACGACGACCGTCGCCGGCCCGACCACCTGCCGCACCGCCTCGCGCATCTCCTCGGCGGTCTCGACGGGGATCACGCGCACGCCGTACGGCGGTGCGAGATGCGTGGGTCCCGTCACGAGCGTGACCTGGGCCCCCCGGCGGGCCGCCGCCGTCGCGAGCGCGTAGCCCATGCGACCGGAGGAGCGGTTCGTGAGGTAGCGGACGGGATCGACCGACTCCCGCGTGGGCCCGGCAGTGACCAGGACGTGGTCCCCGCCGAGGTCGCGCCTGCCCCAGAGGAGCCGGGTCGCCACCTCGACGATGTCGGCCACTTCGGGAAAGCGGCCCGGGCCGACGAGCCCGGAGGCGAGCTCCCCGTGGCCCGGCTCCATCACCGTCGCCCCCCGCGCACGCAGGGTCGCGACGTGCCCCTGGACGGTCGGGTGCTGCCACATCTCCCCGTCCATCGCCGGGGCGAACAGGAGGGGCGCGCGCGTCGCGAGCAGAAGCGTCCCCAGGAAGTCGTCGGCGAGCCCGAGGGCCGCCCGGGCGAGCGCGTTGGCCGTGGCGGGCGCGACCAGGAGGAGATCGGCGCGCTCGGCCAGCGCCACGTGCTCCACGGCCGCCGGCTCCTGGGGATCGAAGAGGTCGGAGAGGACCGGACGGCCCGAGAGCGTCCGGAAGGTCAGCGGCCCCACGAACTCGCGAGCGTGCGCCGTCATGACGACGGTGACGGACGCCCCGAGCCTCCGGAGCTCGCGCAGGAGATACGCGGCCTTGTATGCGGCGATGCTGCCGGTGACGCCGAGGACGAGCTCGCGCCCGGCCAGCATCCGTCTACCCGCTCGATGCGCGCCGCATGGATGGGTCAGCGGCTACCGCACTCGCCACCCGGCTAGGCCCCGGGACCGGGACCGGGCGCGGGAGGCGGCGTCTCCCCGGCGCGCTTCGCGTACGTCTTCCCGGCGATGACTTCTTCGAGCGCCGCGCTCGTCCACTTCTTGCGCTTCGTCTCCACCTGCGGCGCAGCTCCGCGGTTGAGCTGGCGGCTGCGCTTGGCCGCGAGCACGACGAGCAGGTAGCGGTTCGAGATCTTCTCCAGACAGTCCTCCAGCAGCGGGAACGACATCAGCCACTCCTTTCTCGCCGCCTCTCGGCCGGCAGATCCGCTATCGTCAGGCCGAGCCGCGAGGTGCGGCAACGCTCCGCCTCGATGATGCAATGGAGCTGCCGTACGGCTTCGTCGAGGTGGCGGTTGACGATGAGGTAGTCGTACTCCCGCCACGCGGCGATCTCCTCGACGGCCCGCGTCATCCGCCGCGCGATCTCGTGCGGCGCGTCGGACTTCCGCTCGCGCAGCCGGGACTCCAGCTCCTTCATCGAGGGCGCCACCACGAACACGAAGAGGCCGTGCGGGTATCGCGGGCGGAGCTGCCGCGCACCCTGTGTGTCGATATCGAGCAGCATGTCCTCGCCGCGCTCGAGCGCCTCCTCGAGCGTGCGTGTGCTGGTCCCGTAGAGGTTCCCGTGGACGCGGGCCCACTCGGCGAACTCGCCCCGCTCGACCATGCGCTGGAACGTTGCTTCCGAAACGAAGTGGAAGTCGCGGCCCTCGACCTCGCCCAGCCGCGGTGCCCGCGTCGTGAACGACACGGAGTACGCCACGTTGGGAACGACCTTCCGGATCTCGCGGCACAGCGAGGTCTTGCCCGCGCCCGAAGGCGCCGAGACCACGATGAGCATGCCGCGCCGCTGCTCCACCGCGCCCGCCGCTGATCTAGGCCGAACCCACCTGCTCCCGGGCCCCGCTCACTCGACGTTCTGCGCCTGTTCCCGGAGGCGCTCGACCACCGTTCGGCCGTCCAGCACGCGGGCGACGATCTCCCCGTCATCCGCCTTCGAGGCGATCGTGTTCACCTCGCGGTGCATCTCCTGCGCGAGGAAGTCCAGCTGCCGCCCCACGGCCCCCCCCGTCGAGAGCAGCTCCCCAAGCTGCCGGCAGTGCGACCCGAGGCGCGCCAGCTCCTCGGCGACGTCGCTCCGGGCCGCCCAGACAGCCGCCTCCTGCGCGACGCGGGCCGGGTCCACCGGCGCCTCTCCGAGGAGGTCGTGGATCCGGGTACGCACGCGCGCCTCGGTGCGCTCCAGGGCCCCGGGCAGGAACCGCCCCAGCCCTTCGGCCCACCCCTCCAGGGCCCCGAGGTGCGCCGCGAGGTCGGCCGCCAGCGCCGCCCCCTCGGCCTGCCGCATCCGGACGAGCTCGTCCAGGGCCTGCTCCGTGGCGTCCTTGAGGAGCGGCCCGGTTTCGGCCTCCTCGGGCTCCCCCTCCTCGAGACTCAGGACCCCCGGCAGCCGGACGAGGTCGCTGACGGCCAGGTCACCCGAGAGCCCCAGCTTCGCCGCGAGCGCCCGGGCACCCGCGAGGTAGTCGGCGCCCAGCGCGACGTCGATCCGCACGACGCTGGGGCTCCCCGCGATCCGCCGCGCCGTCACCGTCACGTCCACGCGGCCCCGCGCCAAGCGTCCCTGGACGAGCCGCCGGAGATCCGGCTCATGGGAGGCGAAGCCCCGGGGGAGCTTGACCCCGACCTCGAGGAAGCGGTGGTTGAGGGAGCGGGCCTCCACCAGCACGGCCAGCCGCGCGCCCCGGGCCTCCGCTCGGCCGTACCCCGTCATGCTGGCGATCAGACCCATGGTCGTTCACCCATGCTAGCCGATGCCCGGAGGGCCTGTCAACGCGGCGCCGGTCTCCGGAGAGTTCCCAGAATGTTCGAAACGACAAGGGGATGGGGGACACTGCTCCGACACGGCCCCCCGGGCCTCCCACCCGGGAGTCCAGACGGGCGCGCTCGCGCTCCCCAGACTTGACAGTACACGGATTATGTTATATTTAGTTTGCAGACAATGGTTACAGATGCTCAGACCCCAGGGCCCAGAGCGCCAGAGCGCGGCATCCGGCCGCTGGCTGGCGGAAAGGAGGGCGCCATGGTTCCCGAAGCCCCCCGGCGCGGCGACCGGCCGAACCACTACGTGTGCCCGTGCTGCCACCTCTACCTGCTGTCATGGGATCCCCCGACGCAGACTGTCGACATGTTCCACAAGGTCGGCCTGTGGGAGGATTCGTTCACGCACGAAGTGCGCCTGATCTGCCAGTACTGCCTCGGCGCGACGGGCGTGCTGCCCGACGCCCTCGTCCAGCTCCTGCGGGTGCGCTTCGGCCTCAGCGCGCTCACGACCGGCCCCTTCCGCCCGACGGCGCGCCGGTAGCGCAACCCGGTCGCCCGGCCATTCGCCGAATCCCGCCGCGGGGTTAGCCCTCCCCCGCGGCGGCGTCGGGCCGCCGTTGACACGCCCGCGGCGCTCCAGGTATAGTCCTCGCGACTTCGGCCGTCGCCCACCGTCGGCCACCGAAGACTTTCCACACGCCAGAGGAGGTACGCCCCATGTCTCACGGTCTGAGCCGCCGGGAGCTCCTGATCGCGGCGGGAGCGCTCGGGACCGCCGTGGCCCTGCCCCGCCGCGGACGGGCTCAGGCCCGCCGCCCCATCACGGCGTCCCACAGCGTCTCCACGTTCATCTACGCCCCGCACCTGGTCGCCCGCGAGAAAAAGCTCTTCGAGGAGGAAGGCGTCCCGCTGAAGGAGTTCATCGTGCCGGGGGGCGGTGCGAAGGCGGCGCAGGTGGTCCCGGCCGGCCAGGCGCAGTTCGCCCTCGGTGACGCGAGCCACCCGCTCAAGATCGCCGAGAAGGGCAAGGACGCGGTGATCCTCTTCGCGACCGACACGCGCTGCTCGTACGCCAACATCGTCGCCCGCAAGGAGCTCTACGACGCCGGGCTGACCGGCGTCGAGAAGCTCGGGACCATGAAGCGGCCCGGCGGGGGCAAATGGGTCATTGCCGCGACCGCCATCGGCTCCGGGACGTACGTCTACGGGACCTACATCCTGGAGCAGCACAAGGGGCCCGACGGCAAGTCGCTCAACAACGTCGTCGAGTGGGTCGGCGGCGGCGGCTCGACGACCATGCTGGGCGGGCTCAAGGCCGGCAAGTTCGACGCCATCATGGCGGTGCCGGAGTGGATTTCGGCGGCCGAGGAGCAAGGCTTCGGCAAGACGATGTACAGCGTCCTCGACGAGAAGGTCTGGACCCAGGTCTTCGGGGGCAACCTCCCGGTCACGGTGGGCTACTGCCTGAAGGAGACCATCGAGCGCGAGCCGGCCACCGTCCAGGGCTACGTGACCGCCTGCTATCGCGCGCAGAAGTGGGTGCAGAAGGCACCGGAGGGGGAGATCCTCGAGCTCCTCCACAAGCCCTACATGGACACCTTCTCACGCGAGGACGTGTTGAAATCGATCCGCTACTACCGCGGGATCTTCGACTGGGACTTCCTCGTCGAGGAGAAAGAGTACAACCAGCTCCTCAAGATCTTCCTCGCGACCAAGGCCCTCGAGAAGGAGATCCCCTTCGCGAAAGCCGTGGACATGTCCTTCGTGCGGAAGGCGCACCAGAAGGCCTGACGCGGAGGCGAGGCCCGGCCCGTGAGTCGAGTCCGGGTCGAGGTCCGCGAGCTCACCAAGACGTTTCTGACGGGCGGCCGCGAAGTCGCGGCCGTCACGGCCGTCTCCTTCGACGTCCGCGACAAGGAGTTCGTCGCGCTCGTCGGCCCCTCGGGGTGCGGCAAGTCCACGGTGCTCAACATGATCGCGGGCCTCGTCCCACCCACGGCCGGCGAGATCCGCCTGGACGGCCGGCCGGCCGCGGGCGTCCTGCCGCAGGTCGGCTACGTCTTCCAGAAGGACACGGTCTTCCCCTGGCGCACCGTCCACCGGAACATCGGGCTGGGGCTCGAGTACCGCCGCCTGCCCCGAGCCGAGCGCGAGAACCGGGTGCGGGAGGCCGTCCGCCTGGTCGGCCTCGAGGGCTTCGAGGAGGCCTTCCCGGCCACCCTGTCGGGCGGCATGCGGCAGCGGGTGGCGCTCATGCGGACGCTGATCGTGGACCCCGAGATCCTCCTCATGGACGAGCCCTTCGGGGCGCTGGACACCCATACGAAGCTCCGGCTCCAGGCCAAGCTCCTCGAGCTCTGGTTCGCCAAGCGCCAGACGGTGGTCTTCGTCACCCACGATCTCGCCGAGGCGATCACGCTCTCGGACCGGGTGATCGTCATGACCAGCCGGCCGGGGCGCGTGAAGCTGATCCACGAGGTGAAGCTCCCGCGCCCGCGGGACGTGATCCGCATCCGCGAGACGGACGAGTACGCGCGCGAGTTCAGCACCCTCTGGCACGTCCTGGGTGAGGAGTTCGCCAAGGCCGAGGCCGTCGGCTGAGGAGGGGCGCCCGTGACGGAGCGGACGCGCGTCAACTTCTGGCGGCTCGCGATCCTCGTGGTCACGGTCGGGCTCTGGGAGGGCCTCACCCATCCCGCCGTCACGAAGCGCGTCTCGCGGGTCGTCTACTTCGTCGACCCGTTCTTCATCAGCCGGCCCTCCGCGATCTGGACGCGCTTCTGGTACCTCAACTCGTCGGCCGTCCGGGTCCCGCTCTGGCAGCTCCTTATCTCGACGCTCGAGTCCACGGCGCTCGGGTTCGCGGTCGGCGTCGCCACCGGATTCGCCGCGGGGCTGATCCTCGGCCGGAACGACCGGCTGGCGCTGATCTTGGGGCCGTACATCGTGGCGGTGAACTCGCTCCCCCGCATCGCCCTGGTGCCGCTCGTGACCATGATCTTCGGCTTCGGCATCGTGGCGAAGGTCGTCCTCGCCTGGCTCATCGTCTTCTTCATCGTCTTCTTCAACACGTTCCAGGGCGCCCGCGGGGTGGACCCCGACGTGATCCACTCGGCGCGCTTCCTGGGCGCCTCGGAGCGCCAGGTGATGCGCACCGTCGTGATCCCCTCGGCGCTCGCGTGGACGTTCGCCTCCCTGACGCCGTCCGTATCCTTCGCGCTGATCGGCGTCGTGATCGGCGAGTTCATCGGCGGCGAGTCGGGAGGCGGGATCGGCTACCTGATCATCGCCTCGCTCGGCACCCTGAACGCCGCCGACATGATGGTCGCGCTGATCGTCCTCGCGGTGATGGGCATCGTGCTGGCGATCGGGATCCGCCAGGTCGAGGCGCGCCTGCTCCGCTGGCGGCCGGAGTACCAGGCTCGGGCCTGAGCCGTCTCGGTCCCCCGCCCCTCACGGCCGGCCGCCGGGAGGCTCGTAGGGCTCGAGGGCGCTCGAGGAGGCCACCGCGGCGCGGGGGCGCAGCACCCAGATCGTCAGGTGGCGGTAGGCATCAGGGTCGTTCGGGACCAGGCCACCCGCATCGTCGAGCGGGACGCGCCCCCGGGCGCGCCGTGAGGGCTGGCTCCGGTCGCTGATCCCCCAGATGATGGGCCCCGCGCCCCGCTCGTAGAGATCGAGATTGGCGTGGGCCAGAGGGAGGCCGCGGACGCCCGGGGAAGACCGACCGGACGCGCCCGGTGGGGGCCCGGCGTGGCGCCGCTCAGCCCGCCGCTCCGGCCCCGGCGGCCTGCTCGAACTCGGCCAGGATCGCGGCGGCCGCGGCCGCGGGGTCCGGGGCGGCCGTGACCGGGCGCCCCACGACGATGCAGTCCGCGCCGGCGCGCCGCGCCCCCGCCGGGGTCGCCACGCGGGCCTGATCGCCCCTGTCCGCGCCCGCGGGACGGACGCCGGGCGTGACGATCAGCCAGTCCCGGCCGAGCGTGGCCCGGAGCCGTGCCGCCTCGTGAGGCGAGGCGACGGCCCCGTCACATCCGGCCTCGCGCGCGAGCGCAGCCAGGTGGACCGCGTGCCCCTCGACGGCGATCGGCACCTGGAGCTCGCGCTGGAGCGTCGCGCGGTCCAGACTCGTCAGCACGGTCACGGCGAGGACGCGCGGGCGATCGCCGCCCGCCGCCCGCGCCGCCTCGGCGGCGGCCCGGAGCATCGCGCCCCCGCCGGACGCGTGGACCGTCAGGAGGGCGACCCCGAGGCGCGCGGCCTCGCGGACCGCTCCACCGACCTGGGCGGGGATGTCGTGGTACTTGAGGTCCAGGAAGACGCGGCCGCCGCGCTTTCGGACCAGCTCCACGGCCGCCGGCCCCGCCGCCGTGAAGAGCTGGGCGCCGACCTTGAACGTGGAGACCACCCCGGCGAGCCGCTCGAGCAGCGCCTCGGCGTCGGCGAGGCCGGGCACGTCGAGGGCGACAATCAGCCGGTCGCGCGCGGCAAGGCTCACCGGACTGCCCTCGTACAGACGCCCAACGGCCCGACCCGCCGGGTCCCCGGGCCGAGACCCGAGCAGATCAAGGACGCAGGGAGGAGGCGCCCCGAGGCGTACTCCCTGTACGTTGAGGGGCGCCGACGACCCCACCGGAGGGGCGGGACGCCCGCGAGGCCGCAGGCCGAGCGCGTCCCGGCGAGCTGGAGGACGCCGAGATGCGACGGGGATCGGCCCGGGGCAAGGCTCACCGGACCCCCCCGACGAGTATCCCGGCCGCGCGCCTCACCGGGTCCCGGCGTAGTAGGCCTGGAGCGGCCGGACCTCGAGCGCCCCCGCCCGCTGGGCCTCGATCGCCTCGAGCGCCGCCTGGGCGCCGTCGATGGTGGTGTAGTAGGGGATGCTCTGCACCACGGCCGTGCGGCGGATGAGGTAGGAGTCCTTCCGCGCGCGCCCGTCCTCGGGCGTGTTGATCACGAGGCAGATCTCCCCCTGCTTCATGAGGTCGATGATGTTCGGCCGCCACCCCTCCGCGACCTTGTTGATCACCTCCACGCGCATCCCGTGGCGCTCGAGCACCCGGGCGGTCCCCTGCGTGGCGACCAGCCGGAAGCCCATCTCGTAGAGGCTCCGCGCGACCGGGACCAGCGCACGCTTGTCGCGGTTCCGCACGGAGAGGAACGCCTTGCCGGCGCGCGGGAGTGGGGAGCCCGCCGCGATCTGCGCCTTGAGGTACGCGACGCGGAACTCGGGGGCGAGCCCCATCACCTCCCCGGTCGAGCGCATCTCGGGGCCGAGGACGACGTCCACCCCCGGGAACTTCGCGAAGGGGAAGACGGCCTCCTTCACGGCGACGTGCGGCAGCTCGGGCATCTCCGCGAAGCCCAGCTCGGCGAGTCGGGTCCCGAGCATGACGCGGGTGGCGAGCTTCGCCAGGGGAACCCCGATCGCCTTCGAGACAAAGGGCACGGTCCGCGACGCCCGCGGGTTGACCTCGAGGACGTAGATGACGTCGTTCTTGATGGCAAACTGGACGTTCAGGAGCCCGACCACGCCCAGCTCGAGGGCCAGGGCGCGCGTCTGGGCCCGCAGGCGCTCGACCTGGTCGTCGCCGATCGAGTAGGGCGGGAGCGCGCAGGCGGAGTCCCCCGAGTGGATCCCCGCCTTCTCGATGTGCTCCATCACGCCGCCGATCAGCACGTCCCGGCCATCCGCGAGCGCGTCCACGTCGAGCTCGAGGGCGTCCTCGAGGAACTTGTCGACCAGGATCGGGTGCTCGGGCGAGACGCGGACCGCCTCCCGCATCCAGACGCGCAGCTGCTCCTCGTCGTAGACGATCTCCATGGCGCGGCCGCCGAGCACGTAGGAGGGCCGCACCAGGATCGGGTAGCCGAGCGTCTCCGCGATGCGCGCGGCCTCCCCGGCCGAGCGCGCCGAGCCGTTCGGCGCCTGGTTGAGCCCGAGCGTCCGGAGGAGGGTCGCGAAGCGGGCCCGGTCCTCCGCGCGGTCGATGGCGTCGGGGAGCGTCCCCAGGATCCGCACCCCGGCGCGCTCGAGGGGCACGGCGAGCTTGAGCGGCGTCTGCCCGCCGAACTGGACGACGACCCCGAGCGGCCGCTCTTTCTCGACGACGTTCAGCACGTCCTCGAGGGCGAGCGGCTCGAAGTAGAGACGATCGGAGGTGTCGTAGTCGGTCGAGACCGTCTCGGGGTTGCAGTTGACCATGATCGCCTCCACGCCCGCCTCGCGGAGCGCGAACGCGGCGTGGACGCAACAGTAGTCGAACTCGATCCCCTGCCCGATGCGGTTCGGGCCCGACCCCAGGATGACGACCTTCGGCCGGTCCGTCGGCGGGACCTCGTCCTCCTCCTCGTAGGTCGAGTAGAGGTAGGGGGTGTAGGCGACGAACTCGGCGGCGCACGTGTCCACGACCTTGAACGTGGCGCGGATCCCGTGCGCCTGGCGGACCAGCCGGATCTCCCCCTCGGTCCGCCCGGCGAGCTCGGCGAGCCGCCGGTCGGCGAACCCCAGGCGCTTGGCCTGCCGGAGCGTCTCGGCCGAGAGGTCCGGCGCGCGCTTGAAGGCCCCCTCGAAGGCCACGAGCTCGTGGATCTGCTCGAGGAACCAGGGATCGATCCGCGTCAGGGCGGCGATCTCGTCCGTCGTGAGCCCCTGGCGGTAGGCCTCGGCGAGGTAGAGGACGCGGTCGGCGTTGGGGATCCGCAGGCGGTCCCGCAAGGTGTCGGGATCCGGGCTCGCGCCCGCCCACTCGAGGCCGTAGCGGTCCTGCTCGAGCGAGCGGATCGCCTTCTGCAGCGCCTCCTTGAACGTCCGCCCGATCGCCATCACCTCGCCGACCGACTTCATCTGGGTCGTCAGCGTCTGGTCGGCCTCCGGGAACTTCTCGAAGGCCCAGCGGGGAACCTTCACGACGCAGTAGTCGAGCGTCGGCTCGAAGGAGGCCGGCGTCTCGCGGGTGATGTCGTTCCGCAGCTCGTCCAGCGTGTAGCCGACCGCCAGCTTGGCCGCGATCTTCGCGATCGGGAACCCCGTCGCCTTCGAGGCCAGGGCGGAGGAGCGGCTCACGCGCGGGTTCATCTCGATGACGACCAGGCGGCCGTCGGCCGGGTTCACGGCGAACTGGATGTTGGAGCCGCCCGTCTCGACGCCGATCTCGCGGATGATCGCGAGCGCGGCGTCGCGCATGAGCTGGTACTCCTTGTCGGTGAGCGTCTGGGCGGGCGCCACGGTGATCGAGTCCCCGGTGTGGATCCCCATCGGGTCGACGTTCTCGATCGAGCAGATGATGACGACGTTGTCGGCGAGGTCCCGCATGACCTCGAGCTCGAACTCCTTCCAGCCGATGACCGACTCCTCGACCAGCACCCGGCCGACCGGGCTCTGCTGGAGCCCCCAGCGGACCGCCCCGTCCAGCTCCTCGGGGTTCCACGCGATCGACCCGCCCGTGCCGCCGAGCGTGAAGGAGGGGCGGATGATGACGGGGTAGCCGACCTCGCGGACGATCTCCCGCGCCTCCTCGACGGAGCGCGCGTAGCCCGACCGCGGGAGCGCGAGCCCGATCTTCTGCATCGCCCCCTTGAAGAGCTCCCGGTCATCCGCCTTGCGGATCGCAGCGAGCTTCGCCCCGATAAGCTCGACCCCGTGGCGCTCGAGCACCCCCTCTTCGGCGAGGGCGACGGCGAGGTTGAGGCCCGTCTGGCCGCCCAGGGTCGGGAGGAGCGCGTCCGGCCGCTCCCGCGCGATGACCGCGGCGAGGACCTCCGCGGTCAGCGGCTCGACGTACGTCCGGTCCGCCATCTCCGGGTCGGTCATGATCGTGGCCGGGTTCGAGTTGACCAGGACCACCTCGAACCCTTCCTCGCGGAGGGCCTTGCACGCCTGTGTGCCCGCGTAGTCGAACTCGCAGGCCTGCCCGATCACGATCGGGCCCGACCCGATCAGGAGGATCTTGCGGAGGTCCGTCCGCTTGGGCATGCTAATCCCCTGCCCGCAGCTTCTGAACGAGTTCGTCCTTAGGGATTCCGTTCCACACGCTCACGCTCGCCAGAATGTCGTTCAGCGTCCCCTTGGCGACAACCCGATGGTCCGGCACGGTCAGGTTGTGCTCCCCGGACGCCGTCATCTTCTTGAGGCTCACGTGGCTCCCTTTGCGCCGAACCGTCACGTATCCAAGCCGCTCCAGAAACCGGATCAGCCGCCGGCCGCTAACCTGCGGCAGCCTTGCCACGCCGGACCTCCGTTTCCGACATGACGAGGAGGTTGAGCGTCTCACCCCGCTTGAGTGCCTCGTCGAAGTGCAGCGAAGCAGCCTCCTTGACGTTCCTCATCAACTCGTCGAGCGTTTTCCCCTGTGTAAAGAAGTCGGCTCCTATGCCCCGCGCACACCAGAACTTTCCGTCGCGATAGGCCTCGACCTTCACGAGCATTTCCCATGCTCCTTGACCGCTTGCACACCCGCGTGGTCGAACTCGCAGGCCGGCCCGATACTCATTTGCTTCGGCGACGCCTTCATGTCACCGGTCCTCCAGCAGGCCATACACGATGGAGACCTCGGGGGGCGCTTCCTCGCGCTGGACGATGAACTCGACGAGCCGGCTCGTGCCGAGCCAGAGCACCTCCCCGGCGCCCGTGAGCTGCTCGCCGAAGAGCGCGAGCCGCTTCTCGACGCGCTCCCGGATCGCGTGCGCCTCGAGCGCGACCTCCGACTCCGTCGTGAAGGAGGCCCATTCGGGCTTCTGGCCGGGCTCCTCGGTCTTCCGATAGGCGACGAAGTAGCGGGGCATCGGCTCACCTGCCTTTCGCCTGATCCATCAGGTCCACGAACCGCCGGAAGAGATAGTGCGCGTCGTGCGGCCCGGGCGAGGCCTCCGGGTGGTACTGGACGGAGAAGACGGGGAGGCTCCGGTGCCGCATCCCCTCGCACGTCGTGTCGTTCAGGTTGACGTGCGTCACCTCCAGGCCGTGAGGCCCCACCGACTCCGGATCGACGGCGAAGCCGTGGTTCTGCGAGGTGATCTCCACCCGCCCCGTGGCGAGGTCCTTCACCGGGTGGTTGGCGCCGTGGTGGCCGAACTTGAGCTTGTAGGTCCGCGCGCCGAGCGCGAGCGCCAGGACCTGGTGGCCGAGGCAGATCCCGAAGACCGGGAGCCGACCGACGAGCCGGCGCACGGACTCGGCGAGGTAGGGCACCCCCTCGGGATCGCCCGGGCCGTTGGCGAGGAACAGCCCGTCGGGTTTCAGGGCGAGCACCTCATCCGGGGGGGCGAAGGCCGGGAGCACCGTGACCCGGCAGCCCAGCGAGACGAGCTGGCGGAGGATGTTCCGCTTGACCCCGCTGTCGTAGGCGACGACGTGGTAGCGCGACGCCGGCACCTGGCCGTAACCCTCGCCGAGGCGCCAGACGGATTCGGCCCACTCGTAGCCCGCCTGGCACGTCACCTCCTTGACGAGGTCGCGCCCCACGAGCCCGGGCGAGGCCTTCGCCTCGGCGACGAGGCTGCGCGCATCCAGGTTCTCGGTCGAGATGACGCCCTGCTGGGCGCCGTGGTCCCGGAGGTGGCGTGTCAAGGCCCGCGTGTCGATGCCCTGGATCCCGACGATCCCGTGGCTCGCGAGGTAGGCGTCGAGCGTGGCGGTCGCGCGCCACGACGAGGCGATCGGCGAGGCCTCGCGGACGATGAACCCCTCGACCCACGGCCGGTGGGACTCGACGTCCTCCGGGTTCACCCCGGTGTTGCCGATGAGCGGGTACGTCATGCAGACGAGCTGGCCCTTGTAGGAGGGGTCCGTCAGCACCTCCTGGTAGCCGGTCATGGCGGTGTTGAAAACCACCTCGCCCCCCGCCTCCCCGCAGGCGCCGAGCGCCTGCCCTTCGAAGACGCGGCCATCGGCGAGCGCCAGGATCGCTCGCTGCGTCATGCGAGCGTCCCCTCCCGCATCACGATCCGACCACCGACCACGGTCATCCAGGGGGCGCCGACGCAGGCCCGGCCGCCGAACGGCGTGTTCCGGCTCCGCGAGTAGAACCGCGCGGGATCGATCGTGTGCGCGCGCTCGAGGTCGAGGATCGTCACGTCGCCCGGCGCCCCCGGGGTGAGGCTGCCGCCGGGGAGGTCGAGGACGCGCGCGGGTCCGACGGTCAGGCGCGTGATCAGGGTTGGAAGATCCAGCACGCCCTCGCGCACGAGATGGGTCAGGCAGAGCGCGGCGGCGGTTTCGAGCCCGATGACGCCGTTGGCCGCCTGGTCCAGCTCGACTTCCTTGTCGGTCAGCGCGTGGGGCGCGTGGTCGGTCGCGATCGCGTCGAGCGTCCCGTCGGCGAGCGCCTCCCGGCACGCTTCGACGTCCCGCTTCGGTCGGAGCGCAGGCGCCATCTTGGCGTTCGCGTCGTAGCTCCGCATCGCCTCGTCGGTGAGGAGGAGGTGGTGCGGCGTGACCTCGCCCGTCACCGGCACGCCCCGCGCCTTGGCATCACGAAGCAGGCGCACGGCTGCCGTCGTCGAGACGTGGGCGATGTGGACGCGGTGCCCGGTGAGCTCGGCGAGGGCGATGTCGCGCGCGACCAGGATCTCCTCGGCCGCCGCGGGGATCCCCCGCAGCCCGAGGTCGGTCGAGATGGAGCCCTCGTGCATCACCCCACCCTCGGCGAGGGTCGCGTCCTCGGCGTGGGAGATGATGGGCTTCCCGAAGGTCTGGGCGTACTCGAGCGCGCGCCGCAGCAGCGCCGAGTTCATGACCGGCCGCCCGTCGTCCGAGTAGGCGACGCACCCCGCCTCGGCCAGCTCCCCGAGCTCGGCGAGCTCCGTCCCCTTGAGGCCACGCGTCACGGCCCCGATCGGGTAGACGCGGACCAGGCCCCCGGCGCGGGCCTGAGCCAGGATGTAGTCCGTCACGGCCCGGGTGTCGTTGACGGGGCTCGTGTTCGCCATGCAGGCGACGGCGGTGAAGCCTCCGGCGGCGGCCGCGCGCGTCCCCGAGGCGATCGTCTCCTTGTACTCGTGGCCCGGCTCGCGGAGGTGGACGTGGATGTCGATGAGCCCGGGCGTGACCACCCGGCCGCCCGCGTCCACGGTCGGCGTGGCAGCCGGGGCCTGGAGCTTCGGCCCCACGCGGCTCACGAGGCCGTCCAGGATCAGGACGTCCCCCGGCGCGTCCAGCCCGTTCGCCGGGTCGATCACGCGGCCGTTCCGGACCACCAGGTTCATGCCGGCACCCCCCCGGGCTCGCCGGCCTCGCCGCCCCGCCCGACGAGGAGGTAGAGGAGCGCCATCCGCACGGCCACCCCGTTCGCGACCTGGTCGAGGATCACCGAGTAGGGACCGTCCGCCACCTCGGGGCTCAGCTCGATGCCGCGGTTCACGGGGCCCGGATGCATGATCAGCACGTCGTCCCGCGCCGCGCGCAGCTTGTCGAGCGAGAGCCCCCACAGCCGCGCGTACTCCCGGAGCGACGGGATGTAGCCCCCGGTCATCCGCTCCTGCTGGAGGCGCAGCATCATGACGATGTCCACGTCGCGGATCGCGTCCTCGAGCCGGTAGGTGACCTTCACCCCCAGCTCCTCGATCCCCGGCGGGATCAAGGTCGGCGGCCCGGCGACCGTCACGCTCATCCCCGTCTTCCGCATCCCCCAGATGTTCGAGCGCGCCACCCGGCTGTGGCGGATGTCCCCGACGATCGCGACCGACAGGCCATCCAGGTGCCCGCGCTTCTCCCGGATCGTCAGGAGGTCCAGGAGCGCCTGGGTCGGGTGCTCGTGCATCCCGTCCCCCGCGTTGATGATCGAGCACCGCAGCGCGCGGGCGAGCATGTGGGGGGCCCCCGAGGCCGAGTGCCGGATCACCACGCAGTCGGGGCTCATCGCCTCGAGGTTCTTCGCCGTGTCCATGAGCGTCTCGCCCTTCACGACGCTCGAGGAGGAACCCGAGACGTTGACGACGTCCGCCGAGAGCCACTTCCCCGCGATCTCGAACGAGGTGCGCGTCCGGGTCGAGGGCTCGAGGAAGAGGTTCACGACGGTCTTTCCGCGGAGCGCCGGGACCTTCTTGATCTCCCGGCTCGCGATCTCCTTCATGGAGGCCGCCGTGTCCAGGATCGTCACGATCTCGGCCGGCTCGAGCGTGCGGATCTCGAGGAGGTCCTTCCGCTTGAGACCCATGCGGTCCTCCTACCCCTCCGGTTCCTGGATGACCACGCGGTCCTGCCCGTCGTGCTCGCGCAGCAGCACCTGGACGATCTCGCGGCGCGCGGTCGGCAGGTTCTTCCCGACGTAGTCCGGCCGGATCGGCAGCTCGCGGTGGCCGCGGTCGATGAGCACCGCGAGCTGGATCAGCCGCGGCCGCCCCAGGTCGATGATCGCGTCGAGCGCCGCCCGGATCGTCCGGCCGGTGTAGAGGACGTCGTCCACGAGGACGACCGTCTTGCCCGCGACGGGAAACGGGATGTCGGTCCCGCGCAGGACGGGCATCTCCGCCTTCAACCCGAGGTCGTCGCGGTAGAGCGTGATGTCGAGGACGCCGACGGGGATCTTCACCCCCTCGATCGCCTGGAGGCGCTCGGCGATCCGGCGGGCGAGGGAGACCCCGCGCGTGCGGATCCCGACGAGGGCGAGGGCGTCGGCGCCGCCGGCCCGCTCGAGGATCTCGTGGGCGATCCGGGTGAGGGCGCGGTCGATCCCCTGGTCGTCGAGGACCTGCGCCTTCTCCCGGGGCAGCATGGCCTAGAGATCCTCGGAGGGGGGCTCCGCCCCCCTTCCGAACCTCCCCCCAAACGGTTGCGCGGGCAAAGCCCGCGCTCGGAGCGCTTCGATCAGGCCGCGCGGACGGGCAGCTCGCTGCGACACTTTTCGGCGCCCCTAGAGACCAAAAAACCCTCTCCGGGGACCCGGAGAGGGGGCTCGATGCGACCCGCGCTTCGTCATCGCTTCTCCTTATGGACCTCGCAGGGTCCACTTAAAGGAGCCATCGTGCCTCACACTACGCGGGAGCCCTCCCGTTGTCAAGGGGGGGGCGCGTCACGACGCATCGCTGGCCAGTCGCGCGAGACTCGTCCCCCGCCGCTCCCACCGCGTCAGCGCCTGCTGGGCCCAGCGGTATTCCCCGTTCCGGCTCTGACCGGTTTCCACCGTGACCCGGTACCAGTCGGAGGCGTCGGCGTACCGGCGCTCGGCCTCACTCCGCAGGCCCACGTAGTAGGCGATCTCGCACCGCTTCTTGGCGTCGGTCGCCAACTTCAGCACCGTTTGCTCGGTCTCCAGCCCCAGGAGGAACCGGCCGAGCGCGTGATAGTGTCCGGGGACGGGATCCTGATAATGGTCGGCCAGAGCGCGCCGACGGACGTCGTCGCGCGCACCCTGGCGGACCCACGCGGCCGCCCGCATGAGCCACGCGAAGTCCGCGTCCTCCCCCCGCCCGGGATCCCCACCCAGCTCCCACACGAGGTCGAACTCCTCCTGGTCGTAGGCGATCATGCCCGACGCGTCGATCAGCTGTCGCGACACGGTTGTTCGCAGCCAGTCGAGAGCCTCCGCCCTACCCTTCCACGCCCTGAGGTTCCGATAGGCGTCGAGCCGGAGGACGAGGTCGTTGAACCCGGTCGCCCGCAGCGCGGACGCCAGCTTGAAAGCCAGTTCGTGATTGCCGCCCTCGGCAATGGCCGGCACGAGCTCCCGCAGCTCGAAGGGGCCCACGCCCTGGCCGAGCAGCGCCGAGAACGCTGCCAGGGCGTCCGGCGCGGAGCCTCGTCCGAAGACCTCGCCGAAGGCGGGTGCGATGGTCCAGCGCCAATCGCTGAACCCGATCCGCTGGGGCGCGGCCTTGAGCACCCGCGCCGCTTGCTCGTGCCGGCCCCGGCGCCAGTACAGCTCGGCCAGCACGCGCCGCGCCCAGACGTGATCGGGATACCGCTCGACGAGCGCCCGCCCCAGCTTCTCGGCTTCATCCGCCCGTCCGAGTCGGTCCAGGATGAGGGCCGCGCGCCCCATGGCGCCGGCCTGCCCGCTCTCGACGACGTCCTCGACGGCGGTCCAGGCCTCCTCATACCGTCCAGCCAGGTAGTGCATCCGCGCCAGCGCGGTCCGCGCGTAGATGTAGTCGAACCCCGCGGACCGGTCGTGCCGCTCCAGCCACCCCGTGATGACCGGAACCGCCTCGTCGTACGACTTGGCCCGCTCGAGGTAGTCCACGTACTTCGAGCGCACCGCCCAGCTGTCGGGGACATCCGCGATCAGCCGCTCGTACCCGCGCCGGAGCAGCTCGGGTCCCAGGTGCCCCTCGAGACGACCGAGGATCTCCGCCCGGGTCTCCACCGGCCAGACCGCGGACTGCAGCAGCCTGTCGAGGAGCTCGAACTGCCCCCTGAACTTCAGATACCAGGTCTCAACGAAGGGGTATTCCGCCGGCGCCGCCTCGACGATGCTCCCGTGCAGCCACTCCGACAACCGGAGATCGCGCAGGACCGTGTGGGCGAGGTGGCCCAGGTGGACCCGGTGGCTCATGCGGGTGTCCATGCGTGAGACGAGTCGCTGGACACCGACCAACAGCGTCGGCGCGCCGACGTGCCGTTCCAGCTCCTCGAGCGTGCGCATGAGGGGACGGGCCCCGAGGGCGGAAAGCCCGTCGAGGTCCTCGAGCAGCCGTCGGGGGTCGGGCTGGCCCGCCTTGAAGTCCACCAGATCGCGGTACCAGCGCTCGAAGTCGGCGGACGGGCGGCCGCCAGGCTTTCCGGGCTTGCCGGCGAACTCCCGGGCGGCCTCGACCGAGGAGAGGCCGTCGAGATAGTGGAGACCCAATGTGTACCACCCCGAGTAGTAGGAGCGCCGGTAGTGGGCCCGAACGGTCTCCGCGTCCCAGAACGGTGCCGCGTGCCCGCGGGCCACCGTCTCCAGGTCCGCCTCGAACTGCGCCCCCAGACCCCCCGTTCTCAGGAGCCTTCCCAGCAGTGCCCGCGCGATGCGGCGTGCCTCGGAGAGAACCCGCCGGACCTCCTGCCAGACCCTCCGGACCTCCCCCTCCTGGGGACTCGAGGCCGTCCCGTGACGGTCCAGCTCCCGGAAGACAGCGGCCATGACGGTCTCCGAAAACTCCCGGTCAGCGTCAAACCGCTGCAAGGCCAGGCCCGCCGTGCTCACTGGCAGAACGGCGTCCTGGCCACGGAAGTGGGCCTGCGCCCAGACGGACCACGCCTTCTCGTTCCCCCGCTGGGCGAGGCGGAGGAGGTAGAGGTAGCGGGCCTCGGGCCCAGCACCGCGCTTCTCCGCGACGCTTTCGAGCTCCGCGTCGTCCCGGGTGACGTAGAGCCGCACCGGGTCGTCCGGCGCGAGCGAGGTCACCAGCCGCCTGGCGTGCGCCCCGTGTCCCGTGAGTTGGGCCAGCAGGCCCTCCTCGCGGACCATGGGGTCCGGGGCCAAATTCTTGGTCAGCGCCAGCAGGGCGGCGGCCCTCGCCGGCAGGGCGTCCCCCACCTCGGCGGCGTCCACGCTCTGCAGGGTGAGGAGCGTGAGCGCGCGGGTTGCCCGCGGCAGCAGGCCCGGGTCGCGGCTGCCGCGCCGCCAAAGCCCATCGAGCCGACCCAGGGCGCTCACCACGTGGGGCGCGAAAACCCGATCGAGCTCCCGGTCGACCTCGGCGAGCTGGCTCGAGGCCGCGCCGTCGGCGGCGAGTCCGAGGGGGTGCGTCGCGTGGAGTCGGTTCACCCAGTTGGTGAGCAGACCCATGAAATCGCCGAACTCCGGCAACTCCGGCAGGGTGCCCACGTCCTCGCCCCGATAACGCAGGCGCCACCGTCCTTCGCGGAACGTGACCGCCACCGGCTGCCGCTCCTGCCCGGTGAGGAGGTGGTGGACGTCCGCGACCGCCCAGAGAAAACGCCGGTCGGGACGCAGCCGGTAGGCCTCCACGACCGCCTCCCGCATGCGCTCGGGAGGGACTTCGAGCGCCGAAGCGCTCCTGGTGGCTCCGCCGGGCTCCCGCGATCGGTCGACGACATCACGCGCCTCGCACCCGGCAACCAGCACGAGGAGGAGCAGCGCCGCGACGGCGCCGCGCTTCGACGAAGGAGCACGGCGATGCTGGGGGCGCGCGGCGCCCGGGGAGGGGGACGAGAGCCGGCCGGCCAGAGGTGCCATCCGAGACCCCGCGTTCTCAGCTACTAGCCCGAAGTTCCATACCATCACCCCAGATAAGTCAGCATCACCGCATCGAAA
>CAYQDR010000016.1:0-55020 GCA_964416315.1 uncultured bacterium
GATCAAGCGGGCCGTCCAGGAGGCCGAGCAGATGGCCGGCGTCGAGATCGAGTCGACGTACGCCTCGATCGGGGGCGGCCACCTGCGCGGCGTCAACAGCCAGGGCGTCGTGGCCGTGCAGGGACGCAACCACGAGGTGTCGGCCGCCGACGTGCAGCGCGCCATCGAGGTGGCGCGGGACGTGCCGCTGCCCTCCGATCGGGAGGTCCTCCACGTGCTCACGCAGGCGTTCAGCGTGGACGACCAGGACGGCGTGCGCGAGCCGGTCGGGATGCTCGGCAGCCGGCTCGGCGTCGAGGTCCACCTGGTCACGGGCGCCATGGCCGCCGTGCAGAACGTCGTCCGGAGCGTCAACCGCGCCGGGCTCACGGTCCGGGACGTCATCCTGCAGCCGCTCGCCTCCTCCGAGTCCGTCCTGACCCCCGACGAGCGGGAGCTGGGGATCGTCGTGATCGACATCGGCGGGGGCACGACGGACGTGGCGGTCTTCCGCGAGGGCGCCGTGTGGCACACGGTCGTGATTCCGCTCGGCGGCGACCACATCACGAACGACATCGCGGTCGGGCTCCGGACACCGCCCGCGGACGCCGAGGAACTGAAGAAGCTGTACGGCTGTGCCCAGACCGCCCTCGTCGTCGAGGACGAGACGATCGAGGTGACCTCGATCGGCGGGCGGAAGCCGCGGGTGCTCTCCCGCCAGACGCTGTCACGGATCATCCAGGCCCGCGTCGAGGAGATCTTCACGCTCGTGGCCCGCGGGGTCGCGCAGGCCGGGCTCGAGGACGCGCCGACCGCCGGCGTCGTCGTGACGGGTGGGGCGACGGCGATGGAGGGGATCCCGGAGCTGGCGGAATCGGTCTTCGATCTCCCCGTCCGGCGGGGGGTGCCGAAGTGGGTGGGCGGCTTCTACGACCAGGTCGAGAAGCCGGCGTTCGCGACGGCGGTCGGCCTGCTCCTCGTCGGCGCCCGCCGGGACCGGCCGGGGACGCTCGTCGGAGTCGGCGCCGGCGAGGGGTGGCCGGGTGTCGGGCGGGTGGCGCGTCGCGTGCGCGAGTGGGTGGCGGATCTGTTCTGAGTCGGTCGGAGAAAGGAACACAGGCCGTGGGGCCGAGGCGGAAGGACGACAGAGCGGGGCGACGAAGCTCGACGGACGAGGGAGGGACCATGGGGGAGGGGTTGGTCTTCCGGATCGAGGAAGAGGACGAGGCGCTGTCGGCCAAGATCAAGGTGATCGGCCTGGGCGGCGGGGGCTCGAACGCGGTGAACCGGATGATCGCCTCCCGCTTCTCCGGCGTCACGTTCATCGTCGCCAACACCGACGCCCAGGCGCTCCGCGCCTCGCCCGCTTCCGTCAAGATCCAGCTCGGCGAGAAGCTCACCGGGGGGCTCGGCGCTGGCTCGGACCCCGAGATCGGCCGGCGCGCGGCGAGCGAGGACCGCGAGGCGCTCCAGCAGACCCTCGCGGGCGCGGACATGATCTTCATCACGGCCGGCATGGGCGGCGGCACCGGCACCGGCGCCGCTCCCGTCGTGGCGCAGCTCGCGAGAGAGCTCGGCGCGCTCGCCGTCGCCGTCGTGACGAAGCCCTTCGCCTTCGAGGGGAGCCGGCGGAACCGGCAGGCCGAGGCCGGGATCCAGGAGCTCCGGGGGATCGTGGATACGTTGATCACGATCCCGAACCAGCGCCTCCTCTCGGTGGTCGAGAAGGGCACCTCGCTCCAGGAGGCGTTCCGGGTCGCGGACTCGGTCCTTCAGCAGGCCGTCCAGGGGATCTCCGACCTGATCCTCGTCCCGGGGCTCATCAACCTCGATTTCGCGGACGTCCGCACGATCATGTCGGCGATGGGGCTCGCGCTCATGGGGACCGGCGTGGGGCGCGGCGAGCACCGCGCGATCGACGCGGCGCAGAAGGCGATCGCGAGCCCGCTGCTCGAGGAGACCTCGATCGAGGGGGCGCGCGGCGTGCTGATCAACATCACGGGCGGCGCCGACCTGACGCTGCACGAGGTCAACGAGGCGGCCAGCGCCGTCGCGGAGGCCGCGCACGAGGAGGCGAACATCATCGTCGGCGCGGTGATCGACGAGGCGCTCACCGACGAGATCCGCGTCACGGTGATCGCGACGGGCTTCGAGGAGCGGCGCCCGGCGGCGGCCCCGGCGGCCGGCGTCGCGGCGGCGGCTCCGGGGGCGCGCACGGTCGAGCTGAAGGCGTTCCGGGGCGGCGAGCGGCCTTCCCCGTGGCGCCGGTCGCGGGTGGACGGGATCCGGGCCGACGGGGTGGAGGCGCCGGCGGACGACCTGGACATCCCGGCGTTCCTCCGGAGGCAGGCGGATTGACCTGGCCGCCGGGGGTCCTGTCGCCGGGCTCGCCCCGCGCGCCCGGGCTCCGGGCCCCTTTCTCACGCGCCTGCCGCAATCCTGCGGATTGCGGCAGGACGCCGTGAGGGGACCCCCATCCGCCCGGGACCCCGCGGGGCTCGCGCGGCGCCACCCCCGGCGACTAGGTCACTCGGAGCGACCCGATGATCACGTTTCACGGGGAGCCTCCGACGTATCTCACCCTCGACGCGCTCGAGGCGCTGGGCGTCCGCCACGCCTTCACGACGCGCCACCACGGGTCCTTCCCCGGCCTCCGGGCGCCGGACGGCCCCTTCGGCGGGCCCGGCCCCGGCCACGCGCTCCGGGCGCTCGGCATCGAGGGGCGGGCCGTCCGGTTCGCCCGCCAGGTTCACGGCACGGCGTGCCTCGTCGTGGACGGGGCCCCCCCGGGCCTCGTGGGGACCGGCGATGCCCTCGTCACGCGGGCGCGCGGCTGCCCGCTCGCCGTCTTCACCGCGGACTGTCTCGCCGTCGTGGTGGCCGAGCCCGCGCAGGGTGTCCTGGCGCTGGCCCATGCGGGCTGGCGCGGCACCGTCGCGGGGCTCCTCGGCGAGCTCGTCAGGACCCTCGCCGCGCGGGCCGGCGTGCGGGCCGACGGGCTCTCGGTGGCGATCGGCCCCTCGATCGGGCCCTGCTGCTACGAGGTGGACGAGCCTGTCGTGGGGCCCTTGCGCCGCGCGTTCCCGGCCGACTGGACCCGGTGGGTGGAGCCCCGGGGCCCCGGCAAGTGGCAGCTCGACCTCTGGCGGGCGAGCGCCGATCAGCTCGCCGCGGCCGGCGTGCCGGCCGAGCGGATCTGGAACCCGCGGCTCTGCACGGGGTGCCGCCGCGACCTCTTCTTCTCCTACCGGAAGGAGGGCGGGGGCGCCCGGCTGGCGGCCCTCGCGCTCCTGGCCTGACCCCCTTGCGGGCCGTGGCGGACGCCCGTGCACGGCATGCACGGCAGCGTTCTCTTTGGTGGGGCGCGCGGCAGGAGCTACAATACGAGTTTAGCGATGACGGACGCGGAGATCGGAGCCAACCTGGCAAGCGTGCGGGAGCGAATCGCCCGGGCCGCCGAGCGTGCCGGCCGGCCGGGCAGCGCCGTGCTGATCGTGGCGGTCTCGAAGACGGTGCCGCCCGAGCGGATCCGCGCGGCGATCGCCGCGGGCGTCCCCGCGCTCGGCGAGAACCGCGTTCAGGAGGCGCGGGAGAAGATCGCGGTGGTCGGGCGGGCGGTGCCCTGGCACCTGATCGGGCACCTCCAGACGAACAAGGTCCGGGATGCCCTCGCCTGCTTCGACCTGATCGAGTCGGTCGACCGCCTGTCGCTCGCGGAGGCGCTCTCCGCGCGCGCGGTCCACGAGGGCCGCCGGGTCGAGGCGCTCGTCCAGGTCAACGTCGGGGAGGAGCCGCAGAAGGGGGGCTTCACGCCGGCGGCGCTCCAGCCGGCGATCGAGGCCATGGTCGGGCTGCCCGGCCTCCACCTCCGCGGGCTCATGGCGATTCCGCCCCTCCCGCGGGATCCCGAGGAGTCGCGCCCCTCCTACCGGGAGCTGGCGAAGCTCCTGGACGCGGCCCGGGGACGCGGGGTCGGCCCCGAGTTCAAGGAGCTCTCGATGGGAATGAGCGGGGACTTCGAGGTGGCGGTCGAAGAGGGCGCGACGATGGTCCGGATCGGGACCGCGATCTTCGGCCCGCGGAGGGCGTGAGGGGTGTCCATCAAGGGGAAGAAGATCGGCTTCCTGGGCGGCGGGAACATGGGGGAGGCCCTCATCCGCGGCCTCCTCAAGACCGGTCTGATCCCGTCCGAGGCGATCTTCGTCACCGACGTCCGGCTCGAGCGGCTCGAGGAGCTGGCGCGCCTCTACGGGATCCACACGCTCTCGGACAACCCGCTCCTGGTGCGCCGGGTGGACATCGTCATCCTCGCCGTCAAGCCCCAGATCCTCGCGGAGGTCCTCCGGGAGGTCGCCCCGGCGAGCGCCGGGAAGCTCTTCATCTCGATCGCGGCCGGGGTGTCCACGGCGATGATCCGCTCGCACCTGCCGGCGGGGATGCGCCTGATCCGGGTGATGCCGAACACCCCGGCGCTGGTCCTGGAGGGCGCGACGGCGATCGCGCGCGCCGACGGGCTCGACCCCGGGGACCTCGAGGTCGCGCAGGAGATCTTTGCGGCCGTCGGGAAGGTGGTCGTCCTCGAGGAGGGGCTGATGGACGCCGTGACCGGGCTGTCGGGCTCGGGGCCCGCGTACATCGCGCTCGTCATCGAGGCGCTCGCCGACGGGGGCGTCAAGGTCGGCCTCGACCGGCAGACCGCGATGACGCTCGCCGCGCAGACGGTCCTCGGCTCGGCGCGCCTCCTGATCGAGACCGGCACGCACCCGGGTGCACTCAAGGACATGGTGACCTCCCCCGGGGGCACGGCGATCGCGGGCATCCACACCCTCGAGACGGGGGGGCTCCGCCGGACGCTCATGGACGCGGTGGAGCGGGCGACCCAGCGCTCGCGCGACCTCGGCCGCGGGGACGCGAAGTAGGCCCGTGTTCGTCGCGCGCGAGTTCCTGCTGGCCGTGGCGTGGCTCGTGGATTACGTCCTCTGGGCCTACATCTGGATCATCATCATCCGGGCGCTGCTCTCGTGGGTCAACCCGGATCCGTGGAACCCGATCGTCCGGTTCCTCTACCGAGTCACGGAGCCGGTCCTCCGGCCGATCCGGCGGCGGCTCCCCTGGCAGACCGGGATCGACTTCTCCCCGATCCTCGTGATCCTGGCGCTGGTCTTCCTCCAGCGCTTCCTGGTCCCGGTCCTGGTCCAGGCGGCCTACCGGCTCTAGCGGCATGGCCGAACCCCGTCGCATCGCGGCGTCCTCGGTCGTCGGCGGCCCTCAACGTACAGGGAGTACGCCTCGGGCCGCCTCCTCCCTGCGTCCTAGCGCTGCTCGGGTCTCGGCCACGCCCCGAGACGTTGTGCGACGAAGCTTGGCTCATCCACCACGATCTCGGCGCTTCAAGGACTCTAGCGGGGTGGCCGAGGAGGGAGTCTGATGCGGTATACGGCGAGAGACATCCGGCAGCAGCAGTTCCAGCCGACGCGGTTTCGCCTCGGGTTCGACCCCCAGGAGGTGGACGCGTTCCTCGAGGAGGTCGCGGACGACTACGAGGAGCTCGTCCGGGAGAACAACCTCCTGAAGGAGCAGCTCGCGGCGCTGGAGGAGCGCACGCGGGCGATGGAGGCGCGCGAGAAGGCGCTCCAGGACACGCTGATCACCACCCAGAAGGTCTCGGACGAGCTGAAGGAGCGCGCCCAGAAGGAGGCCGACCTCATCGTCCGCGAGGCCCAGCTCCAGGGGGCGAAGCTCCTCGAGGAGGCGCGCCAGGAGCAGGCCAAGCTGACCGCGGAGATCGGGGCGCTCAAGCGCCAGCGGCGCCAGGTCGCCGAGGAGCTGCTCGCGACCCTCTCCATGCACCAGCGGCTCGTCGAGCAGGGGCTCGCCGGGTCCGATGCGGGCTGAGCGGCTGGCGGAGGCGCGGCTGACCGTCGAGGTCCGCCCCCGCGCCGCGCGCGACGAGATCCTGTCGGGGCCCGGCGGGGCCCTGCGCATCCGCGTGACGGCGCCGCCCGTGGGCGGCGCGGCGAACGAGGCGGTCCGGGACGTCCTGGCGGAGGCTCTCGGCTGCCCCCGCTCCGCTATCGAGATCGTGCGGGGGCAGAACGCCCGCACGAAGCTCGTCCGGATCGCGGGGATGTCCCCGGAAGAGCTCCGCGCCCGCCTCGCGGCGGTCCGGTAGATGGGTCTCCCGCCGCTGAGCTTCACCACGGTCGCCTGGAAGGGCGACCGCGTCGTCCTCCTCGACCAGCGGCGGCTCCCCGGAGAGGAGGTCTCCGTCGAGTGCCGGACCTGGCATGATGTGGCAGAGGCGATCCGCTCCATGGCGGTCCGCGGCGCGCCGGCCATCGGGGTGACGGCGGCCTTCGGCGTGGCGCTGGCCGCGCTCGCCAGCCGGGCGACCCGGTTCGAGGAGCTCCTGGCCGACCTCGAGGCCGCGATCAAGGGCCTGGCGGCGACCCGTCCGACGGCCGTGAACCTGTTCTGGGCGCTCGAGCGGATGCGGAAGCACGCGCTCGACCGCCGCGCGGTGCCCCTCGGCGAGCTCCGCGCGAGCCTCGTCCGGGAGGCGGAGGCGATCCTGGAGGAGGACATCGCGGGCAACCGCCGGCTCGGGGCCCACGGGGCGCCGCTCGTTCCGGAGGGCGGGCGCATCCTGACCCACTGCAACGCGGGCGGCCTCGCGACCGCCGGCTACGGGACTGCCCTCGGCGTCGTCCGCGGGGCGGTCGAGGCCGGGCGAAAGCCCTTCGTGTGGGTCGACGAGACCCGCCCGGTCCTCCAGGGCGCGCGGCTCACGGCCTGGGAGCTCGCGAAGGAGGGGATCCCGCACACCGTCATCGCCGACGTCGCCGCCGCCTCGCTGATGGCGCGCGGCGAGGTGGACCTCGTGGTGGTCGGGGCCGACCGCATCGCGGCGAACGGCGACACGGCGAACAAGATCGGGACCTACGGCCTGGCCGTGCTGGCCCAGGCGCACCGGATCCCGTTCTACGTCGCCGCGCCCTTCTCGACGATCGACCCCTCGCTCCCCGATGGCCGCGCGATCCCGATCGAGGAGCGCGACCCGCGGGAGGTGCAGGAGCTCGCGGGCCGGCGCCTCGTCCCGGCCGCCTCGCCCGCCCGCAACCCCGCCTTCGACGTCACGCCCGCCGCGCTCATCACCGCCATCGTCACCGAGCGCGGCGTCTTCCGCCCGCCGTACGACTTCCGCGCCTGAGTCCCGCGGCCTCCCGGTTGACCGGGAGGCGGGCCCTGCCTATAGTGGATGCGTGCGGCCCGAGCCCCTAGGGCTCGGGCATGTTGTTGAGAAAGGAGCCCCGGATGAAGAAGTACCACCTGCTCGCCCCCGGGCCGACGCCGCTCCCGCCCGAGGTGCTCCAGGCGCTCTCGCGCCCGATCCTCCACCACCGGACGCCCGAGTTCGAGGCGCTGTTCCTCCGCGTCCGTGCCGGGCTCGCCGAGCTGACGGAGACGCGGAGCGAGGTCACGATCCTCGCGGCCTCGGGGACGGGCGCCATGGAGGCGGCGGTCGTGAACCTCTGCTCGCCCGGCGACGAGGCGATCGTCGTCCGCTGCGGGAAGTTCGGGGAGCGCTGGGGGGAGATCAGCCAGGCGTTCGGGATCCGGGTCCACGCCCTGGACGCGCCGTACGGCGAGGCGGTCCCGGCCGGGCGCGTCGCCGAGGTGCTGAAGGCCCACCCGCAGGCCCGGGCCCTCTTCGCGACGCAGAGCGAGACCTCCACCGGGGTCCTCCAGGACATCGAGGGCTACGCGCGCCTGACGCGGCGCACGGACGCCCTGCTCGTCGTGGACACGGTCTCCTCGTTCGGTGTCGTCCCGTGCCCGATGGACGCCTGGGGGGTGGACGCGGTCGTCGCCGGCTCCCAGAAGGGGCTCATGTGCCCGCCGGGGCTCGCCTTCATCGCGCTCGGCGACCGGGCGTGGCGCGCGGCCGAGCGCGCGACGTGCCCGAAGTTCTACTGGGACCTCCGGACGGAGCGGAAGTGGCAGGCGAAGGGGCAGGCGCAATTCACGCCGGCGGTGTCGCTCCTGATGGGCCTGGACGTCGCCATCGGCCTCCTCAAGGCCGAGGGGCTCCCCCAGGTCTACCGCCGCCACGATCTCCTCGCGCGCGCCACGCGCGCGGGCGCCGAGGCCCTCGGGCTCACGCTCTTCACGCGGGCCGCGCCGAGCCCGGCCGTGACCGCGATCAAGGCGCCGCCGGGTGTGGACGGCGAGGCGGTCGTCCGCGCGTACGGGGACCGGCACAACATCACGATCGCGGGCGGCCAGGGGGAGATGAAGGGGCAGATCTTCCGCCTGGCGCACCTCGGCTACGTGGACGAGTCCGACATCCTCGTCGGCCTCGCCGCCCTCGAGCGCGTCCTCGCCGGGCTGGGCCTTCCCGTCGACTTCGGGGCCGGGGTCGGGGCCGCGCAGAAGCTCTT
This sequence comes from uncultured bacterium, assembly GCA_964416315.1. GTDB lineage: Bacteria > Methylomirabilota > Methylomirabilia > Rokubacteriales > DASRDR01 > CAYQDR01. The sequence continues at coordinate 8,421 of CAYQDR010000016.1, forward strand.
TGCCAAGGAGGCCTGACGCGGTGTCGAAGCGAGTCCTCGTGACCGACTCCCTCCAGGAGGTCGGCGTCGAGGTCCTCCGAAACGAGGGGCTCGAGGTGGACGTGGTCCCGACCCTCGAGCCCGCGGAGCTGGCCCGGCGGATCGCGCCCTACGCCGGGCTCGTCGTCCGGAGCGCGAGCAAGATCACGGCGGAGGTGATCGCGGCCGCCCCCGGCCTCGAGGTGATCGGGCGGGCGGGCGTCGGGCTCGACAACGTGGACGTGGAGGCGGCGACCCGCCGGGGCATCGTCTGCATGAACACCCCGGGCGGGAATACGATCGCCGCGGCCGAGCACACGCTGGCGCTCCTCCTCGGCATGGCCCGGAAGCTCCCCCAGGCGCACGCCTACCTCAAGGGCGGCAAGTGGGAGCGCGAGCGCTTCCTCGGGGCGGAGGTCTACGGGAAGACGCTCGGGATCATCGGGCTCGGGCGGATCGGCTCGGAGGTCGCGCGCCGCGCGCAGGGCTTCCAGATGACCGTCATCGCCTACGACCCCTACCTCACCGAGGAGGTCGCGCAGCGCCTGGGCGTCGAGCTCGTGGAGCTCGACGCGCTCTTCCGGCGCGCGGACTTCATCACGGTCCACATCCCGCTGACCAAGGAGACCCGCGGGCTCATCGGTGCGGCCGAGCTCGCGAAGATGAAGGACGGCGTCCGCCTCGTCAACTGCGCCCGCGGGGGGATCGTGGACGAGACGGCGCTCGCCGCCGCGGTCCAGGCGGGGAAGGTCGCCGGGGCCGCGCTCGACGTCTTCGAGCGGGAGCCCCCGTGGGGCTCCCCCGTGCTCGAGCTGGAGCCGGTCGTCGTCACGCCGCACCTCGGCGCCTCCACCGAGGAGGCCCAGACTTCGGTGGCGATCGCAGTCGCCCAGCAGGTGGCCGACCTCCTCGTCCGCGGGATCGTCCGGAACGCCGTCAACGCGCCGAGCGTGGACCCTGAGCTCCTGAAGGAGCTGGCGCCGTACCTCACGCTCGCGGCCAAGCTCGGCTCGTTCCTCGGGCAGCTCGCCCGCGGCCGCATGACCGAGGTGAACCTCCGCTATGCCGGCGAGGTGGCGTCTCACACGGTCCAGCCGCTGACCGTGACGTTCCTCCGGGGCCTCCTCCAGGTGATCCTCGAGGAGAACGTGACGGACGTGAACGCGCCGTACCTCGCGCGGCAGCGCGGGCTCCGGGTCGTGGAGTCGAAGACGCCGGTGAGCGAGGACTTCGCGAGCCTCCTCACGGCCGAGCTCCGGACGGACACGGGCGCCTGGCAAGTCGCGGGGACGCTCTTCAACCGGAAGGAGCCGCGCATCGTCCAGGTGGACGGTTACCCGATGGAGGCCCACCCCGAGGGGTGGATGCTCGTCTTCTCGAACGACGACGTCCCCGGCGTCATCGGGCGGATCGGGACGCTCTTCGGGACCCACGGGATCAACATCGCCGGGATGCAGCTCGGCCGGCAGCGCCCGGGCGGGCGCGCGGTCTCGATCCTCAACCTCGACAGCGCGGTGCCGGACCACGTCCTGGCCGAGCTGCGCGCGCTCCCGAACATCCGCTCGGCGGCGCTGGTCCGCCTCTAGTCGGCTAGATTTCCCCCGGAAAGGCCCTTATACTACCGGGGGTTTGCCCGTTGGCGGGTGCCTGATTCCCATGGACCAGCGCGGTCTCCACTCCCAGCTCCCGAGCGGCGTCAAGATCTACCTCCCCGACGAGGCGGCCCGGCTCCGCGGCCTCCAGGAGCGGTTGATGGGGGTGTTCCGGCTCTGGGGCTTCCGGGAGGTCCTGACCCCGACCTACGAGTTCTTCGACGTCCTCGCGGTCGGCACGGACGAGGCGCTCCAGGAGCGGATGTTCAAGTTCGTGGACCGCGAGACCGGCCGGATGCTCGCGCTCCGGGCGGACGTGACGCCGCAGATCGCGCGGATCGCCGTGACGCGCCTCCGCGACCGCCCGAAGCCGCATCGCCTCGCCTATCGCACGAACGTCTTCCGCTACGACGAGCCGAAGGTGGGTCGCCAGCGAGAGTTCTACCAGGCGGGGGTCGAGCTGATCGGCCTGGACAAGCCGGAGGCGGACGCCGAGATGATCGCGATGGCGATCGAGGGGTTCCGCGCGGCGGGGCTCGGTCGCTACCAGATCGACGTGGGGCAGGTCGAGTTCGTCCGCGGGATCATCGAGGGCCTGGGCCTCGAGCGCCCCGCGGGGCGCGCCCTCCGCGATGCGCTCCGGCGGAAGGACGCGGCGGAGCTGCAGCAGCTCGTCGGCGGGCTCCGTGCCCCGAGCCGGACGGCGGAGCTCCTGCTCGCGCTCCCGACCCTGAACGGCCACGCCGAGGTCCTCGGCCGCGCGGCGACGCTCGTGGACAACCCGCGCTCGGAGCGGGCGCTCGCCAACCTGGCGGAGGTCCACCGGCTGCTCACGGCCTACGGCCTCGCCGCCGCGATCATGCTCGACCTCGGCGAGGTGCGGGGCTTCGACTACTACTCGGGGGTGAACTTCGAGGGGTACGTGGAGGGGTTCGGCGCCGAGCTGTGCGGCGGGGGGCGCTACGACCACCTCCTCGAGCGCTTCGGGGACCCGTGCCCGGCGACCGGGTTCGCGTTCGACATGAACCGCCTCCTCCTCGCGCTGGAGTCCCAGGGGATCGAGCTGCCCGTCCACGGGCCCGACGTCTTCGTCATCGACTTCACCCCCGACAAGGCGACGGCGCTCGCGCTCTCCCGCCAGCTCCGCGACCTCGGCCTCGCCGTGGCCCGCGACATCATGACGCGCCCGCTCGAGGAGTCGCTCGCCTACGCCCGCGAGATCCGCGCCGCGCGGGCGGTCGTGATCGACGCGGCCGGCCTCGCCCGGGGCGAGGTGCGCGTCCTCGACCTCGCGACCGGCCGCGAGGAGGCGTACCCGCTCCGCGAGCTCATGGCGGCCCCGGCGCGGATCCTCGAGCCCGTCCCCGGGGCCGCGTTGAGAGACGCCGACCGCTCATGAACGACCTCGCGCTCTGGTCGAAGCGCTCCGAGCGCGGGCTTTGCCCGCGCAACCGATTGGGGGGGGAGGTTCGGCCCCCCGAAATAAAGGGGGGCGAAGCCCCCCTCCGAGGTTTGGCGCGTGCCTAACGTCGTCGTCGTCGGCGCCCAGTGGGGGGACGAGGGCAAGGGGAAGGTCGTGGACCTCCTCGCCCCGGGCGTGGACGTCGTCGCGCGGTACTCGGGGGGCCCCAACGCCGGGCACACCGTGGTGGTGGGGGACCGACGCTACGTGCTCCAGTCCGTGCCGTGCGGGGTCCTCCGCCAGGGCAAGCGCAGCGTGATCGGCTGCGGGGTCGTCGTGGACCCGGGCGCGCTGCTCGGGGAGATGGACGGGCTCCGCGCGGCCGACATCGCGCTCGACCACCTCTACGTGTGCCAGAACGCCCACGTGATCCTGCCATACCACCGCGCCCTCGACCGCGCCGTCGACCAGGCCCGGATCGGGACGACGGGCAAGGGCATCGGCCCCGCGTACGCCGACAAGGCGGCGCGGCTCGGGATCCGCGTGGGGGACCTCCTCGACGAGGCGCTGCTCCGGGAGAAGCTCGATGCGAACCTTCAGGTCAAGAACCACGTGCTGCGCGGCCTCTACGGGCACGCCGGCTTCGGCGTGGAAGAGATCCTCCGCGAGGTGCGCGCCCACGCCGAGCGTCTCGCCCCCCACGTCGCCGACACGACGCTCCTCCTGCACGAGTGGCTCGAGGCGGGCGCGAGCCTGATGTTCGAGGGCGCCCAGGGGACGATGCTGGACGTCGACCACGGCACCTACCCCTACATCACCTCCTCGAGCGCGACGGCCGGCGGCGCGGCGACGGGGACCGGCGTGCCGCCGACGCGGATCGACGGGGTCATCGGCGTGACGAAGGCCTACGCCACGCGCGTCGGTGGCGGGCCGTTCCCGACGGAGGTGGCCGGGGACCTCGGCGAGCTGATCCGCGCGCGCGGGAAGGAGTACGGCTCGGTCACGGGCCGCCCGCGTCGCTGCGGCTGGTTCGACGCGCCGCTCCTCCGGCACGCGGTCCGGGTGAACGGCCTGGAGACGGTGGCGGTGACCAAGCTCGACGTCCTCGATCCCTGCCAGCGGATCCTCGTCGGCGTCGCCTACCGCTACCGCGGCTCGCTCCTCAAGGAGCTGCCGCTCGAGGAGCGCGTGCTCGCGAAGATCGAGCCCGTCTACGAGGAGCGGCCGGGGTGGGTGGCGCCCACCGAGGGGCTGCGGCGCTGGGAAGACCTGCCGCCGCGGGCCCACGACTACCTCCACTGGCTCCAGGACCTCATCGGCTGCGAGATCTCGCTGATCTCGACGGGCCCCGCCCGCGACGAGACGATCCTGGTCGAGGGCTCGCGGGTCCTCCGCTGGTTCCCCCGCCTCCACGAGGCCGGCGTCCGCTGAATCCCCGCCGGGCTCAGCCCGCGCGCGCGTGGACCGACACGGGCTCTGAGCCGTAAACGGCTCTCGCCCCCAGCCGCCCCAGCGCTCCCGCAAGCGGAGCCCGGCGAGGCGCGCCATGAGGTCCAGCTCGGACGGCCAGGCGTACCGTACCTCGATCGGGCACCACCGGATGCCTTACTCCGTGATCGCCACGAGCTCCGGTCGTAGACATCGGCAGTGCGCTCGCCGAAGGTCGAGGCGTCGTAGTCAGCCACGGGGGCGCCGGCCCGGCGCGAGGGGGGCTACGTCTCGCGGTAGCCCACCGTCCGGCAGTGGTAGTAGTAATGCGCGAGGATGAGCGGCGTCGTCGTCGGCGTAGAAGCTCACGGTCAAGAAGCAGCCGATCAAGGACCTGGACCTGACCGAGCTCGAAGCCCGCGACGTGAAGGCCGGCGCTCGGGCGACCCGCGTGCCCGGCCGCACAATGCGCGGCATCCGGGACATCGGCCGCAAGTAGCGTGGTCGCCACAAGGAGGCACTCGTGGGCAAGCCAAAGAAGCGCACGGGGAAGGCACGCCGGAAGCTCGGGGTGAAGAAGCAGCCCCATCCCTCCCGGCGCTCCTCAAGTGGTGCGCGGAGTATGGCGTGCGCGTGTACTGGAACGTGATCTGCGGGTTCCCGCACGAGCGACCTCGCCTACGCGTTCGCGTACCGTCACGCCGATGGCCGCGACCCGGAGGGCTACGTCGGCCCGCTGCGTGCCGTGATCGGGCGGTGGCGGGCCTCCGGGCCCGCGGGCTACCGGTCGCTCCGCTACCGGTGGGGCCCCGGGTTCCTCGTGATCTCCGACCGGCGACCCGATCTCGAGCGCGCCGACTACACTTTCGGCGAGACCGAGGCGAAGCTCTACCTCGCGTGCGACGACGGCGCCACGCCGGCCCAGGCCCGGCAGACCCTCGACGAGGCCGAGCGGGCGGACCTCGACGTCGAGGACGTCGAGGAGTTCCTGGACGAGCTGGTCGAGATGCGGGTCGTCTACGCGGAGGACGGGCGCTACCTCGCGCTGGCGCTCTCCGATCGGCTCCTCGAAGCCGCCGACTGACCGAACCGCGAGCGGGAAAGGGGACGAGCATGGCGAAGAGCGAGGGGACGGTCCGCCGCGAGGCCCGCCCCTTCGCCGCCTGATCGCCGACACACCGGGGCGCACGCCCACCGGGATCCCCGTGGCTCGCCTCCTGATGGTGCTGACCGAGTATCCGCCGTGACTGGTCCGCGGTCGTGGACGCCCACGAGGAGGTCTTCCACCGCCACCTGGCCGACAGCGCCCCGGCCCGGTGAGCGGGTCCACCACCGCGCCGTGTGATAGGATTGGCCGCGGGGCCGTCCACCCACGCACCAGGAGGAACGCCATGCGCGTGAGATTCCCAGCCTCGCTCATCGCCGCCCTGGCGGGTTTCGTCCTGTTCGCGATGCTCGGCACCGAAGCGACGGGGCAGGCCCGCGCCAAGATCCGGTACGCGCTGGGGGACGTGATCTCGATCGACGAGCTGCCCCTGCTCATCGCCGTCGAGCGCGCGAAGGCGCGGGGCGTGGACGTGGAGATCACCGCGTTCAAGAGCGAGGAGGTCGCGACCCAGGCCGTCATCAACGGGCAGGCCGACGTCGGCCAGGGCACCCCCTACGCGGCGCTCCAGAAGGTCGGCCTGCCGATCCGCTTCTTCTACCAGCTCAGCACGCTCCAGTTCTTCCCGATCGTGAGCAAGGAGCACTACAAGAGCTGGAAGGACCTGGACGGCCAGGAGATCGCGGTCCACGCGCGCGGGTCCGGGACGGAAGCGATCATGAGCCTGGCGGCCAAGCAGCACGGCATCGCGTACAAGGCCGTCAGCTTCGTGCCGGGCTCCCAGGTCCGCGCGCTGGCGCTGCTCAAGGGGACGATCAAGGCCACGATCCTGGACGCCCCGAACAAGAGCTACGTGATGAGGGAAGCCCCCGACCGGTTCGTGATCCTGCCGCTCGGGGAGCTGAAGGCCAGCGACGAGGCGGTGTTCGCCCCTACGGAGTTCCTGGAGAAGCACCAGGCCGCCGTCGCCGTGTTCGTCGAGGAGCTGCTCAAGGTGGCGCGCGCCATCAACGCGAACCCCGCCGTCGTGCTGGAGGAGCGCAAGAAGCTCGGGCTGCTGAAAGACCTGCCGTCGAAGATGGAGCCGGAGATCCTCCCCTTCTACCAGGAGGGCGTGCAGGGCGGGATCTTCCCCACGGACGGCGGCGGGGAGCGCGCCGCCAGGAACGACCTGGAGTTCTTCCGCCTGGCCGGCCAGATCAAGGGCGATGGCCCGAAGGTGGAGGACTTCTGGGTGTTCGGGCCGCTCCGAGCCGCGCTCGCCAGGGTGGGGAACTGACGTTCCGCTGACGAGCCCGCACGACCCGCCGATTCCCCCTGGCGGCGCCGCGGCCCGGCGGCAGGGCCGGCAGGCGTTCTGGCTCTGCGCGTCGTTCCTGCTCTTCTTCGGGGCCTGGGAGGCGGCGGGACGGTGGCCGATCAGCTACGCGCTCCCGCCGTTCAGCCACACCGTCGTCGCGCTGGGCCGCATGCTCGTCGACGGCACGCTGGCCCGCGCCTACGCCACGACGCTCCAGCCCCTCGGGATCGGGATCGTCGTCGCCGCGCTGGCCGGGGTCGGCCTGGGGATCGGCATGGGCCTCTCGCGGACGATCGAGTGGCTCGGCCTGCCGGTCTTCGTGATCGCCCAGGCGGCCCCCATGGCGGCCATCATCCCGCTGATCACCTACGTCTACGGCATCGGCCTGACCGCCAAGGTGCTGGCCGTGCTCGTCCTGTCGGTCCCCGTCGTCACGATGAACTCGTACAAGGGCATCCGGAACACGAACCCGTCGCTCCTCGAGATGTGCCGCGCGTTCCTGGGGACGCGCCGGCAGGAGGTCCTGAAGATCGTCCTCCCCCACGCCGCCGGGCTCGTGTTCGCGGGCCTCCGCCTCGGGGTGGCGATGGGGTTCATCGGGGTCGTGATCGCGGAGCTGCTGATCACGCCCACCGGGATCGGCGACCTGATCACCTATCACGGCTCGGTCGCGGACTATCCCGAGATGTACGCCGCGATCGCCTCGATCATCGCGCTGGGGGCGCTCACGATCTACGCGCTGGAGCGCCTGGAGCGCCGGATCTTGCCCCCGGAGATGCGCGGATCGTGAGCGCGCCGGCCGACGCCGTCGTCGACGTCCGGGGGATCGGCAAGACCTACGAGACCGGGGTCGAAGCCCTGCGGGAGGTGACCGCGGCCTTCCCCGGGGGGCGGCTCACCACCGTCGTCGGCCCCAGCGGGTGCGGGAAGACCACCCTGCTCAAGATCATCGGGGGCCTGATCCGGCCGAGCGCGGGCGAGGTGTGGGTCGCCGGGCGGAAGGTCGAAGGCCCCGGGCCGGAGCGGGCCTTCGTCTTCCAGGACTTCGCCCTGCTCCCGTGGGCGACCGTCCTGCGGAACGTCGCGTTCGGCCTCGAGCTCCGCGGCGTGCCCCGCGAGGCGCGGGACGACGTCGCCCGACAGCGGGTCGCGGAGGTCGGGCTCGCCGGGTTCGAGGGGAGCTACCCGCACCAGCTCTCGGGCGGCATGCGGCAGCGGGTGGGGCTGGCGCGCGCCCTGGCGGTCGACGCCGACATCATCCTCATGGACGAGCCGTTCTCGTCGGTGGACGAGCAGACTCGCCGGAAGTTCCAGGAGGACCTCCTCGTCCTCCTGCGGGACCGCCGGAAGACGGTGATCTTCGTCACCCACAGCATCGAGGAGGCGGTGTACCTGTCCGACCGCGTCGTCCTCCTGTCCCCGCGGCCGGGGTCGGTGTCGCGGGTCATCCAGCCGACCATCGAGCGCGGCGGGCGGAGCCCGGACGAGATCCGTCGCGACAAGGGCTACCTCGACGCGGTGGACGAGATCTGGCAGATCCTCAAGCAGCACGTGGTCTGAGGAGGCGCGTCGTGTCCGGACGCGTGCGGTTGCCCGCGGCGCTCTCGCTCCTGGTGTGGTGCCTCGCCTGGGAGCTGATCGGGCAGGCCGGGCTCTCGACGATCGTCCCGCCGGTCTCGCGGGTCGTGCTGGCGGGAGCGACCGTCGTCCCCACCGAGAAGTTCGGCGCGGCGGCGCTGATCTCGCTCCGCTCGTTCGCCGTCGGGATGGGGCTGGCGCTCCTCGTGGGGATCCCGGTCGGCGTGGTGATGGCCCGGGTGGCGGGCGTGGGCCGGATCGTCGGCGTGTGGGTCAACGTCTTCGTCAGCGCTCCGGTCTCGGCCCTCGTCCCAATGCTCATGGCGGTGGTCGGCATCGGGGAGACGACCGTCGTCGTCACGGTCTTCCTCTTCGCCGTCTTCGTGATCATCCTGGATACGCGGGTGGGCGTCCAGCAGGCCAGCCGGTCCCTCGTGGAGATGGCCCGGGCGTTCGGCGCGCGGCGCCATCAGGTCTACACGAAGGTGCTGCTCCTGAGCGCGCTGCCCGAGATCCTGATCGGCGTCCGCCTCGGCGCCATCCGCGGGGTCAAGGGCGTGGTCATCGGACAGCTCCTGGTCGCCATCATCGGGGTGGGCGAGCTCTTCGAGCTCTACTCGAAGCACTTCCTGATGGAGGAGTTCTGGGCGCTCGTGATCCTCGTGTTCGCGTTCGCCTTCGCGGTCTCGGAAGCCATCGCGTACCTCGAGCGTCGCGTGGAGTACTATGCCCGGGCGCGCTGAGGCCCGACGCGGAATGCGCGCGCCATCTTCGGGAGCGCTGCGGGGGAGCGAACGGGGGGTGTCGAGCGCGGGTCCGCGTCGCGCGTCGGTTCCCCTTCGAGTGCTGCTGGCGGTCGTCTTCTGCCTGTGGGCGGCATCGGTCGCGGAGGCCTCGGAGTCGGTCTGGGAGGCCCTGCGCACGCCCGGTGCCGTGGTGGTGCTGCGCCACAGCTATGCCCCCGGGGCGTTCGATCCGCCCGACGCCAGGCTCGACGACTGCACGACGCAGCGGAACCTCGACGAGACCGGCCGGGCGCAAGCCCGGCGGATCGGCGAGGCGTTCCGGCAGCAGGGCCTCACGGTCGGCGCGGTCTTGTCGAGCCCGCGCTGCCGTTGCCTGGACACCGCCCGCCTGGCCTTCGGGCGGGTGGAGTCGTGGGACGTCCTGCAAGGCGCGCTGCGTGACGCGGAACGGCGCCGGCGGCAGCTCGCCGAGATGCGGCAGAGGATCGCAGCGCATCGGAGCGGTCCGCCGCTGGTCCTGGTCACCCATGGCAGCGTGGTCACCGACCTGACCGGCCTCAGCATCCGGATGGGCGAGTTCGTCGTGCTGCGGCGCGCGGCCGATGGGAGCCATGCGGTCGCGGGCCAGTTCTACGTCGAGTGACGGACGCATGGCGGTGCAGGAGGGGGTTATGGAATGGCGGGAGCTGATGGTGGACGGGTACGACCGATTGCCGGATGGGATGAAGGATGTGCTGGCGGGTCTTTCGATGGCTGACCTGGACCGGCAGCCGCATCGCGGCTGCAACAGCCTCGGCTGGACGGCATGGCACCTGACGCGCGTGCAGGACAGCCAGATTGCCGACCTCATGGGCGACGAGCAGCTCTGGACACGGGATGGCTGGCACGAGAAGTTCAAGCGCCCCGCCGAGCCCGACGACACGGGATACGGACACACGCCAGCGCAGGTGAGAGCCTTCGAGTCCCCCAGCGTCAGGATCCAGCTCGAGTACCTGGGGGCGGTCGTCGAGCGGACCAAGCAGTATCTCGCGTCCCTCACTCCCTCCGACCTCGACCGCGAGCTCGACGAGCCGTGGTCCACACCTCGGCCGACCGTGGGCGTTCGACTCGTGAGCGTTCTGGCCGACTGCCATCAGCACGCCGGTGAGGCGTCCTACATCCGTGGCTTGCTCAAGGCTAGAGGCAAACGGGCAGTCCGTTGACGGATATCGCCGGAGACCTTCATGCAATAATCGGTGTGCGAGGCGTTAGCTCAGCCCGGTAGAGATCCTGCCTTTTAAGCTCCCCGGGAAAACGAAGCTCCTCGGCAAGTCACGGACTTGCCGAGGGGTTTTTCGTTTTGTGGTTGGCTGGCGGAGGCTGGTTTGGGGCCGATTCTAAGCCGTCGCGGGCATACTTCCGGGCATACTTCGTCAGGGCGGTGTGGACGGTTGCGCGATGCGCCTCCCGGACGCGGGCTCAACCTTCGGGACGTGGTGCTCGTGGACCGAGGCGCTGCACGGGCCGAAGAGACATGGGCGACAATCCGCGAGAGCGGTGGTGAAGCGACCGTATGCGAGGCCGATGTCACTCGGGCCGCAGATTGCGAGCGCATGGTCAGCGTGGCTCGGGAGCGCTATGGCCGTCTCGACATCTTGGTGAACAACGTCGGGATCCTCGGCTTTGGCTCCGCTCCGGACGTGATGGAAGAAGAGTGGGACAAAGTCTTGAACGTCAACCTCAAGAGCATGATGCTGGCTAGCAAGTTCGCGATCCCCGAGATGATCCGGATCCGGGGCGGTGGAGGGTCGATTATCAACATTTCCTCGCTTGCCGCGTTCCGGGGATTGTGCCAGACGGTTTACGTGACTCCCGGTAGGCCCCCGGAACCCTCAGGAGGCGTGGTATCATTGGGCGCACTCGTGAGCCTAGCCGACCGGGCGGAAGGGAGACGGCCATGAATGGGCGGCGCGGTCGGGAAACCTCGGACAACCCTCGCTACGCCGTCGCTGAGGGCCATCGCGACGTCTACGAACAGGTCTACCACCGTCTACGCGGGCACCGAGCACCACTTCAGGAGATACTGCTGCCGCGTCTGAAGGTGGGCGGTGTTGTCCTCCTCGTGTACGCGGTGTGCGGTGACACCGTGGATCACGCCGAGGGGACGGACCGTCCGATGTGGGCCGCCCTGGAACACATCGATCAATTCTTCCTCGAGGTGGAGCAGCCCGACTCGGGCATGATGCTGGTTCGGTGGCGCGAGGACCTGGAGCATCTGAGCGACGGCAGGATTCGCTTCCTGTTCCACTTCGAAGGGGGGAGCCCGCTCGAAGGCAGCGTTGGTGCGCTTCGCAGTTTCTACCGACTGGGGCTGCGGTCGATGCAGCTCGTGCACAACCGCCGAAACTTGCTAGGCGACGGGGTGGCCGAGCGCGGCAGCGGAGGCGGACTGACCAGAACGGGCGAAGCTGTCCTGCGTGAGATGGAACGTCTGGGGATTGTCGTTGACCTCGCACATGCGTCCGAAGCGACCTTCTACCACGCGCTCCGGGTTGCCACCCGGCCGGTGGTCGTCAGCCACTCGAACTGCGCATCGGTCTGCGCGCACGTGCGCAACCTGTCCGACAAACAACTCGGCACGATCCGAGAGAACGGCGGCTTGGTGGGCGTGAACCTGATCGCTGCCTTCGTGGACGCAGAGCGCCCGACCATCGACCGTCTCGTCGATCACATCGAGCATCTCGCTGGGTTCATCGGCATCGACCACGTCTACGTGGGGGGCGACTCGATCAAGTATGAAGGACCGCGGTCGCTAAGAGACGTGCGGTACGCGAGCCCCGAAGGCGTATTCGTGGAGGATCTCGAAGAGGCAGACCAGTATCCAAACCTCGCTGCCGCCCTCTTGCGTCGCGGATACAAGGAAGCAGATGTCGCAGGCGTCATGGGAGCGAATCTCATCCGCTACCTGCATCAGACCCTTCCCTCGCGAACGCAGGCGATGGTGTCGCCGCTGGCGGCCGAACGGGTCGGCACCGAGAGCGGCGGATAGTCTCGCCAGCCCCCAGCTTCGCGTCGTGTTCCTGGGCGCAACGGTAACCTCCGATGCCGGGCTGCTGCCGTACGAGTCGGACGGGCGTCTTGGCCTGAGCGCGCTGATCGAGCGACACCCCACGTCGGGCGAGGCGGCTGGAGCGGAGCCGAAGGAGAGTGATCGGGGGCTCATGTCGACTTGACGAATGTGGTTGGTTCCCCAAGCAGTGTGGCCAACAACCCAGAAACCAGGAGGAGCCATGGACCTCGCTAAGACGCGTTGTGGCCTCTTAGGGGTACTGACGGGCTTCGCAATCATCGGGCTGTCGGCGGTGCCGTCCCTGGCGCAGGAGCCGCCGCGGCAGGGCCCCGCGGTCTGGGACTATCTGGCTGGCCTGCCGAAGGACAGACGGCTCGAAGTGATGGCCCGCGAGGCCAAGCGGGAGGGCCGTTTCACCATCTATGGTGCGCTCGGGATCGATCGCGCCAACATCTTTATCAGGATCTTCAACGAGCGGTACCCGGACGTGAAGGTCGAGTTCGTCCGCTTGACGGAACCCGAGGTGACCGACAAGGTCCTGCTCGAGCACCGAACCGGCCGGGTCAACCACGACCTGGCGGCCTCGACGGTGACGTGGATGAATCTGCTCGCGGAGGCACTAGCCCCTTACGAGACCACGAGTTGGGATGAGTTCGACCAGCGTTTCAAGCTCGGTAGCAAGAAAGAGGGCTGGACAGCGGTCGTCTACGACCTGCTGGCCACGACGATCGCGTGGCGAGCCGACCGCGTCAAGAAAGAAGAAGCCCCCAAGACGCTGTCCGACCTCGCGAATCCAAAATGGAAGGGACGCACCGGAGTCACGACGCACCTCGAAAACATGATGAACGGTCTCATCCAGGTGCTCGGGGAGCAGAAGGCCATGGAGCTGGTTCGCAGGCTGGCGGCCCTCGACAACCGGCTCTACCGGAGCCACGCGGCCCTGTCGCAAGGCCTTGCAGCCGGCGAGTTTGACGTTGCCTGGGATCTCGCGTCGCACCGTCCGGTGGGCTTGATCCAGAAGGGCGCGCCGGTCGACTTCGTGTTTCAGGACCCGCTGTTCGGGTTGGGCGCCACCTTCTCTGTCGTGAAGGGGGCCCGGAGTCCGTACGCGGCCGCCCTCTTCATGGACTACGTCACCCAGGCCGGTCCTCTGGAAAAGCTCGACAAGGTAGAAGGCGGTCGGTTCTTCGGCCACCTCAAAGGGAACTTCACGAACCGCTTGGCGGACTATCCCCGCCTCACTCTCTACACCCCCATCTCCGCCGATCGGTTCAAGGAGCTTAACCGTCTCGCAGAGGAGCTGTTCGTCCGACGCTGAGCGCCGGGGATGCCGAGCTCGATGGGCCTGGTGACGTGCCTGAACGTTCCGTTCTCGGGCGGCGCGACCATCGTCCGGTCTCGCTACCGGCAACGGCGTTCGATTGAAACGGGGTTCTGCAGACACCCCGACGTTGTGAGGCCATAGGGGGATTGGACGACACGCCGTGAAGATCAAGAAGGCCAGTCCCGGGCTTGACCAGCGAAACCTGCTTGGTCGGCTTCTCGGGTCGGATTTTGAGATAGAGGACTTAGACCGAACACGCCCTCTCGCTTCGCAGGTGGCCGATGCCGACGTGTTGTTGGTGCGCGAGCTGCCGATCACCCGCGAAGTGATCGACGCAGCACCGAGCCTGAAGCTGATTCAACGGCCCGGCGACCATCTTCCGGTCATGGACCTCGATCGCGCGCGCGAGCGGGGCATCTACGTGTGCCGGCTCCCGTCACGCATCCAGGGGGGCGCCGCCCGCGATGTGGCCGAGCACGCGTTCTTCCTACTGCTTGCCGTCGCGAAACAGCACAAGAGGGCCGAAGAGAAGATGAGGATGCGCATTCTTGGCCTTCCCAAGACCATGCGGCTGCAAGGGAAGACTCTGGGGCTCGTGGGTGTCGGCAATACGGGGAAGGAACTCGCGCGGCTCGCAATTGGGTTCGGAATGCGGGTGGTTGCGGTCAAGCGTACGCCGGACCCGACGCTCGCGGGCGAACTCGGCTTATCCTTCCTCGGAATGATGGGTGATCTACCCGCGGTCCTGGCTGAGGCCGATTTCGTGTCGCTCCATCTGCCGATGACGCCTGAGACGGTCGATTTCATCGGGAGCCGCGAAATCGGCATGATGAAAGACGGCGCCGTCCTGATCAACATTGCGCGTTCTCACATGGTCAACAAGGCCGCGGTCCACGATGCTCTCCTGTCGGGTAAGCTGGGGGGTGTCGGCCTGGACGTGTTCTGGCAGGAACCCCCAGACCCAGACGACCCGCTTCTGTCCTTGCCACACGTGATCTTCACGCCGCACATCGCCGGCGACACGGTGGAGACCGAACAGCGTCTCGCCGAGCTGACGGCGGAAAACGTCCGACTCGTGGCACGCGGCGACCAACCACGGTACGTGGTCGGAATCGACGTCGACGCGGGGAGTTAGCATGACGTACTGATCGCCCCCGGTGCCAGCCATCGGTTTCGTGTTTCGGGATCCGGCGCCGGGGCTCGGGCGAAGCCCGGCGCGCTACCAGGATGTCGGAGGGACGGAGATGAGGCTCGCAACGTACTTCGATGGCGAGATGAGGATTGGGGTCGCGGTCGACGAGCGCAACGAGATGTGGGACCTGCGGACCCTGTATGCTCTGTACCTGCTCGAAACCGAGCGCACGCCTGGGTACCGGGCACTCGCGGAGATGCTCGTCCCGGCCGACATGGCGCTGTTTATCCGACTCCACCACCGCCGGCTCGACGAGTTCCGGGAGGCGCTTGCGTTTGTCACAGCGCACCGCGGTCGTCTGGAAGGCTTCTCGCTCCCCGGGACTGCGCTCGTGCGGCCACTCGATGGAGTCCGGTTGCTGCCGCCCGTGATGAGCCCCAGCAAAGTCATCTGCTGCGGCAACTCGTACGCGGAGTACCTTGTCCAGCAGAAGCTGCCGCGGTCGGAATGGCCCCAGGATGTCAAGATCTCCTTCTTGAAGTCGCCGACGGCACTGATCGGCCATCGCGAGACCATCCACTTCCCGCCCGACTCCCGGGAGTGGGACTACGAGAACGAGCTTGCCATCGTCATCGGCCGGCCGTGCCGGGACATCTCCGAATCGCAGGCCGACGAGTACATCTTCGGCTATTCGATTCTCAACGACGCGTGCGTCCGCGACATCCCCAGGTGGACGGGGAGCTACGACAGTCCGCGCGGGAAAGCATGCGACACCTTTGCGCCATTCGGCCCGTGGATCGTTCCCGCGCCGTATCTTGATGGCGACCCGAACGATTTGAGACTGGTCACCACGATTGACGGCGAGGTCAGGCAGGACACGCGGACCTCCGGCTGTCTGTGGACCGTGCAGCGAATCGTCGCGTTCATCTCGCGGTATATCCGGCTACTGCCGGGCGACGTCATCTCGACGGGGAGTGGGCCAGGCAACGCCCTGTCCGGGCCGGGCGACTTCATGAAAGTGGGCCAAGTTGTCCGTTGTGAGATCGAGGGCATCGGTGCAATCGAGAACCCGGTTGGGATCCGTCGCTGGTCCTCCGAGCTCGCCCCGCTTCCCCCGGTGAGCTGACCCCGTGGGACCGCCCCGCGAGGCTCGGCGGGCGCCGGCCCCGCCTCTGCTGGCTCACGAGGTTGTCCGCGAGGTGCCCCGGTCCTGGACCGCCTCCATCCCGGGCGACGGGCTGCTCGTCAGCGGTCTGGGCGTGGTCGTGGGCTACCTCATCCTGCCACCGTTGGCCGTTCTGTTTTACGGGAGCGCCACGGACACGCCGCCGGCGCTGACGCCGCACTTCACGTTCGAGACTCTCCGACGCGCCTACGGACGATGGACCATCTATCCTGCGTTGCTGAACTCCATCGCGTACGCCGCGATCACCGCCACCCTGGTGCTCATCGTCGGCGGGTTTCTCGCCTGGGTGGTTGAACGGACGGACTCGGTCGTGCGCCGGATGACTGATCTCTTTGCGTTGGCGCCGGTCCTGATGCCCGCCATCCTTCTCATCAGTGGCTGGATCCTTCTCATCGGGCCTCGAAGCGGCCTCGTCAACCTCATGGCTCGCGACTACCTCGGGGTGAGAGAGCCCATCCTGAACCTGTACTCGTTCGCGGGGATGGTCTGGGTCGGCATGCTGCAGGAGCTTCCGCTGGCGTTCCTGTGGCTCTGGCCTGCCTTCCGGTCGATGAACCCCGAGCTCGAGGAGGCGGGGCTCGCATCCGGCGCCGGGATGCTGACGGTGCTGCGCCGCATTACGCTGCCCATCCTCCGTCCCACGATTCTTGGGGCCTGGATCATCTTTTTCATCTACTCGCTCGGGGCGCTATCCGTCCCGCTCCTGATCGGCCTGCCGGCGAAGATCTTCCTCTATTCGACCGAGATCTATCTCGCGTATCGCCGGGTTCCAACGGACCTGAACCTTGCAAGCGCCTACAGCCTCCTATTCCTCGCGGTCACGAGCGTCAGCATCTACTTCTACCACCGCGCTACCGCCGATGCGGCTCGCTTCGTCACCGTTACGGGACGCGGCTACAGACCGCGACTCATCCGACTCGGGCGGTGGCAGATCCTCGTGACGGGCCTGGCCATTGTCATCCTGCTCTTCGTCGCAGGCCTGCCGCTCTTCGTCCTGGTCTGGAACGCGTTCATGCCGTACCCCCAGGCGCCATCCTGGCGCAGTCTCCGGCTCGTGACGACCGGCAATTTTGCGGCCGCGCTCAACTACGGTCCG
Organism: uncultured bacterium; assembly: GCA_964416315.1. GTDB lineage: Bacteria > Methylomirabilota > Methylomirabilia > Rokubacteriales > DASRDR01 > CAYQDR01. Next base: position 25,377 of record CAYQDR010000016.1, read on the forward strand.
GCCCAGCGGGCAGTGATCAACAGCCTGGGGCTCGGACTCGCCGCTGGCCTGGCCGCGGCGATTCTCGGGGCACTGCTCGGTTGGTGCAGGCTTCGGCTGAAGTCGTATCGCCGCACGGTCGCGCTCGTCGATCAGCTGGCGACCGCGCCCATCGCCATGCCAGGCATGATCTTCGGCGTTGGGCTGATGTGGCTCTACCTCGTCCTGCCGGTGCCGGTGTACGGGACGCATCTCATCCTGGTACTCGCGTACGTGGCGATCCACCTCCCGTTCGCCGTGCGCATCTGCGGCTCCGGGCTTGCCCAGCTCCATCCGGAACTCGAGGAGGCTGGCCGTGTCGCCGGGGCGACCCGGTTCACCACCATGCGGCGGATCGTGCTGCGACTCGCAGCCCCGGCCTTCGCGGCGTCGGTGCTGTACGTCGCCCTCCGGTCCTTCCGGGAGTATGCCGCCTCGATCTTCCTGGCAGCCCCGGGCACAGAGGTTTTCGCAGTCCTGGTGCTCGACATGTGGGAGGGCGGAAACTCGAACATCCTTTCGGCGTACGTCACAATGGTCATGCTGCTCCTGGGCCTCGCCGTCGTGCTCTCCTACTGGGTCGGACGGCGCGCGGGCATCCAGCTCTAGAGGGCTTGTCCTCCGGGCAGCGGGCAGTCAACGCGCTCGAGGGCTCCGAGGGCAGGGGTCGTGATCAAGTTGACGGGTGTCATCAAGCGTTTCGAGGCTGAGCGGGAGTGGGTCGCCGCCGTCGACGACCTCACGCTCGCGGTCGAGGCCGAGAGCTTCTTCACGTTGCTGGGCCCGAGCGGTTGCGGCAAGAGTACGCTGCTGCGATGTGTAGCCGGCCTGGAGACGCCCGATTCCGGAGAGATCGAGATCGGAGGCAGGATCGTCTTTTCCTCCCGCTCAGGCGTCAACGTCCCGCCTAACAAGCGGCGCATCGGGATGGTCTTCCAATCCTACGCCATCTGGCCCCACATGACCGTGTTCGAAAACGTGGCCTTCCCGCTGGAGGTCCAGGGCCTGACCGAGGTGCGCGAGCGCACCGCCAAGGCCCTGGCGATGGTCGAGCTGCAGCAGCTCGGCGGGCGCTACGCGTCGCGGCTCAGCGGGGGACAGCAGCAGCGCGTCGCGTTCGCCCGCGCGATCGTCGCGGAACCGGATGTCCTGCTTCTGGACGAGCCGCTCAGCAACCTGGACGCCGCGCTTCGACAGCAGATGGCCGTGGAGCTGCGCAAGCTCCACGAGCGGCTCCGGATCACCACCCTCTACGTCACGCACGATCAGGCGGAAGCCCTTGCTCTGTCGGATCAGATCGCCTTGATCTCTCGTGGCCGCATCGTCGAGGTCGGCTCGCCCGAGGAGCTGTACAGCCGGCCGAGGATCCTCTTCACCGCGCAGTTTCTCGGTGGCGCGAACATCCTCACGGGGACGGCTTCGCGGGCGGAAGGTGAAGCGGGCGGCACGACCGTGGCGACTGCATTTGGCACCCTGTGGTCGGCCAACATCGCGTCCGGCCCGGTGACGGTATTCATCCGTCCGGAGGACATCCACGTGCTGGCCGACGAGCTTGGCGCCGATGACCGCGAGGGGAAGAACGTCTTTGCGTGCATCGTGCTGAGCGACCGATTCATCGGCGACAGCCGTCAACTCGAGCTGTTGGTGGCCGGCGGCTCAGGGACAGTCCTCCGCTGTAAGGTCCGGGGTCGGCTCCAGGTCAAGCAGGGAGCGACCGTCCGGGTCCGCGTCGATCCGGGTGACGTCACGGTCCTGGAGTGAGGCCGTCCGCTTGAACTGGAGCCGCTTCCTCTGGCGCCGGCGTCATGGAGAGCAGCTACCATCTCCACGGGCTGTCCTTGGGCTGTTCATCGACGATCTTGTTGCGCAGCATCCCGATGCTCTCGACTTCGGACTCCAACATGTCGCCGCCCTTCAGGAACCATGACGGTGGATCCGCCGTTCGCTCGATTCCCGCGCGCCCGGGCGTCCCTGTCGTGATGACATCGCCTGGCTCGAGCGTCATCTGCGACACATAGGCCAGGAGCTCGGGGATCGCCTGAATCATGTCGGCCGTGGTTCCGTTCTGTCGTACCTCGCCGTTGACGCGGGTACGAATGGCCAGATGCATCGGATCGGCGACCTCGTCCTTCGTCACCAGCCACGGCCCCATGGGCGCAAAGGTATCGAACATCGTCGCCAGGAACTGGGCCTCCTCTCTGCGCTCGACGCGCAGGATATCCCGCGCCGAGATGTCGTTCACCACGATGTATCCGGCGACCACGTCGTAGGCCTTCGACTCCGGCACATTCTTGCATCGCTGCCCGATTACGACTGCCACCTGAGTCCCGTAATCGAGCTCCCGCGTCGCGGCGGGCTTGACGATGTCCCGCATGGGCCCGATGATGGCGGATGTCGCCTTGATCGATGCAGAAGGCACCCTGTTTGGGGTTGCCGTTGCGGATTCCGACAAGCCGTTCCGGTAGTTCTGGCCGACGACGACCAGCTTGCCTGGTCGCACAGGGGCATGGATCCAACACTCCGCGAGGGGGGTGAATAGAGGCCCGCCGTCGCTGTCCCTGGTCGTTGCGTCGTGGCGGGCAAGCTGGCGCAGCCAGTCAGCGGTGGCGAGCACGGCCTCCCGGGCCGCGCTCCCGATCTGGAGCAATTGCCCGAGATGCGGCGGCACGCGCAGACCGGCGATCTCGGGCCCTTGCGCATCGCCCTGCTCCTCGATCAGGTACCGGGCGTACCCCGCTCGCAGGTCGCCGACCAGATCCCCGTCCAGCAGCACGCCCAATCGCGCCCGATTGGTTGACTCAGTCACCCGGTTGAACCGCATGATTCTCATGAAGCCACATCCTCCTCCGCCTCGGACATCATCCCTTCCAGTTCGCTGACCGGATCTGGTCCCGCGCCCGGGACCCACCGGCTGACAGAGCACGGCGTCCTCGAGCCGCACGGTTCAGCCTACAGTGACATTATGCATCCGCACGTCACATGCCCGGAATCTCGAGGGTGTGTGAATCAGCGATGCGACTCCCTGAGCAGAGAGTCTGTCCCGCCACGATGATGACCAGGAGGGCCCGGTACTCGAAGGCGCGGTAGCGGGCCGACTGCCTGCGGGGCGCCGCGGTCGCGGGAGCCTCCCCAGGAGGAGCCTCTCCCGGAGGTGTCCCTCCCGGGGAGGGGTCTCGTGGATCGGGTCCAGGCGCTCGCGCTTGAAATCAGCCCATCATCCGACTGCCCCCCTGCCTGGGTCAGTCCCGCTGAGGGGGACCCGAGGCGTGGTCAGATCTCCAAGTCCACCGAGATCGCCGCGCGCCGAACGTGGAAGAGCCCAGGTGATAACCGGTCAAAATAGCCGGCTCGTTCGATCTCCTCGACGTTGCGGCCGATCATGTCCTTGGTCACGCCGTCGAGTTCCGCGGACCGCGAATTGAGATGCAGGATGACGCCGGTTCCGCTGGTGACCATCAGTCCGTCCTCGGAGGCCTCGACCATGGCCTCGAGCGGCTCGGCGTCTCGGGCAGCCCTGGCGGAAGACCTCCCCGCCGGTGCCGAGGCGGCCTGTCGATTTCAGTCCCGTCGGTTTTTCGTGGAACTAAACAGCGTGTAACCCGTGACTGGGTCTGGCGAAAACGTGGTCGTGACTCAATCTCGGGTTCGAATCCCGTTAGAGACACCTCCAGTCACGATCCGTGGCGACAATCCCGCGCTCCAATGCGGCGATCGAGAGCATCCCGTCATGATATGCAGCGTGACCACGCGTGCCCGACGTCGACGGAGAAGTGCGACCGCGAGTGCCACCGGCGTGGATCCCTCAGAACCGACAGCCCTCCGGGCCGTTTGGCCTCCTGACGCCGCAACGCGACCGAAGCAGCCGCCTGATCTGAAGGTCGAGCTCGAGTGCGGCCTCAAATCCGGCACCGGCTCAAGCGTAGAAGAGCTGGTCGGGAAAGTTCTCGGTGGGGAGACGAGCGAGGAGCCGTCCGATTCGCCGCGCGAGCTCCAGAGGAAGGCGCCGTCGGGCGACAATGATGCCCGAGTGGTGACGACCCGTTTCAAGCCAGCGGTCGTGCAGACGCTCGAAATCGACGCGGTTGTGGGTCAGGAGGACGCTGCCCGCGTCCGCGGCAAACGCAAGTTGTTCCTCGTCTGATCGCCCCAGCTGCCCGGAGTCCCGGGCGGTCGTGACCGTGAAACCGCGGGCGCGCAGCATCGCCGCGAGCACGACGGAGACGTCTTCGTCGCAGTGAAGTGGTGGGGGGCGGTTAGGCATCCGGACGCGTGAGCGGGTGCACGACGTCGTCCGGGACCTGGTTCTGCTCGATGTACCGCTCGATCTCCGCCTGATGGTCGGCGTAGTAGCTCAGCGCGTCGAAAACCTGAGCCAGGGTCAGGTGAGGGAGATGGCCCACGATCTCCTCGGGGGCCACGCCGAGGCGCCAGAGCTCGACGACGGCCCGAACCGGGGTCCGCGTGCCGACGACGATCGGTTCCCCGCCGAGGATGGCGTCGTCGCGGACAATGTACCGATGCTCCGTTCCCAGGGTCATCGCTCGGTCCCCCTTGGATTCGGGTGGCCTCACGGCAGCCACCTATGCCCGTCTAGTTTCTCATGCTCTTTGGGTTGCTGGCCAGCCACCCGCGTAGGGGGCACTGCGGCTGGCGTTCCTTCTGCTTCGGAGGGGACCAATGTTCGCCACCCGCAATATCGGAATCGACACGCGCGCGTCGCACTTCGGCTCCGTCTGGGATACGGCCTGTGAGAGGCCAGCGTCCCCGGCCGCATCCCTCACGGTTTCCGCCGCTCCGCTGTCCGGAATCTCGAGCGCGCTGGCGTCTCGCTCTCGGTCGCGATGAAGATCAGCGGCCACGAGACCGAGTCGGTCTACCGCCGGTACGCGATCGTGAGCGACGCCGACCTCTCCCGGACGCTTACCGGCGTCTCACGGGCATACTGACAGGCATACAGACCGGGTCCCCAGTTGACGGGTCCCGCGTAAGTCTCCAGAATGACGAGCGGGACGGCCTTAGCTCAGCCCGGTGGAGCTCATGCCTTCTTGCGCAACGGGCGATGACGTGGAACTCGTTGTAAGATCAGGTGACGCGTTAGCTCAGGCCGGAGCGCTCCTGCCTTTCTTGCGCAGCGGCCGACGACGTGGAACTCATTGTAAGATAAGGTGAGGCGTTAGCTCAGCCCGGTAGAGCTCCTGCCTTTTAAGCTGGCCGGCCCAGCATCCCACTGCATCTAAGCACGTACCAGAACGCGCCTTTTCACCTCTCTGAGTTTCTCCCGATATCCCAGAACATGCCGGGAGCTACCCCGAAAACCGTCAGCGTGGCGTCAGCGGAGGGAGGGCGCCCCCTGCTGGCGAGCAACCGAACGCGAGGGCATCACGGTCCGCGCCAACCCCGCGCTCGCCCCGGCTTCCGACACGCCGCGTGACCTGGGGGAAGTGCAATATCACGCGTCGTCCTTTGCGCTGGATCTCTTGACCTGTGCTCGCGCGGGGGACGCCGCCGCGCGGTGGGCGCCGTGTCGAGCCCCACGCAGTGCGGCGGTGGCCGGCAGCGGCGGGGCTGCGCGCCAGGCCGCCGCTGCCAGTAAGGCAATGAGGGGGCAACCCGGAGCACTTCGCCCGTGAAGCCGTCAACCATCTGGGCATGATTCGCCTCCTGCGAGGGCTTGGCTGGCGATGTGCTCGCCGGACTCTCCGGGCCTGCTCCGCCGCCGTCATCCCACTCCTTGACCCCTCCCGCTCCCCCGGGCTAGGCTGTGGGCGCACTCCCCGATTGGAGGCCCCCGGCGTGCAGTGTCCCCGGTGCCAGCACGACAACTCCCCTCGTGCGAAGTTCTGCGAGGAGTGCGCGGCCTCACTCGCGCGAACCTGCCCGAACTGCGGCGGCCAGGCGTCGCCCTCGGCCAAGTTCTGCCCGGAGTGCGCCCACCCGCTGACCGGCGCCGTTCCTAGCCAGCCCCGCTTTGCCTCGCCTGAGGCGTATACGCCTCGCCACCTCGCCGAGAAGATCCTCACCTCCAAGAGCGCGCTGGAGGGCGAGCGCAAACAGGTGACGGTCCTCTTCGCCGATCTGAAGGGCTCGATGGAGCTGCTGGCCGGCCGCGACCCCGAGGAGGCGCGCAAGCTGCTCGACCCGGTGCTCGAACGGATGATGGAGGCCGTCCACCGCTACGAGGGGACCGTGAACCAGGTCATGGGCGACGGGATCATGGCGATCTTCGGCGCGCCGATCGGGCATGAGGATCATGCGGTCCGCGCCTGCTATGCGGCGCTGAGAATGCAGCGGCGGGTCAACCTCTACGCGGACGAGATCCAGCGCGGAGGTGGCACGCCCGTGCAGATTCGCGTGGGGCTCAATTCGGGCGAGGTGGTCGTGCGCGCCATCGGCAGCGACCTGCACATGGACTACACCGCCGTCGGGCAGACGACGCATCTCGCCGCCCGGATGGAGCAGATGGCGAAGCCCGGGTCCGCGCTGGTCAGCGGCGACACCCTGAAGCTGGCCGAAGGGTACGTCCGGGTCAGACCGCTCGGGGCGGTCACCGTGAAGGGGCTCGAGACCCTGACGCAAGTCTACGAGCTGACCGGGATCGTGCCGGCACGGTCCCGGTTCCAGGCCAGCGCCGCGCGCGGCCTGACCCGCTTTGTCGGGCGCGAGGGGGAGCTGCAGCAGCTCACCCAGGCGCTCGAGCGCGCCGCCGCGGGACACGGGCAAGCCGTCGCCGTCGTGGGCGAGGCCGGCGTGGGGAAATCGCGGCTGGTCTGGGAGTTCACGCGGTCGCACCACACCCACGGCTGGCTGGTGCTCGAAAGCGGCTCGGTTTCCTACGGGAGGGCCACGCCGTACCTGCCGGTCATCGAGTTGCTGAAGGCGCATCTGCGGGTGCAGGAGCGCGACGGCCCGCGGGAGATTCGCGAACGCGTGGCCGGCAAGCTCCTGACCCTGGACCGCGCGCTGGAGCCGCTGCTGACGCCGCTGCTAGCGCTGCTGGATGTCCCCGTCGAGGAGGCGGGGTGGGACGCCCTCGACCCGCCGCAACGCCGGCAGCGGACCTTGGAGGCGGTCAAACGCCTGCTGCTCCGGGAGAGCCAGGTCCAGCCGCTGCTCGTGATCTTCGAGGACCTCCACTGGATCGATTCCGAGACCCAGGCGCTCCTTGACGGCCTGATCGAGAGCCTCCCGACCGCGCGCGTCCTGCTCCTCGTCAACTACCGGCCCGAGTACGAGCACGCCTGGGGCCGCAAGACCTACTACCTCCAGCTCCGGATCGACCCGTTGCCGCCCGAAAGCGCCGAAGCGCTGCTCAACGCCCTGCTGGGTGAGGACCGGACCCTCGAGCCGCTCAAGCGGGTGTTGATCGAGCGGACCGAGGGGAATCCCTTCTTTCTCGAAGAAAGCGTGCAGACCCTCGTGGAGACCACGGTGCTCGTCGGGGAGCGGGGTGCGCTCCGCCTCGCGAAGACCCTCCCCGGCGTGCCCGTGCCGGCGACCGTGCAAACGGTCCTGGCCGCGCGGATCGACCGCCTGCCGCCCGAGGAGAAGACCCTCCTCCAGACCGCGTGCATGATCGGCAAGGATGTTCCCTTCACGCTGCTTGAGGCGATCGCTGAGATGCCAGAGGTGGACCTCCGGCGCGGTCTCGCCCATCTCCAGGCCGCGGAGTTCCTGTACGAGACGGAGGTCTTCCCAGACTCCGAGTACACGTTCAAGCATGCCCTCACCCATGAGGTCGCCTACGGAAGCGTGCTCCAGGACCGCCGGCGCGCACTCCACGCCAGGATCGTGGAGGCCATCGAGGCCCTCTGCCCTGAGCGCCTGACCGAGCAGGTCGAGCGACTAGCCCAGCACGCCTTTCGGGCGGAACTGTGGCGCAAGGCCGTGACGTATTTCCACCAGGCCGGTGCCAAGGCGGCCTCGCGTTCGGCTTACCGTGAGGCGGTGACGTGCTTCGAGCAGGCACTGATCGCGCTCCGGCATCTCCCGGAAACCCGCGAAACCATCGAACAAGACATCGACCTGAGGTGCGAGCTTCGCAATGTGCTCTTCCCCCTTGGAGACCATGAGAGGATCTTCAAGCATCTGAGCACAGCCGAGGCGCTCGCCTCAGCGCTGGATGACCAGCCCCGTCTGGGGAGAATCCTCGGCTATCTGAGCACGCACTTTGTGGCTCTCGCCGAGCATGTCCGGGCGATGCATGTTTGTGAGCGCGCTCTGGCAATCGCCATGGCCCACGGGGATGCCGCTCAGGAAATCCAAGCAAGGTTTCGTCTGGCCTTGGTCCACCACATGCTGGGCGACTATTCCAAGGCGATCGATCTGGGTAGGAAGGTCGTGGAGTCCGTGGCCCACGATCCACTCGGAGTCCGTTCCGGCTATCTGCTCACCTCTGTGATCTCGCGCTTTTGGCTGGGCTGGAGCCTGGCTGAGCGTGGCGAGTTCGCCGAGGCGATCACTCTGGCGGAGGAAGCCGGCCGGCTAGCCCAGGGACCCGCATCCTATACTCAGGCGGTCGCGTGCTTGGCGCCCGGCCTTGTCCGTGTTCACAAGGGAGACCTCCATAGAGCCATCCCGCCGCTCGAGCGTGGCCTTCAGGTGAGCCAGGTCGCCCAGGTCGCATTGTTCTTGCCCCTGACGACCTCATGCCTGGGCTTGGTCTACGCCCTGTCCGGCCGGATGGCCGAGGGACTGCCTCTGCTGGAGCAGGCGGTCGAGCAGGCGGCGAGCGCCGCCCCGGCGTGGCAGTCACCGGGGGTCGTCAACCTCGGCCAGGGCTATCTGCTCGTCGGGAGACTCGAGGACGCGATGAGGCTCGCCGAGAACGCCCTGGAGTTGACCCGTGAGCGTAAGGAACGCGGGTTCGAAGCGCGAGCTCTGTGGCTACTCGGCGAGATCACCTCACACCAAGACCCCAGGGAGGTCGAGAAGGCCGAGGCCCACTATCGTGAAGCCATAGCGCTGGCCGACGAACTTGGCATGCGCCCCCTCGTGGCCCACTGCCACCTGGGCCTCGGGAAGCTCTACCGACGCACGGGCAAGCCGGATCAGGCTCGCGAGCACCTTGACACGGCGATGACGTTGTACCGCGAGATGGACATGGGCTTCTGGCTGGAGGAGGCCCAGGCGGCGCTGAAGGAGCTGGCATAGAAGGGTCCGGAATGGGCGGACTATTAAGGACCCGGTATGCGCGCTGCGGCCACCTCCACATCGCGTATCAGGTCCTGGGGGAGGGCCCGCCCGATCTGGTCTTCGTCCCGGGGGTGGTATCTCACCTCGATCACCAGTGGGAGGAGCCCCTTCAGGCCGCCTTCTTTCGCCGGCTCGCCTCGTTCTCTCGCCTGATCCGATTCGACAAGCGCGGGCAGGGCCTGTCGGACCGCGTCGAGCGCATGCCCACCATCGAGGAGCGAATGGACGACGTTCGGGCCGTCATGGACGCCGCCGGCTCGGCCCGGGCGGCCATCCTCACGCTGTCCGAAGGCGGGCCGATGGGAATCGTCTTCGCGGCGAGCCATCCGGATCGGGCCTCCAAACTGATCCTGTGGAACACCCTCGCCCGGATGGCCTGGGCGCCTGGCACCGCTGAGGAGCATCGCCGACCGGTCGTGGTCGCCACGCTGCGTCGCTTCGAGGAGGAATGGGGCACCGGAAGCCTGGTCGACTTGTTTGTCCCCTCGGCCGCCGCCGACCCGAGCTTTCGGGAGTGGTGGGGGCGGTTCGAGCGCCTCTCGATGAGCCCCGGGGCGGCCGTCGAGGCGATGCGGGTGAACTTCGAGATCGACGTCCGCGACATCCTCCCGTTGGTGCGGGTCCCGACCCTGGTGATCCGAAACGAGGGTGACCACCTTCCTCGCAAGGCGCACCGCTACCTGGCGGACCAGATTCCGGGCGCCCGCTACGTCGAACTTCCCGGATCCGACCACTACGCCTGGCGGGAAGAGAATGGCGTGACCGAGGAGATCCGGGAGTTCCTGACCGGGGAGCGGAGCGCGCCCGAGACCGAGAGGGTCCTCACGACGATCCTCCTGACCGACATCGTCGGCTCGACTGACCGCGCCGCCGAGCTCGGCGACCACCGGTGGCGCGAGCTGCTCGATCGGCACGACGCCCTCGTCGAGCGGGTACTGAGCCGGTTCCGAGGCCGCCTCGTCGACAAGACCGGAGACGGGGTCCTCGCCGCGTTCGACGGCCCGGCGCGCGCGATTCGCTGCGCCACCACAATCATGGAGTCGGTCCGGGGAATCGGCCTCCAGGTCCGGGCGGCCCTCCACACGGGAGAGGTGGAGATTCGGGGCGATCGGCTCGCCGGGCTCGCGGTTCACATCGCTTCGCGGGTCTCCAACCTGGCTGGTCCTGGGGAGGTGCTGGTCTCCAGTACGGTGAAAGACCTCGTGGCGGGCTCGGGGATCCGCTTTGAGAGCCGGGGGACCCATGTGCTCAAGGGGGTGCCCGGCGACTGGGCGTTGTTCGCCCTGGCGCCGGAATCAGGGAGGTAAGGGCACGAGATCCCGCCCGCGGTCCTCGTGCACGCCGCCGAGCTGATCAAGTAGTGCCTGGTGGAGGTGCGGAGTGAAGAGACCGTGAGCCGTAGAGCGGTCGCGCTAGTCCTCACGCTCGCCCTCAGCCTGCTTGCCGCCCCGCTCATCGCCGAGGCGCGGCAGACGGGGCAGGTCCCTCGGATAGGGGTCTTGGCCGCAGCGTCTCCCTCGTCTTACGCCAGCTTGCTTGAGGCATTCCGTCAGGGTCTGCGCGAGCGGGGACGCAGCCTCGTCATCGAACAGCGCTACTCGGGCGGAAGGCCCGAGCACCTGCCGGGCCTGGCCGAGGAGCTGGCCCGTCTCAACGTTGATCTGATCGTGTCGTCAGGGAGCGCCGCCACCAGGGCGGCCAAGAGGGTGTTCGCGAGGGTTCCCGTGCTGTTCGTCACGGAGGATCCCGTCGGAGAGAGCGTGGTCGCCAGCATGGCGCGTCCCGGTGGCAACGTTACGGGCATGGCACTGATGAACCCGGCGATAGGCGCCAAGTGGGTCGAGCTGCTGCGGGAGGCCCTGCCGGCGATCCGGCGCGTGGCGATCCTCTGGGATCCCACCGCCAACCGGGCCCAGCAGCAATCCGTCGAGGCTGCGGCCAGGTCGCGAGGCCTGGCCACCCTGACGATCATCGGACACCAGGCCCACGAGATCCACGCGGCCTTCGAGACGGCGAAGAAAGGGGGCGTCGGCGCCGTCCTCATCCTGTCTTCGGCGACCTTGGTGTCCCAGAGGCAGCGAATTGTGGCCCTGGCCGCGCGGCACCGGATGCCGGCGATCTACGAGCGCCGCGACTTCGTGGAGGCCGGCGGGTTCATGTCCTATGGCCCGGACCTGCGCGACGTGTTCCGGCGCCTCGCCGTTTACGCTGACCGTATCCTCAAGGGCGCCAAGCCGGCCGACCTGCCCGTGGGGCAGCCCACGAAGTTCGAGCTTGTCATAAACATGAAGACCGCGAAGGCCCTCGGCCTGACGATCCCGCCGTCAGTCCTGGTGCGGGCGGATCAGGTGATCGAATGACCGAACGCATGGCGCTCGTCCTCGGCCCTCCGTCAGCCTCGTTGCCGCGCCGGTCGCTGCTGAGGCACGGCATGAGGGAAAGCGGGCGGAAGAGAAGCCCTTCGGGAAGTCGCGGACTGGCCGAGGGGTTCTTGTTTGGCTCGTTGGCTGGCGGGGGCCGCGGTGGTCCATGAGTTGAACCGGCGGCGTACCCTCCTCGTGCCGGGCGCCGCCTCTGGTGGCTTGACAGACCGAGCTCCTGCCTACACGGCAGGGGTGCGTCTTCCCGAACGGTCCCGGGACATCCCGAACTGTCCCAGGAATACCCTTCACCGAGTCGGCACGAAGGGTCCTGCACGTCGGCAAAACGTCAGCGAGCAGATTCGCGACCGGAGGCTTGATGTACGTAACTCCGTGATAGTATTGGCCAGAGGCGTTAGCTCAGCCCGGTAGAGCTCCTGCCTTTTAAGCAGGGAGTCGGAGGTTCGAATCCTCCACGCCTCACCACTTCCGAATCGCGTACTTCCGCCGCATCCCACGTCCGATAACGGGCGCCTGCCACCGCGTTTGCTACCACTTTGCTACCACTTGCGCCGTCGAGGCGGTCGACGGCGGCCTTGTTGCCCATCGCGAGCCAGCGGCCGTAGGTGTCGACCGTGAGCTTGATCGAGGCGTGGCCGAGCTGCCGCTGGACGTACACCGGGCTCTCGCCCTGCTGGAGGAGCAGGCTCGCGAAGGCGAGACAGTTGCCACAACGGATACCAGCGTGCATCCTCCGCGCGGGCGGCGGCCAAGAACGGCTCGAGCTGTCGGGCGGTCATCGCTTTGATCTCCTCCTGGCGGGTTGCCACGGGACGGGACCAGCCGGAAGTGCCGGCCGAGCCGACCCCAGGACGGCCGCCGCTTGACCTGGTGGCATATACTGCTGAGGGAGCGACATGGGACGAGGCCGCGTGGACGGTAAGGTCACCCTGGTGACCGGGGCGAGCCGAGGGATCGGGCGTGAGATCGCGCTGACGCTGGCTCGCGAGGGAGCGTCGGTCGGAGTCAACTACTTTCCGGACCCGGAGCAGACCGCACTCGCCAACGAGGTCGTCGACCAGGTCCGACAGTTCGGCGGGAAAGCCATCGCGCTCCCGGCCGACGTGACCGACGCGCCCGCCGTGCGGGCGGCCGTGACGATGTTGATCGAGACGCTGGGCCGCATCGACGTGCTGGTGACGAACGCCGGGATCGTCCACCGCCGGCCGCTCGTCGACGTCACCGAGGCCGAGTGGGACCGGGTCGTCGCCGTGAACCTCAAGGGGACGTTCAACGCCATCCACGCAGCCCTCCCGTACCTGATGCGGCAGCGCAGCGGGAAGATCGTGACGATTGCCTCGGAGCTGGCCCTGGTCGGCCGCGCCGGGCTGGCGGCCTACGCGGCCTCCAAGGCCGGCGTGATCGGGCTCACGAAGTCCCTGGCCCGCGAGCTCGCCCCGCTCGGGATCAACGTCAACGCCGTGGCGCCCGGCCCCACCGACACGGACATGCTGCGCTCGAACCCGGAGTTCCGGGACGAGAACAAGGCTAACATCCCGCTCCGCCGCTGGGGGCATCCGCGGGACATTGCCCTGACGGTCCTCTTCCTGGCGTCGGACGACGGCGACTATTACGCCGGCCAGGTGCTCAGCCCGAACGGCGGCGTCGTGATGTAGTGGCGGGCGGCCCGGCCCGAGTGGGGGGGGTGGGGGGCGCGGCGGGCGCCGAATGGCTCACGCCTGGAAATCGAGCAGGAAATCGAGTGCCGTGCCCACGTGGACCTTCGTCACCGTCACCAGATCCTGCACCGTGATGAATTCGTCCAGTGCGGCCATGTTGTTGGGACGAGGGCCAAAGATCACCGTGGGGACGCCCCGCGGCCGGAAGTAGCGCGCGTCCGTGGCGGCGAAGGTGATCGTGAGCTGCGGTTCCTGTCCCGTCGCCAGGGCGGCGTTGGCCCGCGCCAGACGCACGAGCGGATCCGTCGGCGATGTATAGCTCGCGGTGAACAGCGGAGGCATCGGCTCGAAGCGGACGTCGTGGAGGCCGGCGGCGGACAGCCGTCCTTCGACATCGCGCCGGATGTCTTCGGGTGTCATGCCGAACGGCAGGCGGCAATCGATCTCGACCTCGCATCGGCGGGGCACGATGTTGACTTTGATGCCGCCCCGGATGACACCCGCCGTCATCGATGGGCGCCGGTAGAGCCACTGGCGGCCTCGGTCGTGCTCCGTGCGCCAGTAGCGCGCCATCGTCTCGAGGACCGGGAGGAGCTCCACGGGCGGGTTGTCCTCGAGCTGGACGATCTGCCGCGCCTCCTGGAGCGCGGCGCCGATCCGGATGACTACGTCGTCGCCGGTGCCCAGCCCGCCGTGACGGGAGGCGCCTTCGGCGACGAGGCGGAACTGGCACTTGCCCTTCTCGCCGATTCGGACGCCGTCCGGCGACTCGGGCTCCCCGATCATGCAGGCATCGCCCGCGAGCTCCGCCCGGTTCTCGAGCAGCCATCCGGTTCCCCACGCGCCACCCGTCTCCTCGTCTGCAACCAGCATGAGGGTCAGGGGCCCGCGGAGGGGGACGCGGCGCTCGTGAAGCAGGAGGTAGGCGAAAAGGGATGCCGTGAGTCCGCCCCGCATGTCGGCCACCCCGCGACCGAGGATCTTGCCGTCCTCGATCCGCCCCCCGTAGGGTGGAAACGACCAGAGGGCCGGATCGTCGGCCGGGAAGTGGTCCATGTGCCCGTTGAACACGAACCGGGGGCGGGTCGCGCGTCCCGACTGGGTGCTCACGAGGCTCACCTTCGTGGACTGCGGCTCGAACCGCTCGACCGGCAGCCCCGCGCGCCCGAGGACCGCGCTGTAGTGGTCGGCGATGGCCCGCGTGTCTCCCGGCGGGTTCTCGGCAGGGACCTTGAGGCCATCCGCGCAGAACTGTGCGAGCTCGTCGCGTCGACGCTCGATTTCGGACCACAGCTCGCGCTTGAGTTGGGTGACGCGGTCTGCTTGCGGCTGATGGCCGTCAGGCACGGTCAGACTCCTCTTCGTGGTGGAGTTCGGGCGAGCCATGCGCCCTGGGCACGCCCGAGTCTCGCCTGAGTCTAGCTGAGTCGACCGGGGCCGTCGATGCGGCAGTAATCTCGCCCGCGGTCGGCGCGCTTGTGGCGCCGGGTTCCCCGCGTCGGCTATGCTCATGGAGACGCGTGAGGGAGGGACAAACGTGGCGAAGCGGATCTCGGGCCGAATACCCGTGAAACAGAGCCGGCGACCGCGAACTTCTGCCCCGAAGCCGCCCATCCGATGGCCCCGCGGCGTGACGTCGGCTGTCTGCCTCACCTTCGACCTCGACGCCGAGACCGCCTGGATCTCGCGCGATCCGGCCAACCTGCACCGCCTGGCCGTCATGTCCCAGGGAGCCTACGGCCCCAAGGTCGGCGTGCCCCTGATCCTGGACTTCCTGGACCGCAACGGCCTTCGGGCCACCTTCTTCGTCCCCGGCTGGACGGCCGAGCGCTACCCCGACGTCGTGGCCGAGATCCACCGCCGGGGCCACGAGGTCGGCCACCACGGCTATCTCCACGAGGCGCTCGAGGGGCGCTCCCGGGACGAAGAGGAGGAGATCCTCGTGAAGACCTCCGGCATCCTGGAGAGCATCACCGGCGAGCGGCCCGTGGGCTATCGCGCTCCGCGGTACGAGATCACCAACGAGACCACGGGGCTCCTCCGGAAGCATGGCTTCGTCTACGCATCGAACCTCCAGGACACGCTGTGGCCCTACCTCCATCCCGGCACCCCGCCGCTGGTCGAGCTTCCCACGACGTGGATCCTCGACGACGGGCCGTTCTTCGCCTACGGGATCCGGCCGCCCCTTTACCGGCAGATCTTTCCGCCCGCTGCCGTGCTCTCGACCTGGAAGGACGAGTTCCGCGGCATGTACCCGCTCGGCGGCGCCTACACCCTCATTCTCCATCCCCAGTACATCGGCCGGCCTTCGCGCATGTTGATGCTCCAGGCGCTGGTGGACTACATCCAGACCTTTCGGGGTGTGTGGCTCACTCACGGCCTCGAGCTGGCGCGCTGGGTGGCGAGCGAGGCGTCCGGCGCGGGGACGGATGGGCGGCCCGTTCTCGGGTCCGGGAGGAGCGTGATCACGTCCCCGCGCGAGTTCGTGATCCCGGCCGGCCACGCCCGGATGTGGCGTATGCGGGCGGGCGAGCGCGTGACGATCGCCCAGACGGAGGGACACCAGGTGGGCGACCTGGTGGCCTTCAACGCGAGCGATCTCACGGAGTTCCTGAGCCCGAGCCACACGCGCCGCTGCTTCCAGTCGATCCGCCTGACCAAGGGTGCGAGCCTGTTCACGAACCGTCGCGAGCCGATCCTCGAGCTGGTCGAGGACACGGTGGGGGTGCACGACATCCTGGCTCCGGCCTGCGACCCCTACCGCTACCGCCGGGACTTCGGGGTCGAGGACCACCGGAGCTGCCGGATGAACTTCGTCGAGGCGCTCGCGCCGTTCGACATCCCCGCCTGGCGGATACCGGACCCGGTGAACCTGTTCCAGCACTCGCCGGTCCTGCCGGATGGCCGCTTCCTCACGGCGGCATCCCCGGCGCGCCCCGGCGACTACGTCACGCTCCTCGCGCGTATGGACCTCGTCGCGGCCTGCTCGGCCTGCCCGCAGGACCTTGCGCCGACTAACGCCGGGCGGGTGACTGACCTGACGGTGCGGCTCTCGTGAGGCTCGGATTCCCGTCCGGCGGCTGATCCGCCTCACGGTCCGCGCGCCGCCCGCCACCGGTGCCCCGTCCCGGCGCGCCTTGACGGCCGGCGCGGAAAGGTGCTTTACTCTGACGAACCCGACGCCTCGCACGGACGGCTGTCTCACTCGGAGTAGCCTCGCCGGCCGACCAGAGGAGACCGGACACATGCCGAAGCAGTTCATCCGGAAGTTCGACGCCTCCGCGTACAAGCACGGCGCCCGCGGGATCTACTCGATGGCCATCCGCACGCACGGGGACTGCGTCTTCCTCCGCGGGCAGACTGGCTTCGACCTCGACGGGCGCTTCATCGGGAAGGGCGACCCGGGGGCCCAGGCGGAGCAGGCGTGCAAGAACATCAAGCAGCTCATGGAGGAGGCCGGCGGCAGCATCAAGGACGTCTGCAAGCTCACGGTGTACGTGACGGACGTCTCGTACCGCCCCGCCGTCTACGGGATGATCGAGAAGTACTTCGAGGGCGTCCACCACTGCAGCACGGGGGTCGTCGTGCAGGGCCTGGCGCTCCCCGAGCTCCTGGTCGAGATCGACGCGTTCGCGGTGATCGACCGGTGACTACCGCCGTGCGGCCCGAGACCGCCCGCACGTCTAGCCTGAGCGGCGCCCTGGCCGCCTTCGGGGTCGAGCTCGAGCTGTCTCGGGTGCCCGCGCCGGTCGTCGCCCACGCGAAGCTCCTCCTCCTCGATACCCTGGGGGCGGCGCTCGCGGGCGTCGACACGGCCGAGGCCCGCGCCGTCATCCGAGCCGCGCGTGAGGTCGGTGGGGAGACCGGTCCCGCGACGCTCTGGGGGACCGTGGCGCGGACCACCCGGGCGACAGCGGCGCTCGTGAACGGGACCACGACCCACGCCCAAGAACTCGACGACTTCGGCGGGTGCGACCATTCCGGTGCCGTGGTGGTGCCGGCGGTCCTGGCTGTTGCGGAGGGGGCCGACGCGCCCGGCTCCCGCGTGCTCGAGGCGATCGTCATCGGCTACGACGTGGCGCTCCGCGTGCTGGAGGCGGCCGGCGGGTATCGCGCCCACAACGGGCGCGGCTGGCACTCGACGGGCACCTGCGGGAGCTTCGGCGCGACGGCCGCAGCGGCCAAGGTGCTCGGCCTCGACCGCGAGCGGACCACGTGGGCGCTCGGGCTGGCGGGGAGCTACACCGGCGGGCTGTGGGCGTTCATCGCGGACGGCGCCATGGCGAAGCGCTACCACCCGGGGCGCGCGGCCGAGACGGGGGTTCTGGCCGCGTTCCTCGCCCGTGCAGGGTTCACAGGGCCGAGCCGCGTCTTCGAGGCGGACTGGGGGGGCTTCCTCCCGACGTACGCCGCCGGCAGCGCCGAGCCCGGCCGGCTCACCGCGGGGCTCGGCGAGGACTTCAAGATCCTCCGGAGCGGCGTCAAGCCCTACGCGAGCTGCCGCGGCGCCCACTCGACCCTCGACGTGGTCTTCGAGGTCCGCCGTCGCGAGGGCCTCGCGGCCGACGACGTCGCGGCGGTCCGAATCCGCTGCACCGAGGCGGATCGGCTGATGCTCGGCGAGGTGGAGCCCGCGACGCGGCTGGCGGCGCAGATGAGTCTCCCCTACAGCGTGGCGGTCGCGTGGGTGGCCGGCCGGGCGTCCCTCGCGGAGTACGAGGAGCGGTGGCTCCACGACCTCTGCGTCCGCGAGCTCATGCGGCGCGTCACGCTCGAGGTCGACGCGACGCTCCCCGAGGGCTCGGAGCCCTACGTCACGGTCGAGGCGCGGGACGGGCGGACCTTCACCGGCCACGTGCCGTTCGCACGCGGGGCTCCGGAGAACCCACTGAGCCGCGAGGAGGTGATCGCGAAGTACGAGGAGCTGGCGGCGCGCGCTCTTCCGCCCGAAGGGGTGCGGGCCGTGAAGGAGGCCGTGTTCGAGCTCGAGGAGCCGGCGAGCCTCCAGCGCCTTCAGGACGCCCTGGGCCGCCCGAGGTGAGCGGTCCACGACGGAAGGAGGACAGGGAGATGAGCGAGAGACACCGTGACGGCGGAGGTATGCGCTCGGAGACGATCACGCGGCGGCAGCTCCTGGAGCTCGCCCTCATGACGGGTGCGGTCGGCGTGACCGCCCCGCTCATCGCGAGGCGGGAGGCCGGACGGGCGTGGGCGCAGACGCCGCGGCAGGGCGGCACGCTCAGGATGGCGTGGGCCAGCTCGCCGCGGACGATCGATCCAGCCGTGAGCGTCCAGGGCGACGAGTACATGATCACCCAGAACGTCTACGACAACCTGACGCGCGTCGACGCGAAGCTCCAGCCGCAGCCGGCCCTCGCCGCCCGCTGGAGCTCCGACGCCGAGGCGCGGGTCTGGACGTTCAACCTGCGGCAGGGCGTCAAGTTCCACCACGGCCGGGAGTTCAAGGCGAGCGACGTCGTCTTCACGTTCGAGCGGGTCCTCGACCCGAAGACCGGGTCCCCGGGACGGACCGCGATGGGGCCGATCGAGAAGGTCGAGGCCGTCGACGACTACACGGTCCGGTTCCGGTTGTCGTCGCCGTACGCCGACCTGCCGGTGAACCTCGGCGTCACCTTCGGGCGCATCCTGCCCGCGGACCGCGCCGACAAGATCGTGAGCGAGCCGTCCGGCACCGGACCGTTCCGGGTGGTCGAGTTCAAGCCGGGCGAGCGCACACGCATGGTCAAGTTCGCGGACTACTGGGACAAGCCGCGCCCCTACCTCGACGAACTGTGGCAGGTGAACATGCCCCAGCACGCGACCCAGGTGGCGTCGCTCTCCGGGAACGACGTCCAGATGATGTTCGAGGTGCCGGTGGCCTTCATCGGCACCCTGGAGAAGACCCCGGGCGTCTCCGTCGTTGCCGTGAAGAGCACGTCCTTCCAGCCTGTCGTCATGGCGACCGACCAGAAGCCGTTCGACGACAATCGGGTGCGCCTCGCCATGAAGCTCCTCCTGGACCGGGAGGCGGTGATCAAGGCCATCTGGCAAGGGCGCGGCACGGTCGCCAACGACCACCCGGTGCCGGACATCAACCCGTTCTACGCCGCCCTCCCGCAGCGGACGCGCGACGTGGCCCGCGCCAAGGCGCTCCTCACCGAGGCGGGCCACCCGCAGGGTTTCAGCGCCGAGATCTGGACCTCCAACGAGCGCGTCGGCATGCAGGAGCTGGCGGTCGTCACGCAGCAGATGGTGGCGCCCGCGGGGATCAAGCTCGAGGTCAAGACGGTGACATGGTCAGTGTTCAACAGCACGGTGTGGAAGAAGAAGTCCCTCTACATCAACAACTGGTTCGGCCGGTCCACGATCGATGAGACCATCTATCCCTACTTCCGCACCGGCGGGAGCTGGAACGAGGGCAACTACTCGAACCCGAAGCTCGACAGGCTGCTCGAGGACGGCCGCTCCTCGACCGACCCAGGCAAGCGCAAGGAGTTCTACGCCGAGGCGCAGCGGCTGATCTCAGACGAGGGCCACTATGCCGTCGCGTACCACACGCAGTACGTAAGCGCGATGCGCGCGGCTGTCAAGGGGTACACGCTCCACCCGCTGCGCTGGTGCGACTTCCGCAACGCGTATCTGGAGGCCTGACATGAACCGGAGGGGGCCTCGACGGCCCCCTCCGGGGGCTCCCCCGGAGGTGTTGCGGCGGCACAGCCGCCGCCGGGAGTGGATCCTCAAGGGGTGGGCGGTTGGGCTGCAGTCCGCGACCTCCCACCGGCGATGTCTTCACGGGCCCTGAGAGGGCCGACGCCGAAGATCGGCATCGATGCGGGTCGTCGCCTTCGTCGGCCGGCGCCTCCTCCTGGTGGCGCTGGTGATGGCCATCGTCTCGGTGCTGATCTTCGGCGTTGTCCAGATCCTGCCCGGCGATGTGGCGGTGATGATCCTCGGGACCTCGGCCACGCCCGAGGACCTCGCCGCCCTCCGCGTGAAGCTCGGGCTCGACCGGCCCGCCCCGCTCCGCTACCTCGACTGGATCGGCGGGACCGTCCGCGGCGACTGGGGGACATCCCTCCTCTACCAGGTCCCGGTCCGCCCGCTCGTGCTCGAGCGGCTTGGCAAGTCGGCCGTGCTGGCCATCCTCGCGCTCGCCGTCGCGGTGCCGCTCGCGATCGGGCTCGGCGTCGTCTCGGCGCTCCGGCGCAACCGGTTCCTCGACCAGGCGGTCGGGCTCGTTACCCTGGTGGCGGTCTCGCTCCCGGAGTTCATCTCCGGGACCGTCCTGATCCTGGTCCTCGCGTTCCGCTTCCCGATCTTCCCGCCCTCGAGTCTGATCGATCCCCGGGTGAGCCTCTGGTCGGCGGCGCCGAGCCTCGTCTTGCCGACGCTCACGCTGGTCCTGGCCCTCCTCGCCCACATGACCCGCATGACGCGCGCCAGCATGATCGAGGTTCTGGAGAAGCCGTACATCCGCGCGGCGCGGCTCAAGGGCCTCCGTCTGCGGCTCGTCATCCTCCGCCACGCCCTCCGGAACGCGCTCCTCCCGACGGTCGGCATCGTCGCCATCAACGTCGGGTTCCTGATCGGCGGCATCGTGGTCGTGGAGAGCGTCTTCGCCTACCCCGGACTCGGCCGGCTGATGGTCGACGCCGTTAACCACCGGGACGTGCCCGTCATCCAGATGGCGGCCCTCCTGATCGCGGTCACCTACGCGCTCGCGAACCTGGCCGCCGACCTGTTCTACGCTTACCTCGATCCGCGGATTCGGTACTGAGCCATGAGCCGATCGGTCGACGCGGCGGCCGAGATCGCCCCGGGGCGCGGGGCCCTCGCCGCGATCCGCCGGGGCGCCGGGCTCGCGCGGGCTGTCCTCGCGCCCTCGCCGCCAGCCATGGCCGGCGCCGCGCTCCTCGCGATCCACGTCGGGCTGGCCGTGTTCGGCCCGGCCCTCGCCCCGTACCAGTACGCGCAGTTCAACATCCTCCACACGCTCGAGGCGCCCTCGCGCGAGTTCCTCGCCGGCACCGACCAGTACGGCCGCGACCAGCTGAGCCGGGTCATGTGGGGCGCCCGCAGCACGCTCCTCCTCGCGACCGCCAGCACCCTCCTCGGCGTGAGCCTCGGCGTGCTCGTGGGGATGCTCGGCGCGTTCTATCGTGGCCTGGTGGATGAGATCCTCATGCGCGTCGTGGACGCGCTCATGGCGCTGCCGGCGCTCCTCCTGGCGATGCTGCTCCTGACTACCGTCGGGGCCAATCCGGTCTACGTCGCGCTCGGGATCGCCGTCGTGTTCATGCCCCGGTCGGCCCGCGTGGTGCGCGGCGTCGCGCTGAGCCTCGCCGTGTCCGAGTTCATCGACGCGGCTCGGGCCCGCGGCGAGGGCGGCCTTTACATCATCTTCTGCGAGATGCTGCCCAACGCCTGGGCCCCGATCATCGTCGAGGTGACGATCCGCTTCGCCTATGCGATCCTGCTCGCGACCTCGCTCGGATTCCTGGGGCTCGGGGCCCAGCCGCCCGCGCCGGACTGGGGGCTCATGATCAACGAGGCCCTCCCGTTCCTCGCCCAGGCGCCGTGGCTCGCCATCCTGCCGGCCGCGGCCATCTCCACCGCCGTCGTCGGCGCCAACCTCCTGGGCGACGCGCTCCGGGAGGCCCTCGCCCTCGGCCGGGTCGGGGAGGCGCCGTGACTTCCGTGAGCGGCGGCGAGCCGGTCCTCACCGTACGCGACCTCCGCGTCACCTACCGGACCGGCGCGGGACCGGTCCGGGCCGTGAAGGGCGTCTCGCTCACGGTCCCGCCGGCGCGCATCGTCGGGCTCGTCGGCGAGTCGGGCTCCGGGAAGAGCACGGTCGCCCTGGCGGTCATGGCCGGCCTCGGGCCCGAGGCGGAGGTCGCGGGCGAGGTGCGCTACCGCGGCGAGGATCTCGTGGGCAAGCCCGCGCGTGAGCTGCGTCGGCTCTGGGGGCGCCGGCTCGCCATGGTGTTCCAAGACCCGGCCAGCGCGCTCAACCCGGTGCTCACGGTCGGCGAGCAGCTGGTCGAGGTCCTGGAAGAGCACGAGCGGCTCGGCCGCGCCGAGGCCCGAGCCCGCATGCTCGACCTCTTCGCCGCCGTCCAGCTCCCGAACCCCGCCGAGATCGCGCGGCGCTACCCGCACCAGCTCTCCGGGGGCCAGCAGCAGCGGGTCTCCATCGCGACCGCGCTCGCCTGCGATCCCGACCTCCTCGTCCTCGACGAGCCGACCACGGGGCTCGACGTGACGACCGAGGTGCGCATCCTCGATCTCGTGGAGTCGCTCCGGCAGCGCACGGCAGCCGGCATCCTCTACATCACCCACAACCTCGGCGTGATCGCGCGGCTCGCGAACGAGGTCGCCGTGATGTACGCGGGGGAGATCGTGGAGCAGGGGCCGGTCGGAGCCGTGTTCGCGCGGTCCCGGCATCCCTACACGGTCGCCCTCCTCGACTGCCTGCCGCGGGTGGACCGGCCGGCGGCCACGCGGTTCCTCCCGGCGATCGAGGGCACGCTGCCCGATCCGCGCGAGGAAGTGCGCCAGTGCCAGTTCGCGCCCCGCTGCGCGATGGCCGACGACCGGTGCCGGCGGGAGCCCCCACCGTGGGTGGAGACGGCACCGGACCACGGCGCCCGCTGCTTCTACTCGGAGCGCGTCCCACCGCCGGGCACTACCCGGGCGCCGTCGGTCGCGGCGCGTGCCAGGGCCGCCGCGGCAGGGTCGACCTCGCTCCTCGAGGTGGTCGACCTGGTCCACCACTATCGGCAGGGGGCAGGCGTGGCCGGCGCGCTCGGCCGCCAGCGGTTTGTCCGCGCGGTCGACGGCGTCTCGCTCGCGCTCGCGCCGGGGGAGACGCTCGCCGTCGTGGGGGAGAGCGGCTCGGGGAAGACGACCACCGCGCGCTGCGTGGTTGGCCTCCTCCAGCCGACCGGGGGCGAAGTCCGGATCGACGGCCAGGCATTGCCTCGGCGGCCGACGACCTGGTCCCGGGCGCTCCGGCGGCGGCTCCAGATCGTCTTCCAGAACCCGGACCTCACCCTGAATCCCCGCCGGCGGATCCTCGCCGCCGTCGCCCGACCTCTCACCCTGTTCGGCCTGGCGGACCGCCAGACCCGCCGGGCCCGCACCGCGCGCCTTCTCGAGGCTGTCGGCCTCGAGGCGCGGTACCTCGACGTGTTTCCCGCCCAGCTTTCCGGCGGCCAGCGCCAGCGCGTGGCGATCGCGCGGGCCTTCGCCTGCCGCCCGGATCTGGTCGTGTGCGACGAGCCGACCTCCGCGCTCGACGTGTCGGTGCAGGCGACCGTGTTGAACCTCCTCGCCCAGCTCCAGGCGCGCGAGCACACCTCGTACCTCTTCATCTCCCACGACCTCTCCGTGGTCCGTCACATCGCCGACCGCGTCGTCGTCCTCTATCTCGGCCGAATCGCCGAGGCGGGACGGACCGAGGACGTCTTCACCCCGCCCTACCATCCGTATACGGAGGCGTTGCTGTCGGCCGTGCCCTCGCTGTCGGCGGTGCGTCCGGCCGCGGCGATCCGGCTCGAGGGGCCGGCGCCCAACCCAGCCGCGCCGCCGTCCGGTTGCCCGTTCCACCCGCGCTGCCCGCGCAAGATCGGGCCCATCTGCGAGCGCGAGGCGCCGCCGGTCGTGACGACGACCGAGCGGGGCCACGCCATCGTGTGCCACATCCCCCCCGCCGACCTCCTGCGCCTCCAGACGGCGGCCGCCGCCGCGGCGCCCGGGCCCCGGCGGTGAAGGGCGGAGCCATGGACATCCTCGAGAGCTACCGGGCGCGACCGGTCCCGAAGGAGATGGCGTTCTCGGACGCCGAGTACCGCGAGCGTCTCGCGCGGGTGCGCCGCGCGATGGACGCCCAGGGGCTCGACCTCCTCCTGCTCCACCACCTGCCGAGCGTCTGCTACCTCACCGGGTACCAGACGCCGGTGTCCGACTGGTGGTCGGAGGACTCCGTCTGGATCGTGGCGGGCTCGGACGAGGTACTCCAGCCCGGCATGACCTTCCACGGGGTTCGCTCTCTGCGCATCCCGGGGCTCATCGCCGCCGGCTTCAGCGAGACGATCGCGGTCGCCGAGACCGGCTGCGAGATCCTGACGCCGCACCGCCGCGAGCTGATCGTCGTGTGAAGCCGGACATGGCGGAGAGCCCGACCGCCGCGCTTGCCCGGTTCGCGCTCGCCCTGTCGCTCGACGACGTTCCGTCCCCCGTCGTCCGGGCGGTGAAGCGCCTCGTCCTGGATCACCTGGGCTGTGCGCTCGGCGGGAGCCGGACGCCGCTCGCCCGGGCCGCCGCCGACGTCGCGTCGGCCGACGGCGGGAGCAGCGCCACGGTGATCAGCACGCCCGGCCGGGCGGCGCCAGGCCTGGCCGCCTTCGCGAACGCGATGGCGGCGAACGCCCTCGACTACGATGACACCGGCCCCACCGGCCACCCCGGCGCGACCGTGATCCCGGCCGCGCTGGCCCTAGCCGAGGCCGGCGGCCGCTCCGGGACGGACCTGCTGACGGCCATCCTCGCCGGCTACGAGGTCTGGTCGCGCATCGCGGGAGCGGTCCAGCCGAGCTGGGAGCGGCGCGTCCGCGTGTACGGGAACGGCGTCACCCAGACCTTCGGGGCGGTGGCCGCGGCCGCCCGGCTCCTCCGGCTGGGGCCGGACGAGACCCTGCGGGCGTTCGGCCTGGCCGGGGCGTTCGCGCCGCTCCCCCACGAGGGGAAGTTCGGTTGGGACGAGGGCGAGCTGTCGTGGATCAAGGACAACGTGGCCTGGCCGGCGGAAGGGGGGGTGCGCGCCGCGCTCCTCGCTGCCCGGGGGTTCCGGGCGACGCGGACCATCCTCGACGGGGACCGGGGCCTCTGGGTCATGCTGGGGTCCGACCGCTGCGACTTCGACAGGATGGTCCGGGGTCTCGGGACCGACTGGCAGGTGCTCGGCGTCTCGCTCAAGCCGTACCCGTGCTGCCGCTGGATCCACTCGACCCTCGACGCCGTGCGCGAGGTGATCACCCGGCACGGACTCCGGCCGGGCGACGTGCGGCGCGTCACCGTGCACTCGATCGAGGCGTTCCGCGCCTGGTTCCACTCGCGGCGTCCGGCCACCATGGTGGACGCGCAGTTCAGCGTGCCGCACGCCATGGCGATGGCGATCCTCGACCGGCCCCGGGCCGAGTGGTGGCACGCCGACAACCGGACCGACCTCGCAGTCCTCGACCTGATGGACCGCGTCGAGCTGGAGACCGACCCCGCCGCCCAGGTGACGTACGCGACGACCCGCGACTCGGCCCGGATCCCGGCAACCGTCGTCATCGAGACCCAGCACGGGACGTTCGAGCACACGCGCCGGCACGCCCGCGGCGGTCCGGCCGAGCCGATGACCGAGGGCGAGACCGAGCGCAAGTACCGGGAGCTCGCGGAGCCCATCCTCGGCGGGGCCGGGGCGGCCCGGGTCCTGGAGCACGTCTCCAAACTGGAGACACTCGACTCGGCGGCCGAGCTCACGGCCGCGCTGACGCCCAGCGGAGGACGGCCATGATGCGACCCGCGTTCGATCGGGCCGAGTACGCGGCGCGGTTGCGGCGGACTCGGACCGCTATGCGCGAGGCGGGCCTCGACGTCCTCCTGGTCTTCCACCAGGAGCACATGGTCTACCTTACGGCCTACGACCAGATCGGCTACTGGGTCTACCAGGTGCTCATCGTCCCGGTGGCCGACGAGCCGATGACGGCGCTCGTCCGCAAGGTCGACGAGCTGCTCGTGCGCGACGGCGGCATCGTCGAGGATGTCCGCGTCTGGCTGGACGACGCGACACGGGATCCCGCCCGGCAGACGGCCGAAGTCCTGGCCGACCGCGGGCTCCTTCGCGGGAAGCGCATCGGGATCGAGCGCAAGAGCCACGCCCTCCTACCGTACTACTACGACCTCCTGCGGGACGCCCTCCGGGAGGCCGAGTTGGTGGACGCCTCCGATCTCGTGGCGGAGCTGCGCCTGATCAAGTCGCCCGCGGAGATCGAGTGCATGCGACGGGCCGGGGAGATCATGGACGCGGGCGTCGAGGCTGCCTGGGCCGCGCTCCGTCCGGGAGTCCGGGAGTGCGATGTCCACGCGGCGGTCGTCGCCGCGATGTACCGGGCCGGCGGCGAGCATCCCTCGGTCGCGCCGCCGATGGGGAGTGGGCCGCGGACGCTGACGCAGACGCACGGCGCGGCGACCACCCGCCAAGTCCAGGCGGGCGAGCCCTTCCTCCTCGAGGTCGGCGGCTGCTACCGCCGCTACCACGCGGTCTGCATGCGCACGGCGTCGCTCGGCCCCCCGGACGGGCGCATGCGGTCCATGTACGAGGCGATCCGGGAGGCGTCCGACGCCGGGCTGGCGGCAATCAAGCCCGGCGTCCGGACGGCCGACCTCGCCCGGTGGGTCCACGAGCAGATGGCCGGGCGCGGCTACTCGCGCCGCGGGCAGCACGTCGGCTACGGCATCGGCCTCGGCTACCCCCCGACCTGGATCGACAATCTCCGGATCAAGGAGACCGACCCGCACGTCCTCCAGGCGGGAATGACCTTCCTCTTCCACGCGGGGCTCCTCGCCCCCGACGCGAGCTTCTACGTGGCGCTCGGGGACCCGGTCCTGGTCACCGCCACGGGGCACGAGCGGCTCACGCGGCTGCCCCGCGACCTGCCCGTCAAGTGACGCGACCCGGGAGGGCCTCATGTTCGAGCTCGTCCTGAGCGGTGGCACGGTCGTCGACGGCACCGGGGCCCCGGGCTATCGAGCCGACGTCGGCGTGACCGGCGAGACGATCATCGCCATCGGGGACCTGGGGCGGGCGGAGGCGCGGCGCGTGATCGACGCGACCGGCCTCGTCGTGGCGCCAGGCTTCATCGATCCCCACACCCACGCCGAGGGCGCGCTGCTCACCGACCCCCAGCACCCGATGGGGCTCCGGCAGGGGATCACCACGGAGTTCCTTGGGATCGACGGGATGTCCTACGCCCCGCTCTCGGGCCCGAACTACCGCCTGTACCGGCGCTGGCTCGCGGGCCTCCTCGGCGAGCCGCCCGAGGACCTCGACATGTCGAGCGTCGCCGCCTTCCGCCGCCACTACCACCGGAGGGTGCTCTGCGACGGTGATCACGGCGCCACCGCCCTTCGAGGCAACGCGCCTTCGGCTGCGAGCCCGGTGCCGGACGACGCGGCGGCGATGTTCACCGGGTACCACGGGACGTCGAGGTGCCCCGAACGTCCCTGACCCGAAACGAACACCACGATCTGACGGAGAGGAGTGACCCGTGGCCATCAAGCTGAAGCCGGTCCCGTCCGGGCGGCCGACCTTCCTCGACGCCCCGCGCTGTGACGACCTCGACCGCCTCGACGCGCACGTCGCCGTGATCGGGGTCCCGTTCGGAGTCCCCTACGACCTTCACCGGTCGACCATCTGCGCGACCGCGCCCCAGACGATCCGGGAGCAGTCGATGCGGTACGTGCCGCGCTACCGGACGCACTACGACTTCGACTTCGGGGGCGACCTGCTCGCCGGCAAGGACGTCAGGATCGCCGACATGGGGGACGTCCCGGTTACCGGCGGGCGCTGGGAAGACGGGCAGCGGACGACCACCGCCGCGATCCGGCAGATCCTCGACTGCGGCGCCGTGCCGGTCGTCCTCGGCGGCGAGCACTCGATCCCGATCCCCGTCTGGCGCGGCTACGAGGGCCGTGGCGACATGTTCGTCGTCCACGTCGACGCGCACCTCGACTGGCGCGACGACATCGACGGAATCCGCGACGGGCTCTCGAGCCCGCTCCGGCGGGCGTCGGAGATGCCGTGGGTCTCGGGGGATGGCGCAGATCGGGCTCCGCGGGTTCGGGAGCGCGCGACAGGAGGAGTTCGAGGCCGCCCGGAAGTACGGGAGCATCCTGGTGGGCGCGGAGGAGCTCCACCGCGTCGGCATGGACGAGATCCTGAAACGCATCCCGCCCTCCAAGCGCTACTACATCACGATCGACGCCGACGGGCTCGATCCCACCATCGCGCCCGGCGTGGCCTCCCCCGCTCCGGGCGGGGTGACCTACTGGGAGGTCACCAACCTGATCCGCGGACTCGCCGCGAGGGGTCGGATCGCCGGCTACGACTTCGTCGAGGTCGTCCCGAGCGCCGACGTCGCGAACATGACGAGCCTCCTCGCGGTCCGGCTCATCCTGAACCTGATCGGCGCGCTCGCGCACAGCGGGCAGATCGGCTGAGCGCACGCGGCGGCCGCCAGCGGGCCGCAGGGAGACGAGAGCATGTCACAGGGTCCTCGCCACGTCCATCCCAATCCGGAGCGCGCCGGCGTGTTCTATCCGTTCGTCGGCGTCCCGACCTTCCTCCGCTCGGCGCTCTGTACCGACCTCGACAAGCTGGACGCCGACATCGCCATCATGGGGGCGCCCACCGACGAGGGGTCCCCGTTCATGCCGGGGTCGCGCTTCGGTCCCCGGGGGATCCGCGAGCACTCGATGCGCTTCGGTGCGCGCGGTGGCGGGATCTACGACCCGCAGGCGCGCCGGAACTACCTGGAGCACGAGATGACCCGGGGACGGATCGCGGACGCGGGGGACGCCGCGGTGCTGCCGACCAACGTCGTCGACACCTTCCACAACATCACGCAGCTGACGCAGAAGCTCCTCGACCGGGGTGCCCTCCCGGTCGTGCTCGGCGGAGACCACGCCATCAGCTTCCCCGTGGTGCGGGCCTTCACGGAGCCGCTCTACGTCGTCCACTTCGACGCCCACCTCGACTACGCGCCGTTCATCCACGGGATCGAGCTGAGCAACGCCCACGCGTTCCGCCACATCACCAAGATGCCGCACGTCCGGGGCCTCACCCAGGTCGGCATCC
Organism: uncultured bacterium; assembly: GCA_964416315.1. Taxonomy (GTDB): domain Bacteria; phylum Methylomirabilota; class Methylomirabilia; order Rokubacteriales; family DASRDR01; genus CAYQDR01. Next base: position 54,533 of record CAYQDR010000016.1, read on the forward strand.
GGAGTCTCCGGAACACCCGCGAGATGCTGGAGGACTCCCTCCGGGACGGGAACCGCGTCGTCACCATGGAGGAGTTCCGGGATGTGTCCTGGCGCGGGTTCGTCCAGTCGATCCCGAAGGACGCCAAGGTCTACGTGTCGATCGACGTCGACGTCCTCGACATGCCCCTCGTCCCCGGCTGCGTCTCCGCCGAGCCCAACGGGATGAGCTATGCCCAGCTCCGCGACACGTTCACCGCCCTCGCCGAGCAGACCGAGATCGTCGGCTTCGACGTGGTGGAGGTGAACCCGCTGCTCGACGTCCCAACCGGGATCACCTCCTACCTCGCCGCCCACACGACGATCGAGTTCCTGGGGCGGATCTGCGACCAGCCGCGCTGGAAGGCCGCGCGCGACGCCCGCGCCGCGAAGCGAGAGGCCGCCACGACGTCGCGTTAGCCCAACTTCCGCGCGCGCCGTGAAAGGTGCTGTGCTCTTGCCGGTGCAAGT